>DASXJP010000388.1:0-31391 GCA_036497345.1 Thermoanaerobaculia bacterium
CTTCTCGTTGACCTCCCCGGCGTTCTCCCGGAAGGCGGCCACCTTCCGGCCGCGGCTGTAGCGGGAGGCGATCACCTCGCCCGCCGCGGGGACCTTCTGGACGTGGACGTCGAACACCGAGAGGAAGGTGACGATGCGCTGGTAGCGCCCCGGGCCGATCTCCGGGTCCTCGAGGGTGTCGACGCGGGTGATCAGGCCGTCGGCGGGGGCCAGCACGGTGCCCGCGTCCCCCTCGTAGACGCGCTTGGGATCGCGGAAGAAGAGGAGGACGAGGAGGCCTACGACGAGCGCCGTGGACCCCCAGCCGGGCCGCTCGAAGTAGAAGAGCAGCCCGGCGAGGAACCAGAAGGGGAGGACGAAGGGCCAGCCTTCTTTCGCAAACTTCATCGTTAAGGGCTCCGGTCGTTCTCGGGCTCGGGCTCGGAGTCTGCGCGGAGCCCCGGCGAAAGTCTAGGCCGAGACCCGCGTCTCGCGATGCGCTCGCAGGATCTGTTCCATGTGGTCTTTGAGCGCCAGCTTGTGCAGCTTGATCTTCTTCTCTTCGATCTCGTCCTCCTGGGAGAGGAGGGACTTCTGGTTGATCTCCTGAAGCCGCCTCTCGTAGGCCTGATGCTCCTCGTAGAGGCGGCGGAACTCGTCATCCGTCTTGATCAGCTCCGCCTTGAGCTCGTCGTGTTGAGACATACGTCTGCCTCCTTTGCCTGTTCGAAAAGTGTTCGATGAAACGAGGAAAGCGGTCCGTCATGGACCGGTACCTGCGAATGGAAGAAGAGACGAGGACGGCCGGCGGCGAGCGGGCTCACCGTGCGACCGGCTCCGGGACACGGTCACGCCCCAATCCCCCTTGGGTGTGGCTGGCCGTGATGGGAAGAAGTGTCAGCATGCGTGCCGACCCGAGAATAACACCGGGGTGCGGGGGGATCAAGGTAGGCCCTCATCACCCCGGCCCTCTTCTCCCGGCCTCCCCCCCGACCTGACGGGAGAAGAGGGAGAAGCCTGCCGGAGAGTGTTTTGAGCCCCCTCTCTCCCGGTGGGATGGGGGGGAGGCCGGGAGAGAGGGGGTTGGGGGAGTGAGGGTCAGACGCGCTGATCCAGGATCGCCCCGGCCCGCTCCAGCGCCACCTGGCCGGCCGCCTCCAGGAAGGTCGCCAGCGACTCGGGGGAGCGCGCCAGGCTCTCCGCCACGTGCAGGGAGGAGATCAGGCTCTCATCGAAGAGAGCGGAGAAGCCCACGACCTCGCCGCCGTTCCCCGCCTCGATGGCGAAGCCCGCGGGCCCGGTCTCCTTGGCCAGGCGGAACGCCGCCTCCCGGCCGGTGCCCGGAAAGACCGCCGCCGCCAGCAGCGCCAGGGAGCGCCGCCGGAACACCGCCGCCGGCCGGGATCCCCGCTCCCGGCTCTCGCCGAGCCGGAACAGGCCGAACCCCTCGCCGGGGATCTCCTCGACGTGCCACGGGCCCGCCGCGTCGGCCTCGCCCGCCGCCGGGGGCTCGTCGCGCTCGCCCAGACGCTGAAGGAAGGTGGAGGTGAAGGCGTTGGGGGAGGAGGGAAGGGTAGAATCGGTGAAGCCATGCATAGGACTGTTCTCCTTTGCGTGGTCAGGCTCGGAGGGGAGTTCCCGCTCACCTTCGGGCCGTTTTCGTTTGGAGGCCGGAACGGCTCCGGCCGCTCTGTTAACCCACGATACAACAGAGGGCGGCGGAAGTAAAGCGGTCAGATCATGATCTCATTCATATTCCCAGCACGAAGATCAGCGCGTCCGTCCCGTCCCGGTAATACCCCTTCCGGTGGCCGGTGCAGGAGAAGCCGAGGCTCTCGTAGAGGTCGATCGCGGGCTGGTTGTCCACCCGGACCTCCAGGAAACAGACCTGGACGTCCAGCCGGCGCAGCCGCTCCAGCCCCTCCTCGAGCAGGGCCCGGGCGAGCCCCTGGCGGCGGGTTTCCGGGTCGACCCCGACGCGCAGGAGCTCCGCCTCGCCCACCGCGTGGCGGAAGGCGGCGTAGGCGTCCGGTGGCTCCCCTTCGGTCTTGGAGGCGACCAGCAGCACGGCGTGGGGGTGGGCCAGCTCGTAGGCCAGCATCTCGCGCGGCCACGGGTCGTGAAACGCCAGATCCTCCAGTTGGACGATACGATCGAGATCCGCCTCGCAGGCGGAGCGGACTGCAGGCTCGGGCGCGGTCACGTCAGCGCGGGCACGCGAGGTTTAGGAAGACGCTTTTTGGGGAGAGTAATGGCCGGCGGACGCGAGTAGATCGCCGAGGTGAGGAGAGCCGGGTCCCACACCGTCTCAGGCGAGGCCGCCAGGACCGCCGCCGCCGGAGCGAGCGGCCCCGGCTCCAGGAGGCGCAGATCCGCGGGCCAGCCGGGGATCTCCCGCAGCCGGGACACCCCGAAGCCGGTCACCACCGCCCCCTCCCCGCCGGCCAGCCGCGGCAGCTCGGTACCGGGGACCAGCTCCATCTCTCCGAGCGGCCGCCCCTCCACGAAGGCCTGCGCGCTCCAATCGCTCCGTAGGGCGTCCACGGCGGCGATCACCCGGCCGCCGGTTGTCCCTGAGAGGGCCACCGCGAGAGCCAAAACCTGGAGGGAGGGGAGGGCCGTGGCGGGAATCCCCAGCGCCTGATGCAGCCCGAGCGCGGTGGCGAGGCCGATCCGCAAGCCGGTGAAGCTCCCCGGGCCCCGCAGCACGGCGATGGCACCGAGATCGCCCCTCCCGATCCCCGCCTCGTCGAGCACCTCCTGGACCATCTCCAGCAGCCGCGTGGAGGAGCGCTCCTGCTCGACCGACCGCGCGGCCGCCACCGCCCCGTCCCGTGCCAGGGCCACACTGACGAGCGGCGAGCCGGTGTCGAGGGCGAGGAGGTGCATGGAGGGAATATATCGCGGCCGCCCGGGCCGGGGCTCTTTTTCTCTCTTCTCGCAACGTATACTTCCCCCCGCATGTCCAGCCTGCCCGTCACGTCCCTGACTCCGATGATGCGCCAGTACCTGGAGGTCAAGGCGCAGCACCCCGACGCCCTCCTGATGTACCGCATGGGAGACTTCTTCGAGATGTTCTTCGAGGACGCCCGCCAGGCGGCCCCCATCCTGGAGGTGCAGCTCACCGCCCGCCACCGGGGGAGCGAGAACGAGGCCCCCATGTGCGGCGTCCCCCATCACGCCCTGGAGGGCTATCTCGGCAAGCTCCTCGCCGCCGGGCTCAAGGTGGCGATCTGCGACCAGGTGGAAGATCCGGCCCAGGCCAAGGGGCTGGTCAAGCGCGAGGTCACCCGCGTGGTCACCCCCGGCACGGTCTCCGATCCCGGCCTGCTCGACGGCAAGGAGGAGAGCTTCCTCGCCGGCCTGGTCTGGGACCGCGAGGCCGGGGCCGGCGCCTTCCTCGACCTCTCGACCGGCACCTTCTTCGTCCGCCGCTGGCGCACCCCCGAGGAGGCGGTGGAGGACCTCGCCCTCCTCCGCCCCCGCGAGGTGCTCTTCCATTCCGAGCGCGGCGAAGAGGGGTTCCCCATGGAGATCACCGACTGGGCCGAGCGCGACTGCCCCTGCCGCACGCCGCTCGCCGGCGACCGGCTGTTCGATCCCCAGCGGGCCGGCGAGCTGCTGCTCCGGCAGTTCGGCGCCGGCACCCTGCGCGGCTTCGGATTGGAGGAGGGGGAGCCGGCGGTCAAGGCCGCGGCGGCGGCGCTCGCCTACGCCCAGGAGACGCAGCGGAACGGCCTCGCCCACGTGCGCGGCATCGCCGTCCGCGAGGCGGGCGACCGCCTGATCCTCGACGCCTCCACCCTCGCCAACCTGGAGGTCTTCGCCGGCCAGCGCGCCTCGGCCGCCGGCACCGGCCGGCGGCGGAGCACCCTCCTCGCCGTGCTCGACCGCACCGTCACCGCCCCCGGCGGCCGCACCCTCCGCGAGTGGCTCCGCCGCCCCCTGGTCGATCCGAAAGAGATCGCGGAACGCCATCGGGCCGTGGGGATGCTGGCCGCGGACAACCCCCGGCGGGAGCGTCTGCGCGAGCGGCTGGCCCGCATGGCCGATCCCGAGCGGCTGGTGGCCCGCGCCGTGCTCGGCACTCTCACCCCCCGCGAGGCCGCGGCCCTGCGCGACGCCCTGGCCGAGGCGCCGGCCATCCTCGATGAATTGGCCGCCCTCGCCGCCACCGATCCGGGCGCCGCGCCCCTGCTCGAACGGCTCGCCGAGACCGACCCCCTGCCCGAGCTGCACGCGGAGCTGGCGCGCACCCTGGAGGCGGCGCCGGCGCCCAACCTTCAGGAGGGGGGCGTGATCGCCGCCGGAGTCGATCCCGATCTCGATCACTACCGCTCGCTCACCCGCGACAGCAAGCGGCACATCCTGGCCCTGGAGGTGCGGGAGCGCGAGCGCACGGGGATCTCCTCGCTCAAGATCCGCTACAACAAGGTCTTCGGCTACTACCTGGAGGTCACGCGGGCGAACCAGGAGCGGGTGCCCGCGGACTACATCCGCAAGCAGACCCTGGTCAACGCCGAGCGCTACGTCACCCCCGAGATCAAGGAGCTGGAGGAGCAGATCCTCTCGGCCGAGGAGCGGCAGATCGCCCTGGAGCAGCGGTTCTTCCGCGAGCTGACCTCGAGGATCGCCGCCGAGTCGGCCGGGCTGATCGAGCTCGCAGAGACCGTGGGCGCGCTCGATACCCTCGCCTCGTTCGCCGAGGTGGCGGCCCGCAACCGCTACGTCCGCCCGAAGATGGGCGACGCGGGGGCGCCCCTGATCATCCGCGAGGGCCGGCATCCGGTGGTCGAGCAGGCGAGCCGCGACGCCTTCGTACCCAACGACGCCGAGCTGGACGGCGAGGCCGCGCGGATCGTCCTCCTCACCGGCCCCAACATGGGGGGCAAATCGACCTATCTGCGGCAGGTGGCGCTGATCGTCCTGATGGCCCAGGCCGGCAGCTTCGTGCCGGCCGACGAGGCGGTGATCGGCGTCTGCGACCGCATCTTCACGCGGGTAGGCGCCTCGGACGACCTGGCCCGCGGCGAGTCGACCTTCATGGTGGAGATGATCGAGACGGCGAACATCCTCCGCCATGCGACCGAGCGGAGCCTGGTGATTCTGGATGAGGTCGGCCGCGGCACGGCCACCTTCGACGGCCTGTCGCTCGCCTGGGCGATCGTCGAGTATCTCCACGAGCACCGGCGGCCGAAGACCCTGTTCGCCACCCACTACCACGAGCTGACCGAGCTGGCCTCGCTGCTGCCGCGGGTGGTGAACCGGACGATGGCCGTCAAGGAGTGGGAGGACCGCATCGTCTTCCTGCGCCGGGTGGTGCCGGGGAGCGCGGACAAGTCCTATGGCCTCCATGTGGCGCGGCTGGCCGGGCTCCCGCCGGCGGTGATCGACCGCGCCGGGGAGATCCTGGCGAACCTGGAGTCCCAGGAGTACGACCCCACCGGCAAGCCCCGCCTGGCCCGCGGCAGCGCTCCGAATGCCCCGGAGCCTGGCGAGCCCGCCCAGCTCACCCTCTTCGCGCCGCCGGAGCAGATCGTGGCCTCGGTGCTGCGGGACGTGGACGTGAACCAGCTCACGCCGCTGGCGGCGCTGAATCTGGTGCACAGCCTGAAGTCGCGGCTGGGAGGTTGACCCCATCCGACCGATCCGTCGGATCCGACGGATCGGTCGGATAACACCTCTGGGGCAGGGGTGAGGGTTCGGGCCGGGGGTGTAAGATCCCTCCCCATGCGACCCGCCGACCAGGTCTTCGTGGGCATCCCCGGGCCGGAGCTGGACAAGACCTCGGCGGAGATCCTGGCCGCCCATCAGCCCGGCGGGCTGATCCTGTTCAAACGCAACATCGAGGACGAGGAGCAGCTCAACGATCTGGTGACGGCGCTGCGCCGCATCCTCCCCGAGGCGGTGCTGGCGATCGACGTCGAGGGGGGGCGGGTGGACCGGCTCAAGGACGTGGTGGGGCCGGCGCCGGCCGCGTCGTTCCTGGCCGGGAAGTCCCCCAGCTACTCGCTCCAGGCGGGCAACTGGGTGGCCCAGTCGCTGCGCCTGTTCGATCTCGACGTCGATTTCGCGCCGGTGGTCGATCTGGATCGAGGATTGGCGGACAACCCCCTCGACGGCCGTTATCTCGGCAAGACCCCGAAGGAGATCATCCCGCGCGCCCAGGCCTTCCTGCGCGGCCTCCACTCCGGCGGCGCGGGCGGCTGCATCAAGCACTTCCCGGGTCTGGGCGGGGCGGGGGAGGACACCCACTACCACATGTCCGCCGTCTACCTTCCCGCCGAGGAGCTGCGGCCGGACCTGGAGCCGTTCGCGGCCCTGTCGCGCCTCGCGGGGGCGGTGATGGTGGGGCACGCCCTCTATCCCGCCTACGACCCCTCGATGCGGCCGGCGACCCTGTCCCCCGAGGTGATCGGCGGCGTGCTCCGCGGCCGCCTGGGCTTCGACGGCCTCGCCTTCAGCGACGACATGGAGATGAAGGCCCTCGACGAATGGGGGGACCTCCCCGAGCGCTGCCAGGCCGCCTTCGCCGCCGGGTGCGACGTGCTCACGGTCTGCCACACCCTGGAGGCCCTCCCCGAGGTCGTCGAGCGGATCGCCCACCCCGCCCTCGCCGAGCGCATGACCGACGCCAACCGCCGCCTCGACACCTACCGCCAGCGCCTGATCACCCTGCGCTCGGCCCGCGAGTACGTGGACTTCATGCGCAACAACACCCAGGGGGAGCGGCTGGAGCGGGTGCGGCAGGCGCTGGCGCAGATTCAGGAAGGGGGCGGGGGAACACGGACGAGCACGGACTGACACGGACAGGCACGGACGAGCAGAGAAGAGGGTGGGCGTCCGTGCCTGTCCGTGTGGGTCCGTGTCAGTCCGTGCTCGCCACCCGCCGCGCCTCCTCGGCCGGGCGGGGGAAGTGGTGGGGGGTGGGGCCGATCACCCGGTCGCGCCCTTCGGCCTTCGCCTGATAAAGGCGCTCGTCGGCGCAACGGAGGAGGTCGGCGGGGGTCTCGCCGTCGTCCGGCCAGATGGCCACGCCGATGCTCACCGTCACGCTCGCGGGCTTCGACCGCCCCGGCAGCGCGATCGCCTTCACCGCCACCACCCGGCGGAACCGCTCCAGCAGGTCGGTGGCCCGGCCGCTCATCACGCCGGGGAGGATCAGGGCGAACTCCTCACCGCCGTAGCGCGCCACCACGTCGGTGGCCCGGCAGGAGCCGCGCAGGGTGTGGGCCACCGCCCGCAGGGCCTCGTCCCCGCCGGCGTGACCGTAGGTGTCGTTGAACTTTTTAAAGTGGTCGATGTCCAGCATGGCCACGGCGAAGCGGCCGTCCTCGCGGCGGGCGAAGGCCACCTCCCGCTCGAGCTGCTCGTTGAACACCGCGCGGTTGAGCAGCCCCGTGAAACGGTCGCGGGTCGAGAGCAGGCGCAGCTCGCGCGAGCGCACCACGATCGTCGCCGCGATGAAGGTCGCCCCGGCGAGCTGGGCCAGGGGGGCGAAGAAGGAGACGTGCTGGTGCCAGTGCCAATCGGCATAGGCGATCACGGCCGAGTACTGGACCAGCGCCAGCACCCCGGTGACGATGCAGATCCGCGCGTCGTAGCGCAGACTGGTGGCGGCGATGGCCAGGAAATAGATCGGGAACAGGCCCAGGTTGTTGGTCGCCTCCTCCGGCCGGTCGAGCGCCAGGAAGACGGCGAGCAGGGCGCTCACCAGGCTGATGTCGAGGATGCTGCTGACGAAGCCGATCCAGCTCCGCCCCCAGCGGCGGGAGGAGTAGAGGGCGAGCCCCAGGATCAGCCCGACGGTCGCCGTGGTCGGCAGGGCGAGCCACTCGGAGACGCCCCAGCTCTGGAGCACGGCGTCGATGGGGAAGTAGAGCAGGGCGACGACGATCAGCAGGCGCACGCCGGCGACCAGCAGCTCGCCGCCGAAGCCGGCGGTCGAGAGCTCCGGCTCCGGGGCGCTCCAGATGCGCCGCCACAGGGGAGGCTCCGGCGCGGTCTTCTCCAATTCGCTCATAGCGCGGGGTCTTCTCCCGCTCGCTTCCCAGGAACCGACATATAGACCTACAACGAAATCAGTGGGTCAACTGTACCACGCCGGGACACCCTTCAGTCCGTTTCCGTGAGCACCCAGACGCCGTTCGAGGTCGCGGCGTAGACGCGCCGCGGGTCCGCCGGATCGATCAGCAGCTTGTGGATCGTGACGGCCTGCAACCCGTCCGTCCGGTCGCTCCAGGTCGCTCCGCCGTCGGCGCCGCGGAAGACCGAGCCGCCCGTGGCCGCCCAGGCGACGGACAGGAGAGAGACGGCCACGGCGGTGATAGTCCGTTCCTGCAGCTCGTCGCCGGCGATGGCCCAGGAGGCACCGCCGTCGGTGCTCTTCCAGACGCCGTTCCCGGGGTAGATGAAGGCGCCGCCGGTGCCGGCATAGAGGAGCCGCGGGTCGAGCGGATCGACGGCGAGGGCGGTCACGCTGTGGGCGCCCAGACCCGCGTCGGCCTCGGTCCAGGTGGCGCCGTCGTCCGTGCTGCGGAGCAGAGAGGCCGTGGTGAATTTGCAGCCCGTGGTGCTGTCGAGCTTCGCGCCCGCCAAGTAGAGGGTGGAAGGGGACGAGGGCGCGAGCTGGAGATCGAAGACCTGGCACCACAGGACGCCCGGCGTCGTCAGAGGGACCCAGGTTTCCCCCCCGTCCGTGCTCTTGAAGAGCGAGTTAATGGAACCCCCCCAGAGCCGCGACGGGTCCGCCGGATCGACCCGCAGGAACTGGAGGAACGGCCCGGACAGGGAAGCGAAGGCCTCGGTCCAGGAGGCGCCGGCGTCGGTGCTGCGCCAGAGCCAGGAGAGGGCGAGGGCGTAGAAGGTGGAGACCGATGATGGGGCGATCTCGAAGTCCACGAGGGGGATTCCGTTCACTGGCAGCGAGGGGCCCGGCAGCGCCACCCGCGCCCAGCGCTTCCCGGAGTTGCCGCTGCGGAACAGCCCGGGGCCCGAGAGGCCGGCGAAGATCACGCCCGGAGAGCCTGGAGGAACCGCCACCGCGCGCGCGTCCAGGCCGGCGAGCCCCTGGTTGCGGCGCATCCAGGAAGCGCCGCCGTCGGCGCTGGCATAGACGCCTCCCAGGTCCATCCTCTGAGCGGTCACTCCCGCGTAGAGGAGGCCGGGAGAGGAGGGGGCCACGGCAATCGCCGGGACCCTCTGCTCCTGCGGTGGCAATCCGGCGGCGGTCCAGTGGGCGCCGCCGTCCGTGGACCGGAAGAGGCCGCTCGGATCGGTCCCCGCCCACACCGTTGCGGGGGCTTGCGGTGAGACCGCCAGCGCGAGCACCCGGCCCTGGGGCACCGGCAGCGGCGGTCCCGCGGTCGCCTGCCAGGAGGCGCCGCCGTTCTTGCTCCGGAAGACGCCCTCGTGGACGCCGTTGTCGACGCTCGCGTAGACCGTCCTCGGGTCGGAAGGGGCGACGGCCAGGGCCGACACCGTTCCGGAGGGCAGGCCCTGGCTCGCGGGCCGCCAGGAGAGGGCGCCGTCGTTGCTCTTGAGCACGCCGGCATCGGTGCCGGCGTAGACGATGCCGGCGGTCCTGGAGACGGCCAACTCGTGGATCGCTCCGGCACCGGCCAGCGCCGGCTGCCAGGAGGCGCCGCCGTCGGTGCTGCGCCAGATCCCCTGGCTCGCCGTCCCAAAGTAGATGCGAGAGGAGCGGACCGGGTCCACCGCGACCGCCAGTACGGGTTGTGCTCCTCGGAGCGGGGGATGCAGGGGTGTCCAGTGGCCGCCGCCGTCGGTGCTCTTCTGCAGTCCGCCGGGACCGGTGGCAAGATAGATCGTGCCGGCCCGGGCCGGATCGAACGCCACGTTGCTGGTGGCGACTCCCCCGTGGATGGGGGTCCAGGTGAGTCCGCCGTCGGCACTCCGGAAGGCTCCCTGCCCGTCCAGGGTGGCGTAGAGCGTGCGGGCGTCGCTCGGGGCCACGGCGAGCGTGGCGACCGAGCCGCCGAACGGGCCGAGCGGCACCCACGGCGGCGGGATCGCGCCGGCGGAGCCGGCCAGGGCGAGCAAGCAGAGAACGTCGAGGACGGCGCGCTTCGCAATCACCTGCATGGTGGGTTTTCCTCCCTCAGAGCTTCGTTCTGCTCTTTTGTACGGAGGGAGGAGGGGAAGCATCTAGGGAAGACAAAAAGGACCCAAAGGACCCAAAGGACAGAGGAGCCAACGTCCTTTGGGTCCTTGATTTCCTCAGAACGGAATGTCGTCCTCTTCCGGCTCCCCGCCGTAGCCCCCTTCGTCGTAGGAGGCGCCGCCGCCGCTGGCCGGCTGGGCGGGGGAGGCGGCGTAGCCGCCGCCGGCCCCCGCGGGCTCGAACTCGCCGCCGCGCTGGCTGAGCATCTGGAAATTCTCGCAGATCACCTCGGTCTTGTAGCGCTTCTCGCCGGTATTGCGGTCGTCCCAGGAGCGTGTCTGCAGGCGGCCTTCGACGTAGACCTGCTTCCCCTTGGTGAGGTACTGGCCCGCGATCTCCGCCTGCTTGCCCCAGCAGACCACCGTGTGCCACTCGGTCTGCTCCTGCTTCTGGCCGTTCTTGTCGCGCCACCGGCGGCTGGTGGCCAAGGTGAAATTGGCAACCGGCTGCCCCGACGGGGTCGACCGCACCTCGGGGTCGCGGCCGAGATTGCCGATCAGAATCACTTTGTTGACCATGTATCCGTTTCTCCTCTCGAATCGGTTACGGTATCACAGCGTCCCGCCAACCCGAGGGGGGAGGCGTGGCGGGCCAGAGAGCGGCCGCAGGGGAAAGGGCCACTCCACTATACGACAAAAAATGCGTCTTGTCATACAGAGGGTGAGCTCGGCGTCGGTGAAAGTCGCGGCAGAGACGGTCGGCGCCATCGGTCGCGGCCTCCTCGTGCTGGTGGGCATCGAACGGGGGGACCGCCCCGAGGCGGTGCGCGCCGCGGCCGAGAAGCTCGCCGGCCTGCGCGTCTTCGAGGATGGCGCGGGCAAGATGAACCTCGACACCGCCGCCGTGGGCGGCGCCTTCCTGATCGTCTCCCAGTTCACCCTCGCCGGCTCTCTCGCCCGCGGCCGCCGCCCCTCCTTCGACCGCGCCGCCCCGCCCGACGAGGCCCAGCCGCTGGTCGAGGCCCTGGTGGAGGACCTCCGCCGGCGCGGCTTCCCCGTGGAGACCGGCCGTTTCCGGGCGATGATGGAGGTCGCCCTGGTCAACGACGGCCCGGTGACGCTGGTGGCGGATTTCTAGGAATTCGCGGGTCGGCTGAGACGTTCCGCGCCGTTTGGGCCGCCTCTGCCCAAATTCGGGCAACGGCGGCCCGAACGAAGGCGGGCGGTCCCGGGCTCGGGCCGTCGCGGCCCGAATGCGAGCCGCGGCGGCCTCACCCCAGGCACCTCGGCCCGCTCTCCGGCCTCGATGGCCCAGGGCCAGGCCAGGCCGGCTCCGGCTCGGGCTACCATGGCCCAGGAGCAGGCCGAGGCGGCCCACCCGGGCATTGATCCGCATTGATCCCCGGGCGTCCGCCCTACGGCACCACCACGTAATCCAGCGGCACCGGAATGAAGCACAGCACGAAGAGCAGGAGGGCGACCCAGGCGAGGGCGCGCCGTTTGCCGTCGAGCGGCTCGCTCTCGTCGTAGACCGGCGGATGGTAGAGGCCGATCACCAGCACGATCAGGCACCAGAGCAGCCAGCCCGGCCAGAGATAGCCGAGCACGGCCAGGCCGAGCCAGAGCGGGAGGGCGAGGCGCCGCTGGGCGCGGCCGACGGCGGCGTAGAGGATGTGCCCGCCGTCGAGCTGGCCGAGCGGCACCAGGTTGAGCGCGGTGGCGAACAGGCCGAGCCAGGCGGCGAGGGCCGTGGGGTGGAGGTTGAGGGTCATCCCCGGCGCCAGGGGGCCGTGGAACAGCCGCGTCACCAGCTCGATCGCCAGGCAGTGCCCGAGCATCCAGAGCTCCATGCCCTTCCCCACGGAGCTCAGGGGCACCGGCTGGGAGCGCGCGATGCCATACAAGAGGAAGGGGACGAGCGCCACGAAGCCGGCGATGGGGCCGGCGATCCCCACGTCGAAGAGCTGCCGCTTGCTGTGGATCGGCGCCTTGATGCGGATGAAGGCGCCGAAGGTGCCGAAGTTGGCCGGCACGGGCAGGAAGAACGGCGGCGTGCAGGGGATCTTGTAGATCCGGCAGGCGACGTAGTGCCCCATCTCGTGGCAGAGCAGGATGAAGAGCGCCGGGATGGCGAAGGCGAGCCCGATCTTGAGCAGCTCCGGGCTGCGCCAGACCGTGGCGACGAGGGTCGGGCTGATGAGGGGATCGAGATCGGTGAAGTAGTCGGTGCGGCTCCTCATCACCATCACCGGGCTCATGGTGAGAGCGCTGAGGAAGGTGAGGGCGAAGAGGAGCAGCGCCCGGCCGTAGAGCCGGCGCCGGGGCCTTACCGGGGCGGGGGCGTAGACGTCGCCGGGCGCGGGGACCAGCTCGATGAGGGGGTGGGAAAACGGCGACTCCGGCCGCCTTCCGTCGCTCATCGGGTCACCCGCCCAGGAATCAGAGATTCTTGAGGTCCTTGCCCGGCTTGAAGCGGACCGTCTTGCCGGGCGAGATCGCCACCTCGACGCCGGTCTTGGGGTTGCGACCGACGCCTTTCTTGCGGTCGCGGACCTGGAAGACGCCGAAGCCGCGGAGCTCGATGCGCTTGCCGTCGCAGAGCGCGCTCTTCATGGCTTCGATGATGGTATCGACGGCCTGCGCCGCCTTCACCCGGGGCACATCCGTGATTTCCGCGACGCGGTCGACGATGTCCGACTTGATCATTGCGGCTCCGAAACGGGGGCGAGTCTAGAACGGGTCTGGCGGAGTGTCAACAAAACGGAAATCCTACTGGGCCTTGGCCTTTTTCTGGAGAATACACCGTTCGACGGCGCTGGTGGTGGCGGCGGTGAGACGTTGCATCTGGGAGAGGTCGATCGGTCCCCGGGTGGCGCCGTCGGCGTAGATCACCATCACCAGCCGGTCCTTGATGCGCACCGGCAGCATCACGCAGTCGCGCGGCAGGTCGCCCCCCCAGGTGCGGGCGAGCTGGCGGTGGGCGGGCATCGGCGGCAGCGGGCCGAGGTAGATGCCGCTGCTGTGGCGCAGGTTGAGGAAGAGCGACGGCTGGTCGAAGCCGATCGAGAAGGCCGCGAAGGCCTCGCGGTCGATGCCGGTGCCGTGGACGCGCCAGCCGGTGACCCGCTCGCGGCCGATCTGGAAGAGGGCGGCGCGGCGGTGGTCGCGGCCGAGGAAGCCGAGGACCAGGCGCGCCACCTCCTCGAGGTCGCTCGCCTTGGCCAGCTCCTCCTCGGCCTCGTCGAGCGTGGTGGGCGCCGGCAGCGAGCGGTCGGCGCCGGCGGGCTCGACGTAGGCGAAGGCGCCGAGATCGGCCCGCTCCTCGGGCGTCAGCGAGACGCTCTGGCTGCGCAGGGGCGTGGGGAGCGGCGGCGGGGGCTCGGGCTCGACGGCCGGCGCCGCCACCGCAGCCGCCGCGGCGACCTTGGGGGTGGGCACCGTCACCGCCTTCGACGGGGTGGTGCGCGCGGCCACGGCCGGAGCCGGCGCCACGGCTACCGGCGGCGACTCCGGGGCCCCGGGGGCGACGGTCGGCGGGGCGGCCGCCGGGGCCGGCTTGGGCGGGAACAGCACCGCGGCCGAGAAGAGGTCGGGATTCACCGGCGCCACCGGCCGCAGCACCGGGGGGGGCGGCAGGTCCGGCGGCAGGTCGATCTTCGGCGGCGGCGCGAAGGGGTGGTCGATCGGCGTCAGCAGCTCCTCGCCCGAGTGCGGCGGCGCCTTCTCGGCGGGCTTGTCCCAGAGGAAGCGGGCGCGGTTCAGGCGGTCGAGCACGAGGCCGAACCGGGAGGGGCACTCCTCGTGGTAGTACCTCTCGAGCGCCTCCAGGACGCGGATCTCCTCGGCCACGAAGACCTTCACCCGCTTGCCGGAGGCGAAGGCGATCTCGTCCTGCGCCGAGAGGTTGCGCGGGTCCATCAGCGCGAGGTCGAGCCGCCCGCCTTCCACCCGGAAGGGGACGGCGTGGAGGCGGCGCGCCAGCTTCTCGGGGACGAGCGCCAGCACCTCGTCGGGGACCCCCCGCAGCTCGTCGGCGTCCGCCGCGGGCACGCCGAGCTGCTCGGAGAGCCCCTTGAGGAGGAGCTCCTCGCCGAGCGCGTCCATCTCCAGCAAGCAGGTGCCGAGCCGGCCGCCGGCCACGTTCTGGTTCTTCAAGGCCCGCGTGAGCTGCTGGACCGTGATCCAGCCGCGCGCCACGAGGAGCTGTCCTAGCTTCGCCATGTCTTACCGCGGATTACCTCAAGCGTTTGAGCCTGTTCCGGAGCCTCTTGTTCGATCGCGTCTGTAACTCGTTCTGATGTCTGTATTTAAGCGCAAGGGCGACATTATAGGAGTGTGTCGATAGCCTTGTAAAGCGCCGAGGGGCGCTGGTATCCTGCAAGGGTGAAGCTCTGTGCATCCGCGGTTTGTGCCGCCAGCCTGTCCCTGTCCCTCCTGCCCGCCGCCGGTGCCGCCCCTCCTCCGGAAGCGCTGCCGCCCGCGGCCTCCTACCAGTTCGCCCTCGGCAAGCTGCTCGCCGTCGAAGGGGCGGTCAACGACGCGCTCGCCGCGTTCGAGGCCGCCGAGAAGGCCGCTCCGCAGTCGCCGGACACCGCCTACGTGCTGCTCGAGCACGCGCAGCTCCTGGACCGCATGGCCCAGTACCAGCGCAGCGCGCCGTTGCGCGACGACTCCCTGCGCAAGGCGGGGGAGAAGATCGCCGAGGCCCGCCACCTGGCGCCGGACAATCTGGACGTCCTGCGCGCCGCCGGCGAGATCTACCTCGACCTCGCGGCGGTCGATCCCCCGTCGCTGGCCACGGCGCGCGACGCCCTGGAGGAGGTGCGCAAGCGCGATCCGCACGACGCGCAGTCCTTCCTCACCCTGGGCCGGATCTATATGGACCAGGGGCAGCCGGCCAAGGCCGCCGAGGTCTTCCGCGAGCTGATCGACAACGTCCCCGAGCAGCGCATGGCCTACGCCCTGCTGGTCGAGGCGCTGATGCGGGCCAACAAGCCGGACGAGGCGCAGAAGGCGCTCCAGGAGATCATCGGCTTCGATCCCAATTCCCTGGAGGCCCGCCTGACCCTCGCCGACCTGCAGACGCGGGCGGGCAAGAGCGCGGCGGCGCTGGAGACCCTGCGCGGCGCGCCCGAGGACGTGCGCGACGATCCGCGGCTCCAGCGCCAGCTCGCCTGGGCCCTCTACCAGAACGGCAATCTCGACGAGGCGCTGAAGGCCCTCGACGCCCTCCCCGCCACCGGCGGCAAGACGAAGGAGGGTAAGGAGGGGGGCGACGGCTCGCAGGGGATCAGCCTCCTGCGCGGGCTGATCTATACCGCCCAGGGACGCAACGATGAGGCGATCAGCCTGCTCGGCAAGCTCCACGACACCGATCCCAAGGACGTCGGGGTCGCCCTGACGCTGGCGCGGGTGATGGAGCGCGCCGGCCGGCGGGACGACGCCGCGCGCCTGCTCTCCAACCTCGCCGCGGCCGAGGACAAGGACAGCAAGACCAAGGAGGCCCAGGAGATCCGCCTCGAAGCCGCCCAGATCTACGTCGGCGCCAAGCAGTGGGACCGGGCCGGCGAGATCCTGCAGCCGCTGCTCACCGCCACGGACGACGCCGTCCGCCTGCCGGCGGTGGGGCTCCAGGTCGAGGCGCTGACCCGCGACAAGCGCTACGACGACGCGCTGGCGCTGCTCGCCAAGGAGAAGGAGTCGCCGGTGATCGCCGCGCGGCGGGCCGAGGTGCTCAGCAAGGCCGGCCGGGACGCGGAGGCGCAGAAGGTCCTCTCCGGGCTCGCCGCCGGGGACGAGAATTCGCAGCTCGCGGCCGCCCAGGCCTGGCAGCGGCTGGAGAAGTACCAGCAGTCGATCCCGGTGCTGGAGAAGCTCGCCACCGCGCACCCCGACCAGGCCCCCACCGGCTTCCTGCTGGGGGCCGCCTACGAGCGCTCCGGACAGCGCGACAAGGCGGTCGACGAATTCCGGCGCGTGCTCAAGGTCGATCCTGATTTCCACGCCGCGCTAAACTATCTCGGCTACACCTTCGCCGAAGCGGGGGTGAACCTGGACGAGGCCCTGAAGCTGGTGACCCGGGCGGTGGCGCTCGACCCGGACAACGGCGCCTACGTCGACTCGCTCGGCTGGACCTACTATCGGCTTGGCCGTCCGGAGCAGGCCCGCAACTACCTGGAGCGGGCCGCGCGTCTCGAGCCCGAGGACGCGACTTTGCAAGAGCACCTGGGGGATGTCTATGTTGCGTTGGGGCAGAAGGAGAGGGCGCGGCAGGCCTACCAGCGGGCGCTCGAGCTCGGAGGGGACAACGCCGATCAGGTCCGGCGCAAGCTGGGGGATCTGGGGAAGGCACCGCACTCCTAGGAGCGCGCTCCTCCTCCTGGCCCTTCTCGCCGCCTGCGCGGGCCCCAAGATCCCCGTTCCCAAGATCCTGCCGCCGATGCCGGTCCGCGGCACCGCGCCGTGGGAGATCCCCCAGGCGGCTTACGGCTCGCAGCGGCTCTTCCGGGTGAGCTATTCGGGACCGGAGGGGGAGGGCTCCTTCCGGGTCACCCTCCGCCTGGTGTCGCCGGCCCGCTACCAGATCCAGGCCGTGGATCCGCTCGGCCGGGCGCTCTGGAGCCTGGACGTGGTCAACGACTCCGGCGTCTCCCTCAACCACCGCAACCGCACCTTCTGCCGCTTCGACGGGCGCATCGAGGCGGCCGGCGCCTCCCTGGGGCCGTTCCCGCTGCTGGCGCTCCCCTCGCTGCTGCTCGGCCGGGTGCCCTCCGAGCCGGCCGAGAGCTCGCCCACGGCCGAGCCGCGCGGCCGGACCTTCGACTTCAAAGACGACAACGGCCGGCGCTGGTACGGGAGCCTCGGCGAGGAGGGGCTGGTGACCAGCTGGACCCTCGCCGACGGGAGCACCCCCAAGGTCTGGTGGATGCGGCGCGACGACGACGCCATCCTCTCCGACCGCGAGCGTGGCGTGCAGGTGCGCTGGCACGAGGTGCTGCGGGAGAACCTCGACCGGGAGCCCCCCGGCCTCACCCCGCCCCCCGGCTACCACGAGACCGGCTGCGGCGGCCCGGACCTGCCGGACTCGGTGACGCCGGACGAGGAATAAGGCCGCCAAAGGTCGGCAAGACGTCCCGATTTGACACCTGGCCCCCACCCCTCTACCATACTGACCCCGCGCGAGGGGAAGTATCGGTCTGCCCTGTGGGCCGCCAGCGGGTGGGCCGGCCCCTGAAATCAGCCCCGAGTGCTCTCCGGAGGTTGCCGCCAGTATATAATGCGACCACAGATGCCGACGCGTGTATAACCAGCGGTGTTCACCTGGGTCGGCGGAGCTTCTCCAGCCGTCGAGGTGAGGACACGAGACAATGGGAGCGGCGCCTTGGGCTGATGCCCCGGGAGGGCTCACCGGTCGGACCTTTCGCATCGTACACGCCGAGGCCGACCAGGGATGACCCGGAGAGGACGCGGATTATGGAGATCACAGAGGTCAAGGTCTTTCCGATTCAAGAAGAGAAGCTGAAGGCGTTCGTTTCTATCGTTTTTGATCATTGCTTTATGGTCAACGACATCAAGATCATTCAGGGGCGGGACGGGCTGTTCATCAGCATGCCGAGCCGGAAGAAGAAGAACGGCGAGTTCAAGGACGTCGCCCACCCGCTGAACAACGAGACGCGGCGGATGATCGAGGAGAGGGTGCTGGGCGAGTACGACCGCGCCCTGGAGGAGCGGGGCGAGGCGCCGGCGGACCGGGGGGAGCGGGCCCTGCGGGCTCCCGCGGCCCACGACGACGCCGGGGAGCCGCGCGCCCTCGCCGCCGCGCCGGAGAAATCCCTGGAGGAGGTCGAGGAGATGCACCTCCGCGACTCCTTCTGGACCGTGTAAGCTTGCATCCCGGTGCCCGGGGTCTCCCCGGCCCCGGGTTTGGCAGAAGGAGCGCGGGTGCGTCAGGCGGCTGCCCGGGTGCGGAAGTCGTCGCAGGGGGGCACCCCTTATTGGGGTCCTCTTATTGGGGTCCTCTTATTGGGGTCAATACTGGGGCGTCGCCAAGTGGTAAGGCACCAGACTTTGGATCTGGCATCCGGAGGTTCGAATCCTCCCGCCCCAACCAACTTCGGTCCGTCCCGCCGCGTCGATCGCGTGAGCCCCGCTCCGCGGTCGAAAGTCGTCTTTCCAGAAGGAGCTTTGCAGAGGGGACCATGGCTGGTGAGCTGAAAATCTTCGGCGGACGTGCGCACCCGGCGCTGGTGGCCGAGATCTGCGACTACCTGAACCTCGAGACGGGCAAGGTGTCCGCGTTCAACTTCTCCGACGGCGAGACCTTCTGCCAGATCGAGGAGAACGTCCGCGGCTCCGACGTCTTCGTCGTGCAGCCGACCTGCAACCCGGTGAACGAGAACCTGATGGAGCTGCTGATCATGCTCGACAGCTTCAAGCGCTCCTCGGCCTCCCGGGTCACGGCGGTGGTCCCCTACTACGGCTACGCCCGGCAGGACAAGAAGGACCGCCCGCGCGTGCCGATCACCGCCAAGCTGGTGGCCGACCTGATCTCGCGCGCCGGCGCCGACCGCGTGCTCACCATGGACCTCCACGCCGACCAGATCCAGGGGTTCTTCGACGTGCCGGTGGACCACCTGTTCGCCGCGCCGGTCCTCCTGGAGGCGGTGCGCGACCTGGAGATCCCGGACCTGGTGGTCGTCTCCCCCGACGCCGGCGGCGTCGAACGGGCGCGGGCGATCGCCAAGCGCCTGGGCGCCGGGCTCGCCATCATCGACAAGCGGCGCACGGCGCCCAACGAGGCCGAGGTCATGCACCTGATCGGCGACGTCGAGGGGTGCAACGCCCTGGTGGTGGACGACATCATCGACACCGCGGGCACCCTGGCCAAGTCGGTCGAGGCGCTGAAGGCGAAGGGCGCCAACCGGGTGCTGGCGGCGGGGGTGCACGGCATCCTCTCCGGCCCCGCCATCAAGCGCATCGCCAGCTCCCCCCTGGAGATGGTCCTGATCACCAACACCACGCCGGTGGAAGACAAGCTCGCCAAGCTGCCGAAGCTGCGCCCCCTGTCGGTGGCGCGCCTGCTCGGCGAGGCCATCCGCCGCATCCACGAGAACAGCTCGGTGAGCTCCCTGTTCGTCTGATCCGAAGAAAGCTGATTCCAGGAAAACTGATCCCAAGAAAGCCATAGAAGCGAGGAAACACCCATGAGCGAGACGATGTCGATCGAAGTCAATCCCCGGGAGGAGACCGGGAAGAACGCCAACCGGCGGGCCCGCGCGGCCGGCAAGATCCCGGCGGTGGTCTACGGCGGCGGCAAGGAGAGCGTGTCGATCGTGATCGACCGCAAGACCCTGCTCGACACGATGAAGGGGCACAGCGGCGAGAACCCGATCTTCCTGCTCAAGCTGGGCGACAAGGAGCGGCACGCGATGATCCGCAACATGGAGGTCGATCCGGTGAGCCGCCAGGTGATCCACATCGACTTCCAGCGGGTGATCATGGACCAGAAGATCCGTGTCGCCGTGCCGGTCGAGATCGTCGGCACCGCGGTCGGCGTGAAGACCGAGGGGGGCATGCTCGACTTCGTCACCCGCGAGGTCCACGTCGAGTGCCTGCCGGGCGACATTCCGAAGCACCTCGAGGTCGACGTCACCGACGTGCACGTGGGCCAGCACGTCGAGGCCAAGGACCTCAAGCTGCCGCAGGGGGTGGTCCTGCTCGACGATCCGGACAAGGTCATCATCTCGCTCGGCCACGGCCGTCTGGAGACGGCGGACGAGGCGGCCGCGGCCGCCGAGCGCGCGGAGCCCGAGGTCATCAAGAAGACGAAGGCCGAGGAGTAGGGCCTACCTCGCCCGCATGCGCCTCCTCCTCGGCTTGGGCAACCCGGGCGAGCAATATCGCGACACCTGCCACAACGTGGGCTTCCGGGTGATCGACGAGCTCGCCCGGCGCTGGCAGGTCCCCGTCGATCGCCTGGAGTGCAACTCCCTCGCGGGCCACGGGGCCGGCGAGGGAGAGGAAGTGCTCCTGGTCAAGCCCCAGACCTACATGAACCGCAGCGGCTACGCCGCCCGCTGCTTCGCGGAGCGCCACGCCCTGGACCCCGCCGCCGTGCTGGTGGTCTACGACGAGGTCAACCTGCCGCTGGGCAAGCTGCGCGTCCGCCGTAGCGGAAGCCCCGCCGGCCACCGCGGCCTCGAATCGATCATCGAGAACCTCCGCACCTCCGAGATCCCCCGCCTCCGCCTGGGAGTGGCCCCCGAGGGAGGGGTGAAATACGAGGACCTGGCCGACTTCGTCCTCGCCCCCTTCGCGCCCGACGAGTTGGAGACCGTCGAGCAGATGATCCGCCGCGCCGCCGACGCCTGCGAGACCTGGGTGCGGGAGGGGGTGGAGGCGGCGATGCAGGGGTTCAACGGGTAGCCGAGAGGAAATACCCGGAGTAGGGAAAACGTTATTCTGCCCAAGGGCGACCGGGGATTGACAGATCCGGCCTCTGAGGCATAGAGTTGGATCGACGAGCGGAGGGCTGCGATGCGTTCAGTTCGAATCGGTGACATCGGCGGCGGTTAGGTCCAGGCTCAATTCCGCTTTGCGGTGAGCCGTAGCTGGTATGTGAATCCCTCGGCGGGTGCGTTCTTGACGCCGTAGGACCACCCCTTCCATCCTGATTCTCCCGTTTTCACGTCCAAGCGTTCTCCCTGGATCTCGGCGCTCTCCCGGCGGCAGTCGAGAGCGTAGGCGCTGTGCAGCTTCGGGTGAAAAAGGAACGAGTATTCGACTTCGGAAACTTGGGTGCGGGATTCCAGGGTAAACGAGAATTCCTCGTCCCCCCGGGTGAGCAGGCGCTTGATCATCCCGGGCCAGGTGTAGCTGATGGCGATCGATCTCGCCGGTTCCTGCGGGGAGATCTGCGGCAGGAAGAAGATCGAAACCTCCTTGCGATGGCTGTCGTTCCTCCGCAGCAGGTAGGCCACCCGGTCGCCCCCCGCGTCCTGGACCTTGAACCCGAGGCTGTCCAGGAAATCCACTCCCGGGGCATCGGGCTCCGCTCCCACCATCATCCGCCAGAAGTGGAGGGGCCGCTCGTAGGCGCGGATCAGGTACTGGGCCGTGACCCGCGTCTCCCCATCCGATTCGACGTGGAACGACCAGGAGACCTTCTCGAAGGCGAAGGGTGGACGCTCCGCCAGAGGGTACAGTTGGTTGGCGATGCGGTTGGCGGCCCACATCATCCCGCGAAGCGTCTTGCCCATGATCTCGCCCCGGGCCTCCTGCTCCCGCTTCAGGGCGCGGCTTTCGAGGAAGAGCTTCACGCAGAGCCCCAGGCTGGCAAGGAGCGCGACGACCCCGAAGGCGAGCCCCCAACCCCACGCTTCGCTGAGGAGGAGCCCGCTCGACCCCTTGGGCTGGACCGCTCCCAGGGCAACCCACCGCCGGAGGGCTTCGACGAGATTGTCCAGCTTGAAGACCAGGGCGATCGTCGCCACGATGCCGGCCAACACCTTCCAGTAGCTCTTCAAGAAGCTTAGAACGTCGTCCATTCTGGAAATCCCCTTGGGACGCTCCCTCTGGAATGATCACCTCATCAATGCCCGAGAGATCCGCATAGGGTTTCTGGAGCGTAAGGCGGCACTCGAGCTCCTTCGCAAGCCCATTCCTGAGCTCCCAGACGATACCGTGCCCGAGAAGGTAGCAGCGGCCATCTTCGAGCGGACGGGCGGCCAACCAAACTTATTGCAACTTTACGGGTATCTTTTGGTGACTCGGCTCAATGAGAGGGATCGGCGCAGGGCAAAGGTGGAAGATGTAGCGCAGATTGAGAGGGACGTTCTCAGCCAAGAGACCTACTATTTCCGCAATACGTTCCAGGAAGCGCCACCGGGGGCTCGGGCAGCACTGCTTGATCTGGCGTACGGGAGAGCTCCGACCCTGGAAGTACCCACTCGCAGGTGGCTCCGCCGACGGCTGCTCCTCACCGAGGAGGGACGGCTGAGCATGCCGGTTCTGGGGGCGTGGATTCGGGCGGAGGAGGGGGAGTAGCTACTCCTCCCCGAACACCTCTCCAACCCGCCGGGCGAGCTGATTGGGCAGAATCCACTCCACCACCGTCTCCCCGACCCGGACGCCGTGGACGAGGCTGAGATTGAGCACGAGGGCGGTGGCGGGCTGGTAGGCCTCCAGGAAGCTGCGCAGCGACCGGGAGGGCAACGGCCGTTCGCTGCGGCTGGCCTTGACCTCCACGGGCAGGATGCGGTCCCCGCGGGCCAGGACGAAATCCACCTCGGCCCCCGAGGCGCTGCGCCAGAAGTGGAGCGTGGTGTCATCCGGAAGGATCTTCCAGAGCTCCGTCGCCACCCAGCTCTCCAGCAAGGCTCCGGCGTCGGTCCTCTCCTCCAGGGGGCGGAAGTCGTGGAGGAGACGGTTGCGCAGGCCGTTGTCCAGCAGGAAGACCTTCGGCCGCGCCGTCAGCTCCACGCGCTTGCCTCCCGCGAAGGGGGCGAGGATCACGATCAGGTGGCTCGATTCCAGGATGTCCAGGTAGGAGGCCACCGTGTCGCGGCTGATCCCCAGGACGGAGGCCCATTCGGAGAGGTTCACGAGGCTGCCGGCCTGGCCCGCCAGGAGCCGCAGAAGCTGGCGGAAGGCATCCGGACGGGCGATCTTGAAGAGGTCGCTCGCGTCCCGCAGGACCATCGCCTCCAGCAGGTCGGTGAGCAGGGTCTCCGGGCTCCCGGACAGCCAGACGCTGGGATAGCCGCCGAAGACCAGATGCCGCGCGAAGCGTTCTTCCTCCGCCCGTTGGCGCAGGAGGGCGGGCTTGTCCGCGAGGTCCTGGCAGACCTCGGGGAACGAGAGGGGGAGCAGGCGTGTGCGGGAGGCCCGGCCGGCGAGCGACTCGCGGGTGCGGGCTCCCAGGTGGTACGACGAGCTGCCGGTCACCAGGACGGGGACGCCGATCTTGCGGTCGATCAATCCCTTGAGGAACAGGCCGGCCTCTTCGAGGTGCTGGATCTCCTCGAAGAAGAGGATCACCGGACGCTCCACCAGCCCTTCGAGGTCCGCCAGGAAGAGGGGAGCCGAGCGGCACCACTCGCGGACGAGTGCCTGCTCGCAGTCGACGAACAGCGCCGGCTCGCCGCGCTCGGCCAGGTAGACCCAGAGAGAGGTCGACTTCCCGGCCTGCCGCGGCCCGATCACCAGATGCGCGCGGTCCGCCTCGCTCCAGCGCTCCCGGGCTTTGGCCGTGGCGAACCGGGGGAGATAGACGGGCGGCAGGCGCAGGCGGAGCCAGCCCGGAAGGCTCGCCGGGTCCTGGAGCCAGGGGTTGTCCCGCAGCAGGATCGTCTGGAGATTGCGGTCCATGATCCGCGATTATCCCTGAAAACTGCGGGTGGCGTTCCGCAACGAAGCCTGTTAACTGCGGAACGGCGTGAAAAAGATTGGTTAGAAGCCGGCGGGGACGCCGGCGGTCCCAGGGGGCCGCCCTTGCAATTTCCCCCGGACCGTGTAAAATCACTCCCCTTGTCACCGGGCGGGCCGGGCTCCGGCGCCGCCGATCTTCAACCTCTCTGTTCCGCATACAGCGGGACCGACCCAGGCCATAGGGAGGCGATTCACCACCCATGCGCACGTACGAGTTGATGTTCGTGGTCGACCCTCGCGTCGCCGACGAGGAAGTGGTCACCATGACGCAGGATTACAAGAACATGATCACGGCCGGCGGATCCCAGATCACCGGCGAAGAGAATTGGGGGCGGCGCAAGCTGGCCTATTCCATCAACAAGGTCAACGAGGGCAAATACGTCCTGCTCTACATCAGCAGCGAGAAGGGCAAGACCGCGCTGCCCGAGGTGGAGCACCGGATGCGCCAGAACGACCGCATCCTCCGCTACCTGACGGTGCGCACCGACGAGGACCTCAAGCGGGCCGCCCGCCGGCCGGCCCGGAGCGGCGCTCCGTCCGCCGAGCGGGAGCGCGACGAGCGGATGACCGACGACGTCGAGCCCGAGGAGGAGGTATAGACCATGGCGCGTGCAAGAAAGGTCTTCTTCCGCCGGCGCAAGGTATGTAAGTTCTGCGCCGACAAGATCGACTACATCGATTACAAGGACGTCAAGCTCCTGCAGCAGTTCATCCCCGAGCGCTCCAAGATCCTGCCGCGGCGGATCTCGGGCACCTGCGCCAACCACCAGCGCCCCTTGCAGCAGGCGATCAAGCGGGCCCGCCATCTGGCGCTCATCCCGTTCACCACGGACTAGGAGGGTAGCGTGAGAGTCATTCTGCTCAGCGATCAGCGCCACCTCGGCCGCCGTGGCGAGGTGGTGGACGTCAAGCCGGGCTTCGGCCGCAACTTCCTGGTCCCCCAGGGGCTGGCGCTCGAGGCGACCAACGCCAACATCAAGCTCTTCGAGCACCAGCGGTCCAAGATCGACGCCCGTCACACCAAGGAGCGCGACGCCGCCCAGGAGATCGCCAACCGGATGGGCAGCCTCCGGCTGGAGATCCCCAAGCGCGTCGGCGAGACCGACACCCTCTACGGCTCGGTCACCGCGGGCGACGTCGCCGAGGCCCTGGAGAAGAAGGGCTTCACCATCGACCGCCGGCGCCTCGATCTCGAGGGGGGCATCAAGACCCTCGGCGATCACCAGGTGCGCGTCGAGCTCCATCCCGAGGTGGTCGCCGAGGTGACCGTCTCGGTGGTGCGGGAAGAGTAGCCCCACCCATTTCTTCTCATAAGGACGGGAGCGCCGGCATGGCGGCGAGCGACGACACCTCACCTCCGCGCCGGGCTCCAGTCCTCGACGACTTCCTCGTCGAGCCCACCCGCGATCTTGAAGACTGGCGATGGCTGTGGTCGGGAGACCATGCGTTCCCTATCCGCAGCCACCGCGGCGTCCTGGGCCGGCTCCTGGTCGGCGTCAAACGCCTCCTGCGCCCGCTGGTCAAGACCCCCCAGAACGACCTCTGGGAGCGGCAGCGCACCTTCAATCTGATCCTCCTGGAGCATCTGGAGCGCCTGGAAGCGGCGCGCGCCGACCATCTGCGGCGCATCGAGTATCAGGAGGCCCTCGACTCCGAGGGGATCCACGAGATCATGCGCCACAACGACGCCCTCTTCGCCCGCGCCGACCAGAAGCTCGACCGCTACCGGCGCGAGGCCCGCGATCTCCTGGGCAGCCTGGGAGCGGCGCTCGCCACCGTCCGTTCGGCGCCCTCCGCTCCGGAGGCGGTCGAGGCGGTGGCCCGGGCCCACGAGGAGCACGGCTATCTGGAGCTGGAGCGGCGCTATCGCGGCACCGAGGAGGAGATCCGCGAGCGGATCGCCGCCTATCTGCCGTACCTCCAGGGCGTGCCCGGACCGGCGCTCGACCTCGGCTGCGGCCGGGGGGAAGCGCTGGCCCTGCTGCGCGATCACGGCATCGCCGGCCGCGGGGTGGACGCGAGCGAGCGGATGGTCCAGCTCTGCCGCGAGCGCGGTCTGGAGGCCGAAGCGGGGGACCTCTTCGCGGTGCTGGCCGGAGTGGAGGAGGGGAGCCTGGGCGGCGTGATGTCCTTCCACGTCATCGAGCACCTCCCGGCGGCCTCGCTCGACCGGCTGGTGCGGCTCGCCTGGCGGGCGCTGCGTCCGGGCGGCGTGCTGATCCTGGAGACCCCGAACCCGCTCTCCGTGGTGGTGGCCGCGCGCAACTTCTGGCTCGATCCCACGCACGTCCGGCCGGTCCACCCCGAGAGCCTGAAGCTGATGTACGAGCTCGCCGGCTTCGATCCCGTCGAGCGCCTGGACCTCCGCCCCTTCCCCGAGAGCCAACGCCTCCCCGAGATCGACCTCGCCACCGTTCCGGCGGATCAGCGGCCTCTGGCCGACCAGGTCAACCGCCTGCGCGACCGGCTGGACGAGGTTCTGTTCGGGTATCAGGATTTCGGGATGGTGGGGCGGAAAAACCCTCACCCCTGACCCCTCTCCCGTCCCCTCCCGCCCTCCCTCACCGGGAGAGGGGCACCCCCGCCCAAAGAACAACCCCGAAGGGGTTTCTTCCTCTTCTCCCGGTCCGGGGGGAGTGCGGTGGGAGAAGAGGGCCGGGGTGATGAGGGCCCGGGAGGGAAGGCGGCCCCGTAGGCCTACGGCGGTGGCGGTTCCGTGGCCGGCGTATCCTGCGGCCCAGGCGTCGGCGGCGGCTCGGGCTGGCCGGGCTGGGTGGCCTTGTTCGGCATGTTCTCCCCTTCCTTCGGGATATAGAACGCCTTCTGCTGGTACCAGGGGAGACTGGCGATCGTCGACCATTGCGGGTTGTATTGCCGGTTGGGCTCCGTGCCGGCCACGAACGCCTCCTTGATCACCCGGGTCCCATTGTCCGAGAGCAGGCCCGAGTAGTACTCGACGTCCTTCAGCAGCACGCCCGGCGGCACCTGGAAGGTGTCCCCCTTCTTCAGCCAGCCGGTCGCCAGGCCGTCCTCGGCGATCGACCGCCACATGGGGAGGGCGGCCACGGCGCCGCTCATGCCGGCGCCCAGCGAGCGCTTCACGTCGTAGCCGATCCAGGTGAGGATCGTGTAGTGGGGGGTGAAGCCCACGAACCAGGCGTCCGAATAATCGTTCGTGGTGCCGGTCTTGCCCGCGATGTCGATCGGCAAGTCGTGGATGTCGTACGCGGTGCCGTGATCGACCACCCCTTCCATCATGTGGGTGAGCACGTAGGCGACCGGCGGCCGGAACGAGAGGTAGGTCGCCGGGAAGTGCTGGGGGAGCAGCACCTGCCCGTCAGGGGTGGCGATCTTCTCGAGCAGATACGGCTCGACATGGGTCCCCTGGTTGGCGATCGTGGCATAGGCCGAGGCCACCTCCATGGGCACCAGGTCGGCCGCGCCGAGCGCGATGCTGGGCCAGGTGGGGAGCGGCGTCTGGATGCCGGCGCGGTGGGCGAAATCCACCACCCGCTTGCCGCTCACCAGCTCGAACAGCTTCACCGCCGGCACGTTGATCGACTGCTCCAGCGCCCGCCGCAGGGTCACGATCCCGTAATGCTTGTGGTAGTAGTTCTCGGGCCGGTAGCTGAGCTTGCCGTCGGCGCCGATGAACGACGTCGGCGCGTCGAGCAGGGTGTCCGCCGGGGTCCACCCCGCCTCGATGGCGGCGCCGTAGACGAACGGCTTGAACGACGAGCCCACCTGCCGGTGCGCCTGGGTGATGCGGTTGAACTTGTTGCGGTCGAAGTCCCAGCCGCCGACCATGGCGCGCACGGCGCCGGTCTGGTTCTCCAGCACCAGGGCGGCGGCCTCCATCCGCGGCTCCTGCTCCAGCATCAGCCGCGGCTCCGCGGAGGTGGAGGCGGGCGGCGGCGTCTTGTCGGCCTTGCCGCCCGCGGGAGCCTTCGGCTGCGGCACCTCGAAGCGGAACCAGGCCACCGAGCCGCGCTTCAGGAGCTCGCCCGGCTGCTTGCGGTTGGTCCAGGCGATCCCCTCGGGACCGAGCTCGTAGGTCCCCTTGCCGATGCGGACGCTGGCGACTTTCGCCCCCGACTCCAGCACGAGCCCCTGATACCAGCGGCCGGGCACCGGCTTGCCCTGATCCCAGGTGGGGAGCTGCTGGGACTCGATGTCCGCCTCTTTGACCTCGGCGATCGGGCCGCGCCAGCCGCGCCGGTGATCGATCTTCAGCAATCCCGAGCGGATGGCGTTCTCGGCCGCCTTCTGGATCTGCGGATCGAGCGTCGTCTGCACCTGCAGACCGCCCTCGTAGAGCTTGGTGTCGCCGTAGCTCTGCTCCAGGTTCTTGCGCACCTCCTCGCTGAAGTAGGGCGCGAAGGTCTGCTCGGCCTGCTGGGGGACCACATTGAGCGGCTGGTCCGCCGCGCCGGCGTAGTCGGCCTGGGTGATGTAGTGCTCCTCCAGCATGCGGCGCAGCACGCGGTCGCGCTGTTTGCGCATGAGGTCGGGCGTGCGGTACGGGCTGTAGCGGCTGGGAGCGGGGATGATCCCCACCAGCATCGCGGCCTCGGGGAGGGTCAGCCTGGTGGCCGGCTTGCCGAAGTAGTAGCGGGAGGCGGCCTCCACCCCGTAGTTGCCGTGGCCGAGGTTGACCAGGTTCAGATAGAGGGTGAGGATCTGCTGCTTGGTGTAGCTCTTCTCCAGCTCGACGGCGACGAACGCCTCCTCGACCTTGCGGCGCCAGGTGCGCTCGCGGGAGAGGAAGAGGGTGCGGGAGAGCTGCATGGTGATCGTCGACGCCCCCTCCTTGACCTTGCGCGAGCGGATGTCGGTGAGCGCGGCGCGGGCGATCCCCAGGGCGTCAATGCCGCCGTGCTGATAGAAGTTGGAGTCCTCGGAGGCGAGCAGGGCTTCCTGCAGCACCCTGGGGATCTCGCTCTGCTTGAGCATCACCCGGCGCTCGCGGGCGAAGGTGGTGAAGACGTTGCCGTTCTTGTCGTAGAGCTGGGTGACCAGGCTCGGCGACCAGGAGGCGCCGAGCGCCTCCACCCGCGGCACGTGGATCGCCGCCGCCACCGCGACCCCGGTGACGGCGCCAATCAGCAGCGCCGCCAGCGCCGGCCAGACCCAGCGCAGCAACCGCCGTGAGGAACGGGTAGGGGGGACGACCGGGGGACGGCGCTCGGAAAGAGGCTCGTATTCCATAGACGGAGATTATAGGGCCACCCGGGCGTGTGATAGAAAGGCGCCTGGAGATCCACCCGGCCCTGGAGACCTCATGGAACCCCCGCGCGTCGAGCCCGCTCCACCCCCCGCGTCCCCGTTCAATCCGCAAGCCCGTCCGAAGGCGGGCGGTTGCCCCAAGCCGCTGATCTTCGGCTGCCTCGGGCTGCTGGTGCTCGTGGGGCTGGGATTCATCGGCTTCTTCTTCTATGTCGGTACGCACGTCGGCCAGCTCCTCCAGCTCTCGCTGCGGCAGTCGGAGACGGCGATCTCCCAGGAGCTCCCGCCGGAGGTGACGCCGGAGGACCGGCAGCGGCTCCATCAGGCCTTCGAGGCGGCGCGGCAGCGCGCCGGCCACTCCACCCGGGCCCAGGACATCGCCGAATCCACCCAGCAGCTCAACTTCAAGATGCTGCACGTCATCAGCAAGGGGCAGGACCACAAGCTCACCCGCGCCGACGTCCTGGACCTCACCCAGACCCTGGAGGAGTTCGCGCGGACGGGGACGGCTCCGGAGGCGCGGTAGGCTCGAGGAGAATGCCGGGCGCCGTCCGCCGTCCGTCTGTCCGCCGTCTATAATGGAGCCCTGCCATGGCCGGCTGGGCCCTTGATCTGGGAACCACCAACCCGCGGCCGGGGTGCGGCTCCAGAGCCTGCGCCTCCTGATCCGTGAATCACCCGGGGATCCGAGGACGGCCAAGACACTCCGCAAGGCCTGCTCGGACGCGAGCCCCAAGGTCCGCCTGTGGGCAGCCAGGGAGTTGGGCGCTGAAGGCCGCGACGTCCTCCTGCAGCTCGCGGAGAGCGAGGAGGACGACGACTGCGGCGGCAGGCCATTGCCGAGATCCAATCCCGCCTCCCGGGTGCCTCGCCGGGTCAGTTATCGCTGGCCGGGGGCGAGTCGGGCCAGTTGTCGCTGGCCACCGAATCAGGCGAGCTCTCGCTGGCCCCCGCCGACCCGGCGGGACAGCTTTCGCTCCCGCCGGAGGAGCCGGAAACCTGAATTGAATTCTTCGTGACGGGCACCCGACGAATCATCTGGCACCTGCGGCGGCCGAGAGGGGCCAACTAGCCGGCCTTAAGCTTTTTCTCGCATCGACGGTGTAAACGTGATCCCGATCAATAATCCTTCGGGCGCCAAGAAACGGCTGACAGTCTGCCCCCATGGCTCTTTCTTGTTCTTGACGAGCATTCGGTAGCCTTGCGATTCAAGCTCCGCGGTTACCTTTTCCACGCTGTCAACGTCAAACTCAAGCCAGGCTTGTGGTGGGGGAATCTCGTCGGGCCAGGAATCTTTCCCGAAGCACGACTGCGCTGCTTGCGAAAGGGGCCACAGGGCAAAAGTGTTTGCGCCTTTCAGGGCCTCCGTATGTAGATAGCCGTCATTCTCCTCTTTGAAACGAATACCGAGGGTCTGGTTGTAGAGCTCGCGACTTGCAGTCGCCTCGCGAACGATCGGACCAAAGCCCGCGATGAACAGAACCTTGACATTTCCGATTTGTTCCATGACATCTCCTGCTCGTGGAGTGAATAGAAGCCTGGGGGCAGGCGACTCGGCGCAGGGCACGATGCTTTTCATCTTCGATCCTCGTCGAGCTTTTATCCTGGCCTTTCCAGGCTCGGGTTCTTGGACTACCGAGGCTGGCCCCGTCGCAGGCTCCACAGTCCGCGCGCCGAGAGAATGAGGGAGAAGCTCGCGGTCACACTCCGCTGCATGCTGGTGGCCCTATCTTCGCACCTCGTAACGAAGCGCGACCATACCGCTCTTGTAGGCTTTGACCTCCGCCAGGTGGAGGGCGACGTCTCGGCCGAGCTTCTCGAAGAAGGGGATCCCATCACCAATCAAGATCGGCAGGATCGAATAACGAACTTCGTCGGCCAGCCCGAGACGAAGGCATTCGCCGGCGACGGCACCGCCGCCAACAAACCAGATGGAACGGAACGTGGGTCGCAAGCGCTCATTCACGAAACGCGCGAGATCGCCCGAATAGAGCTCGACGGTATCCCGAATCCGTGGTAGATCGCGACTAGTGAGGACGAAGGTGGGTTTGTCGCCGTACGACCACCCGAACCCTCTGGCCTCAAAGCTCACGGCGGTCTCATAGGTCCGCGATCCCATCACATAGCAGTCGATCGTCTTGAGGAACGCTTCGACGAATCCCGGGTCCAGGGTATCCCCGGCGGCGAATTCGTCCGAGGTCTCGAGCCAGTCGACGCTCCCGTCCTTGCGAGCGATGAAGCCGTCGAGGCTCGCCGCCATGTGGATGGTTACGCGAGAATCAGTGTTTGCCATCGTTTCTCCCTGACGTCGAGCGCGGCCGTTCGCAGCCGTCTCCGGGGGACCCGGCCCACGTTGCACGTGAGCCCATGAAGCCGAGCCTATCACTGACCGCGGGCGCGGGGGGCGGGGTGCCATTTGGGTGGAACCTGATCCCCCCGCACTACCCGAAGTCGATATCCGTTGGATGGTTCTGGCGCACGACGGTATTGCGATGAATGCGCACCCGGGCGGGATCGCCCTGGACAAGGATTCCTCCACCGTGCGCCCGCGGGCTGCCATTGCCTGTGATGACACTGCGAGTGTTAGGCGGCGACCTGTCCAGCCAGTTGTTACTCCCAATCCTTTTTCAGCATCA
>DASXJP010000389.1:0-7675 GCA_036497345.1 Thermoanaerobaculia bacterium
TACCTTCGGTGGAGTTATTGTTCTGCTCTTCGCTTTGGCTGTTGTACTTGTCGCGAGGAGCAGAAAAAGAACGCAAAAGCGGCTCAAGGAAGAGAAGAGGATACAAAGAGAACTGCAAGAGGAATCAGGAGAACGAGCAGCGATCGATGATGTGCGTCGACGTCTACTTGAGAGTGGACTGGATGCTGATGATACGAAGTACCTATTAGATCGTCACGACCACCACGGTATTTCCTACTTGCTACGAATGGAGCATTCTACGCTTCGCGTATTGGCACTAGAGTGTGGCTGGAACTCTGAAATGTTATCGATAATCACAAACTGTTCCTCGATACAAATGTGCAGTGTGCAAGCAAGCGGTGAAGGCATGGTTATGGTTGCTGATAGATTGAAGGAAGATCTGAAGTACCCCCAGAATCATTGGATTCCCGGCGCTGAATACTGGGAGTACCGCCCAAGTGCAGATCAGGGAACGTATGTAGCTGGAGGCGGATGGAAGTTCGAAGGTTATCGAGACGAAGCATGGCTAAGGCGCTTGGCGACGAACGCAATTAATACCTTGTCCAAGATTGATCCAGATCGGGTGCGACGATTGGCCGCCTTCTCTCAGGGGCTTGGTCAAAAGCCGCCCAACACGCCGCTGCAGCCGATCGCTGAAAAGCGCGGCGGCTGAGCGGCATCCGTTAGCCGGATAGCCGTATAGGAGGAATCCTTTGAAGAAAGAAGAAGTCCTTGGTATCTTGCAAGACAACGGGTTTGTCCTGGCCGAGGAAAAAGCAATCCAGTACGGCGTCCAGTTCATCTTCCACAATGGCGCCAAGGTTTGCGTCTTCGACAAAGGCACAGTCGCGCCCCAGGGGCAGTATACCGAAGAAGTAAAATCCTTGCTTGGTCTAGCGGCGCCAGCCGTTGCTGCGGCGAGCTCGGCGGCTGTGACTGTAGCCCAACGCAAGAAGGTCTTTGTCGTGTATGGCCACGACACAGATTCAAGAGCACAGCTTGAGGCCATGTTACTTCGCTGGGGCTTGGAGCCGTTGATCCTCGATCAATTACCAAGCGAAGGGCAGACAATCATCGAAAAGCTCGAAAGGCACACAAGCGAGGCAAACTTCGGCGTGGTGCTTGCGACCCCAGATGACATCGGGTATCGCGTCGGCCACGAAGACGAAAAGGCGCACAGAGCAAGACAAAACGTCGTTCTGGAGCTTGGCATGCTTCTGTCGAGGCTTGGCAGAAAGAATGTAGCCATCTTGCTTAAGCAGCAGGCAAACATGGAGCGCCCATCAGACATTCAAGGCTTGATCTATATCCCGTTTAAAGACATCGTCACCGATGGCGCAGTTTTGCTCGCCAAGGAGATGGCGGCTCAGGGGTACAAAATTGACATTGGCAAGCTGTAAAATGGCTAACAAGGCGCTCCAGCCGACGGCCCTGCCTCCGCTGCGCTACGGCAGGTCCGCGGCTGAGCTTCGCCTTTAGCCCGTTCATCCCGGCCGAGCTCATCAAACAGAGAAGAGGTGAATATCCAATGAAACACAACGTCATTTTAACCATTACGTCTCTGCTCTCGATCCTCTTGCTGACATTTCACCTGACGGACGACATCGTCCACGGGATGGAGCCGGGAGGGCTTTCAAATTACACTGGGGTGCTCATCCTGGTCGTCTGGCTGTACGGAACGCTGGTGCTCGCCGAACGGCGATCGGGGTACGTCATTCTCCTCCTCGGGTCGCTCCTTGGGGCGGTCGTCCCCATCGTCCACATGAGGGGCAAGGGAGTGGGCGAGATCGCCAAGTCCAGCGGAGGCTTCTTCTTCGTTTGGACACTCCTCGCGCTCGGCGTGACCGCGCTTTTCTCTCTCATCCTCTCGGTGCGCGGACTGTGGAGCCTGCGACGGGGCCAGCCCCGGTAGCCAAAGACCCGAAAGGTCGGCGTTCTTCATCAGCAAGACGGGTCAGGTCCAGCCGTCGTGCTAGACTCATGGTCCGTGAGCCGTCCGTTCGGCGTCGCGGCAAACGACTTGGGAATGACGTGATCACCACTGAAGATTTCCGGCGGCTCGCTCTTGCGCTCCCTGAAGCCAGCGAGCAATCGCACATGGGGCATCCGGACTTCCGTGTCCGCGGCAAGATCTTCGCCACTCTCGGCTATCCCGACGATGCTCGCGGGATGGTCACGCTCCTCTACGACCAGCAAGATGCTCTCTCTCGCGCCAAGCCGGATTGCTTCGCGCCCGTACCCGGAGGATGGGGGCGAAGGGGCGCGACCTACGTGAACCTCCGCGAAGCCGACGAAGAATCCGTTTACGACGCACTGGTCATGGCTTGGCGGAACAAGGCCCCGAAGTCTCTTCTCAAGCTGAATTCGTCCCTTTGGTCGGAGGCTTGAGCCAGAGGGGCCGGAGACCAGTGGAGACTGAATGCAGTGGGCCGCGAAACACGCTGAGGCGCAGCCGACGTGATGAGGTCATAAAACAATGAAGCGAGCCCTGATCGCTGCTATTCTGTTGAATACATGTTTCGCCTCGGCAGGGGCGCATGCTCGGGTCATCACTGTTCGACTACCGGCGCTCGAAGTGTCCGGACATGCCGAAGCCGAGCTCGGCCTCTACGGTAACGGGTTGTGTTTAACGTCAGAGTCTGCCAAAGGTACTACAATCACCTTGGATGTCGAGAAGCTCGCCAGCAACTGTAGCTCCGGGAGTCACGACTTTCGACCCATCACCAGCGTAAAGATCCTCTTACTCGTTCCCGGCTATGCAGTCTCTACACTGGATACGGATACTTATGATTCACCCGTTTGGGCTCCGAGGCTGGTCAAGCTCCCTGTGAGGGTAGTCGAAGGCTGGATTGATCCGGCACCGAAGGTGCCTATCCGTCTCTCGTTCCGCTACCCCCTGCTCGAGGCCATGGGGTTCTTCAGCTACTACGACGGCGATGTCCCTGACATTGAGCTTGGAACGGTAACGACGGATAGCCAAGGGCACTTCAGGCTAAGTCTACCCGATCTGGCGGGCGATCCCTTCGTCCAAGCTGCCAGCGGGTTGGTTAATGTGCGGTTCAACTCACCGGACCACCCTGAGCCTCGTGAAGCGTTCGACGACCTGTCGCTAGAGCTTAGGCAGCTATACTCGGGCTCTCGTCTAGTGCTCCGACGCAACCGAGACTGGCCGCATCCCTCGCTTCCACCGGACAGCCGGCTTCACCGTCTGCACGCTGAAGCCCATAGCGTAGGCTGCAAAGAAGAGGTGACTAAATGACCGACGGTCCAGAGTCAACATTTCACGCATACATGCGGGCGTTTGAGACGTTGGATCCCGAGGCGGCATTGCCGTTCTATCATCTGCCGAGCATGTTCATCGCACCTCAAGGTGTTTTCGCGGTGCCGGACACCGATACGGCGCGAGCGTTGCTCTCCCAATTCATGGGGCAGTTGCGGAGCCAATCCTATCGTCGTACAGAGGTTGTGGGTCTTACGGTGCGCAAGCTTTCTCCGGATCTTGCCTCTTGTGCCGGCACGTTTGTGCGCTTCAACACAGACGGTGAGGAAATCACGCGGCTTGGTTTCACCTATACCATGCGCAATGCAGGCTCGTGGAAAGTTATTGTTGCGGTTGTGCATGAACCAGTTGCGGCCTAACAACGCGCTCCACTGGAACGTGGACTCGCTAGCGCTCGCCATACCAATGCTCGCAACGCAACCCTGAGCCCGCAAAAACTATGACCATCGAAGAAGACAAAATGAAGGACGAAGCCGCAATCCGAGAGTTGATAGACTGTTTTGTAAAGGCGATTCGCGCTAAAGACATCAATGGGGTTATGTCTGTTTTTGCCCCGGAAATCGTTTCGTTCGACCTCGGTCCCCCGCTGCAACACGGGGGTGGCGAGACGTTTGTAAAACGCTGGCAAGAGCTTTTCGATTCATACCAGAATCCGATTGACTACGAGGTTCGCGATCTAAACATCACTGCAGGCGATGACGTGGCATTCAGTCATAGTCTCAACAGGGTGAGTGGAACGATGAAGAATGGCCAGAAGAGTGATCGTTGGCTGCGTTGGACCGCTTGTTACCGTAAGACCAATGGCAAGTGGCTGATTGTCCACGAACATGTCTCGGTTCCTGTTGACTTGGGAAACGGCAAGGCAATGCTGGATCTAAAGCCGTAACCATCCCGGCGCCACCAGCGGACGCTTGCCGCCGTTTCAAGTTATAATGGTTTGCGGTGGGAATCACTTCGAGGAGCGCTTGGAGCCTGTGGCCAAGCTGGTCACTCGGCGTCGCCGGCGAGCCGGTCCCCGAGATCGTGCTCGACGTCAGCGGCTCCGCGCCAAGGGCGTCGAATTCACGCAGGAAGCGACCGACCACGGCTACGGGGTCGATTGCGGCCTGCGCGATCCGTTCGGCAACCAGATCCGCATCCTGCAGCCGAAGGCTTGGCAGGGTTAGTCCCAATACGGTTCACTTAAGGGGAGCGTCGTCTCTTTCCGGAGCGTCCGCGGCCTCTCCCGCCCGGGATTGAAATCCCGGGCGGGGCTAAGTGAACCGTATTGGGGCTAGTACGCCGTCCCCGGCCGTGGTCCTGGTGTAAGCTCCGCCGGGCATGGCCAACCCGGGAGCTCTCGAGCGGTCGCTCGGCCCGATGCAGGCGGTGGCGATGGTCGTCGGGACGATCATCGGCGCGTCGATCTTCGTCCAGCCTTCGGAGATCACGCGCCAGATGCCGTCCCTGGGCGGCGTCCTCCTGGCCTGGCTGGGGGCCGGAGTCCTGACCCTCTGCGGCGCTCTGACCTGCGCCGAGCTCGCCTCGGCCTTCCCGGCCACGGGCGGCGTCTACGTCTTCTTGCAGAAGGCCTGGTCTCCCGCCCTCGGCTTCCTCTGGGGATGGGCGATGTTCTGGAGCATGCACACCGGGATCATCGCCGCGCTGGCCACGGTCTTTGCCCGCTACGCGGCGACGTTCGTGCCCCTCGGCGACACGGGGCTGCGGGTGACGGCGGTAGGGCTCATCGTGGGGCTTTCGGCGGTCAACTACGTGGGCGTGCGGCATGGCGGGCGGGTGCAGATCGTTTTCACCGGCGCCAAGCTCCTCGCCATCGCGGTGCTCACTCTGGCGGGGCTCTTCCTGGCGGGGAGGGCGCACCGGGTGGCGGTCCCTGCCGTCGCGGTGGGGGAGACGGTCGCGGCCCGGGGCTTCGTCCTCGCCCTCGCGGCCGGCCTGTTCGCGTACGGCGGCTGGCACATGGTGACCTACACCGCCGGGGAGACGAAGGACGCGGCCAGGACCATTCCGCGCGCGCTCGTGCTCGGCACGCTCGTGGTCACCGTCTGCTACGCGGGCTTGAACGCCGTCTACCTGCGGGTGCTGCCGCTCGCCGCGGTGAGGGCTTCGACCCGCGTGGCGGCCGACGCGGCGGACGCCCTCTTCGGCGGCGGCGGGGCCGCGCTGCTTTCCGCGCTGGTGCTGGTTTCGACGCTGGGCTCCGTCAACGGCATCATCCTCACCGGCCCCCGCGTCTATTACCAGATGGCGGAGGACGGCCTGCTCTTCCCCTGGCTCGGCGCGCTCCACCCCCGCTTCCGGACTCCGCACCGCGCGCTGCTCCTCCAGGCGCTTTGGGCTTCGGGCCTCGCCTGGATGGACAGCTATCGCGGGCTCTTCACTCGCGTCATCTATACCGAGTGGTTTTTTTTCGCGCTGATGGCGGCCGGCCTCTTCCGTTTGCGGCGACGGCCGGACTACCAGCCCGCGTATCGGATCTGGGGATATCCGGTGGTGCCGATCCTGTTCATTCTCGCGTCCACCGTCATCGTCGTCGTGCAGGTTTCAGCCGAGCCCAAAAGCGGCGTCTGGGGCCTGGGCCTCGTGCTGTTGGGTCTTCCGTTCTATTTCGTCGGGTCTCGAAAGAATCAGGTCAAGAAGGAGATCTGAATGCCGATTGTCGACGTTCACAACCATTATTACCCGCCCGAGTATCTGGACGCCCTGGGTCCGTCCGGCAGCGTGCTCAAGATGTCGACGGATCGCGAGGGCAATCCGGTGGTCCACTACCCGGGCGACTACAACGTCATGGTGCGCGGCCATCGGGACATCGTCTACCGGCAGTCGGTGCTCGACGAGCACGGCGTGGACACGCAGGTCATCTCATTGACCACGCCCGGCACTCACGTCGAAACGCCGGCCGTGGCGGTGAAGCTCGCGCGGATCGTCAACGACGCCTTCGCCCGCGTGCACGCCGAGCGGCCGGAGCGCTTCGTGCCGCTCGCGACTCTGCCGCTCTGCGATCCACTAGCCGCGGCAACGGAGCTCGCGCGGGCCATGGATCAATTGGGGATGCCGGGCGCCATGCTGTTCAGCAACGTCAACGGCGTGGGGTTGGACGACGAGCGCTTCCGGCCGCTCTACGCGGCGGCGGACGAGCGCGACGCCGTGCTGATGATCCATCCCACCTCGCCGGTGGGGGTCGAGGCGATGTCCGAATACTGGCTGATGCCGCTCAACGGCTTCCTTTTCGACACCACGCTCGCGGCTTCGAAGCTGGTCTTCTCCGGCACCGTCCGCCGCTTCCCCCGCATCCGCTGGGTGCTCGGTCACCTGGGCGGCACGATCCCTTATCTTGCCGAGCGTCTCGACCGCGGCTACCGCGCCTTCGAGGAGTGCCGCGCGCACATCGACCGGCCGCCGACCGAGTATCTGAAAAGGCATTTCTACTACGATACGGTGAATTTCGATCCGCACGCGCTGAGGCTCGCGATCGAATTCGCCGGCGCCGATCACGTCCTGGCCGGGAGCGACTACCCGCACCAGATCGGCAGCATCCCCCTGATGCTCGAATCGCTCCGCGGCCTGCCGATCCCGGACGCAGACAAGGAGGGGATCCTGGGCGGCAACGCTCGCCGGTTGCTGCGGCTGTAAGACTCTAGCCGCCAGACCAGGATAGGGCAATAAGCATTCGAGGAGAAACAGCATGATCGTTGAAGCACAGGTAACCATCAACGGATCCAAGGCGGCGATCTGGGCCGCAATCACCACATCGGAGGTCTGAATGCGAAGAGTCACAGGCATCGGCGGCATCTTCATGAGCGCCAAGGATCCGAAGGCGCTATGCGATTGGTACAAGAAGCACCTCGGGATCGACGTTCAGCCCTGGGGTGGAGCAGCCTTCGACTGGACTGACTCCGAAGGCAACCCGACCAAGGGAACTACGGCCTGGTCGATCGGTCCAGCAGACGGCAAGCACTTCGCTCCGAGCAAGTCGACCTTCATGGTCAACTATCGAGTCGAGGATCTGGCGGCGCTGCTCAAAGCGCTGCGCGAGGAGGGTTGCGACGTGCTCGACAAGACCGAGGACTCGGAGTACGGGAAATTCGGATGGGTCATGGATCCAGAGGGCAACAAAGTTGAGCTCTGGCAACCGCCACAAGGGCAATGAGGCTCGGTTGCTCGCGAGGAGGACGGACGTCCAACAGCCGGCTTCGCCGTCTGTTGGTCGCCGGCCAGCGGCGGACTGCCGAAGAGGGGGCCTCAAACCAGTATCCGAGCACCCCTCGTTCCGCCCACCTTCGCCCGGCGATGAATCGCCGGGCTGGGAACAGCGCCCTCTGAAGGGGGCTTTCCCTGAGAGAGTGTTTGGAAAGGGGCACCTCTGCCGCCCCACTGTAGAGACGCCCCGTGGGG
>DASXJP010000390.1:0-8849 GCA_036497345.1 Thermoanaerobaculia bacterium
TCACGTCGTCCGAGCACTCGGTGGGGCCGTAGGCGTTGACCACCGGCACCCCCGGGTAGAGCCCCAACCAGTCCCGGCACGCCGCCGGCGGCAGCACGTCGCCGGTGGCGAGCGCCCAGCGCAGGCTGGCCAGCGCCGGGCGCGCGGCGCCGCGGTGCTGGGCCTCCTGGACGATGAGGCGGAGCAGCGCGGGCACGGTCTCGAAGACCGTGATGCCGTCCGCCTCGAGGCTGTCCAGGAGCAGCGCCGGATCGTTGGCGGTCTCCTCGGGGTACACGCGCACCGCGCCGCCCACCAGCAGAACGGCGAGGAACTGCCAGACCGAGATGTCGAAGGACTGGGCGGCGGTCTGCGCCAGCACGTCGCGGCTCGACAGCTCGAGATCCACCACCTTGGCCAGGAGGTGATTGAGCATCCCGCGGTGCTCGACCATCGCCCCCTTGGGCGCGCCGGTCGAGCCCGAGGTGAAGATGACGTAGGCGGTCTCCTGGGGGGCGCAGGCGTCCGCCAGGTCGCGCTCGTCCGCCGCGCGCTCCAGCAGCTCTTCGAGCAGCAGGACCCGCGGCGCGCCGCCCGCCGGCAGCTCGGCGACCGCCGCCGCCAGGGTCGCGGCGTGCTCCCGGGAGGCGAGCGCGAGCGGCGCGCCGCTGCGCTCCAGGATCTGGACGTAGCGCGGCACCGGCTGGCCCGGGGACAACGGCAGGTAGGGGCTCCCCGCCTTGAACGCCGCCAGCATGGCGGTCAGGAAGTCGGCCCCGCGGTGGGCCAGGAGCGCGAGCGGGCGACCGGCGCCGGCGCCGTGCGAGCGCAGCAGGCGCGCCAGGCGGTTGGCGCGCCGGTTGAGCTGGTCGTAGCTCATGCCGCCGGGACCGGCGACCGCCGGCGCCGCGGGTGTCTTCTCGACCTGCCGCTCGAACAGGCGGTGCATTAGATCGTCCGCGGTTTCCGGGGCGTGCAAGCCGAGGCGCTCGCAAAGGAGCTGGTGGCGCTCCGCGTCGCGGAGGAGGTCCAGCTCGCCCGCCGGCGCCATCGGAGCGGCGGCGATTCCCGCGAACAGGCGCACCAGGTGGCCGAGGAGACGCTGGATCTCCACCCGCTCGAAGCGCACATTGTCATACGAGACGCGCAGGTAGATGCGGGCGCCGGGCGCCGCCACCAGCTCGAGCGGGAAGTTGGTCTTGTCGAACTCATGGCTCATCTCCAGCCCGAGCTCGCTCTCCAGGGCCGCGGGCACCGCGCTCTCGTCCACGGGGTAGTTCTCGAACACCACGATGTTCTCGAACAGCGGCTCGCCGGGCGCCATCTCGCTCCATTCCTGGACCTTGAGCAGCGAGCTCCATTCGTAGCGTCCGAGATCGAGCTGCTGCGCCTGGATGCGCCCGGCGAGCGCCATGGCCGGCTCCATGACGTCCAGGTGGACGCGCATCGGCAGGGTGTTGATGAAGAGGCCGGCCATCGACTCGATGCCGGCGAGCTCCGGCGGGCGCCCTGCCACCGTCAATCCGTACACCGCGTTGTCGCCACAGCTGTAGCGTCCGATGAGCAGCGCCCACGCCGTCTGCACCACCGTGCTGAGCGTCACCTGGTGGCGGCGGGCCAGCGCGGTCAGCGCGGTGGAGAGGGGAGCGGGCACGAGGTCCTCGAGCTCCCCGTAGTGCCGGTTCACCCCCTGGTTTTCGGCGGCCTCGCGCCCGATGCCCAGGTTGAGCGGCCAGGTGAAGCCCTTGAGCTTGGCCCGCCAGTACGACTCGGCCTCCCGCTCGTCCTGGCGGCGCAGCCAGTTGATATAGGCGCGGTACTGCGGGCTCGGCGGCAGCGGGGATGCCGCGCCCCCCAGGAGGTCGTGGTAGAGAGCCAGGGTTTCGTTGAGCACCAGGGTTCGCGACCAGCCGTCGAGCAGGAGGTGAGGGTAGCTCCAGACGAAGCGGTAGCTCGCCTCGCCCAGCCGGATCAGGATGAGCCGCATGAGCGGCGCCCGCGCGAGGTCGAAGGGCTGCGCGCGGTCGTGCTCCAGCAGGCGCGCCAGCTCCTCCTGCTGGCGGTCCGCGGAGAGATGCCGCCAGTCGTGCTCCGCCCAGGGGAAGGGCACCTCGCGCTGCACCACCTGCAACGGCTCGCCCTCGAGCTCCCAGAGGAAGCCGGTGCGCAGGATGGCGTGGCGCCGCATGATCTCCCGCCACACCTGCTGCATGCAGGGGACGTCGACGGTGCTGTGCAGGGCCCAGCTGAGCTGGCGGAAGTAGACGCCGGACTCCCACGAATAGAGCATGTGGAAGAGCATTCCCTGCTGCATCGGAGAGAGGGGATAGATCGCCTCGATGTTGCGGTCTCTGGTCATGTGCTCATCCGAGTGGTGGTCTCAAGTGGGCGATTACGGCGTCCAGGTCGTCCTGGCTCAGCCCGGAATCCGGGAAATCGGAAGGGGTGTAGCTCGCCGCCTGCACCGACGTGCAATGCGCGATCAATGACTGCAAGGCGGCGACGAAGAGGCCGGCGAGATGCTGGATGGTTTCCCGCCGGTGCAGCGCCGGGAAGTAGGTCCAGCCGATTTGCAGCCGGTCGCCGCCCACCTGGCACAGCACCTCGATGAGATGGTGGCCGCGGGGGCGCACCGCGCCCGGCAGCAGGTCGGCGAGGCGCAGCGTCGAGCGCGGCTCGAGCACCTGGTCGATCTGCCCGCGGTAGTTGAAGCTCACCGCGGCCGGCGGCTGGGCCGCGAGGCGCGGCACGAGGCTCGCATCGCCGCTCAGCCAGCGCAGCGCCCCGTAGCCGATGCCGTGGCGCGGGATCTGGCGCATCGTCTCCTTGACCGCCTTGAGCGCCTCGCCGGCGCCACCGGCCACGGGGAGCACCAGCCCCACCGGATAGGCGGTGGCAAACCAACCGACGGTGCGCGACAGATCGGTGCCCGGAGCGATCTCCTCCTCCCGCCCATGGGCGAGGAGATCGAGCCGCAGGCTGCGGCTGCCGGTCCAGCGCTGGAAGGCCTGCGCCAGGGCGGTGAGCAGCACCTCTTCGATCCGCGTGCCATAGGCCTGCGGCACCTCGAGGAGCAGGGCGGCGGTCTCGTCGGCACCGAGGGCGGCATCCACCACGTCGCCCGCGAGGCCCGGGTGGACGCGCTCCCCGGGGTGATCCACCGGCAGCGCGCTCACCCCGTCCGCCGCCGCCCGCGCCCAATGCTCGGCCTCCTGGCGCAGGGCGGCGGAACGGCCGTACCCCTCCAGCCGCTCCGCCCAGGCCCGGAAGGACGTGGTCTTCGCCGGCAGCGCGACGGCGAGCCCGCGCGCGAGCTGCGCGTAGGCGGACTGGAAGTCGGCGAGCAGGATGCGCCAGGAGACGCCGTCGACGACCAGGTCGTGCGCGACGACGAGCAGGTGGTCCGCGCCGGCGCCGCCGAGACGGAAGAGCGCGACGCGGAAGAGCGGCCCGCGCGCGAGGTCCAGGCTCGCGACCAGCCGCGCCGCCGCATCCCGGAGGGCGGCCGCGGCGGCCGCCGCCGGCAGCGCGTCGAGATCGATCGTGGCGGCCACCGGCCCGGCGTCGGCGACGCAGGACTGGCGCCAGCCGTCCTCGCCGTGCACGAAGCGCAGCCGCAGAGCGCCGTGATGGGCTGCGAGGTGAGCCGCGACCCTGTCGATCCACCGCGCCTGCAAAGGCTCCTGGCTCTCGAACAGGACTCCCTGGCCACAGCGGCCGGGATCGCTCCAGCCCTGGGCGAAGAAAACGTGCTGGGTGGGCGTCAGCGGCACCTCTCCCGAGGCCGTCTCCGGCTCCGGCTCGACCGCGGTCCCCCCCAACCGCTCGGCGACCTCGGCGAGCCTGGCCACCGTCGGGTGCTCGAAGATCTGGCGGGGGGTCAGGCGCAACCCCCTTTCCTTGGCACGGGCGACGATCAGGATGCTCAGGATCGAGTCGCCGCCGAGGTCGAAGAAGTTGTCGTGCACGCCGATCTGCCCGGCCTTGAGCACCTCGCCCCAGATCTCCGCCAGGGTCTGCTCGGCGGCGTCCCGCGGGGCGGCATAGGGGCGCTCCGGCCGCAGCCCCTCGGCGGCGGCGAGCTGGTCGCGGTCGAGCTTGCCATTGGGGGTCAGCGGCAGGCTGGCGAGCTCGACGAATACCGCCGGCACCATGGAGTCCGGCAGCCGGTCGCGCAGCCAGGTGCGCAGGTCTTCGACCGCCACGCTCTCCGGCCGGGCGACGACGAAGGCCGCGAGCCGGCTCCCCCCCGGGCCGCCGGGCCGTGCGATGACCGCGGCCTCGCGCACGGCCGGATGCTGCCGCAGGGCCGCTTCGATCTCCCCCAGCTCGATGCGGAAGCCGCGGATCTTGACCTGCTGGTCGCCGCGGCCGGCGAAGATCAGCTCGCCGTCCGGCGCCAGTCGGGCGAGATCGCCGGTGCGGTAGAGCCGCCCTCCCGCCTCGCCGCCCCAGGGGTCGGGCACGAAGCTCTCGGCGGTCGCCTCGGGCCGGCCGAGATAGCCGCGCGCGAGGCCGCGGCCGCCGATGCACAGCTCTCCCAGGGCGCCCCAGGGCACCGGGCGCAGCCGGCGATCGACCAGATGCACGCGGGTGCTCGCCAGCGGCAGGCCGATCGGCGCTCCCGGGGACGCGCCGCGCGAGCCCTCCGCCAGCGCGGAGACCAGGACGCCGACCGTGGTTTCCGTCGGCCCGTAATGGTTGAGCACCCGGCACTCGGGGCGCAGCGCGCGCACCCGCTCGACGAGCTCCCAGGGGCAGGTCTCGCCGCCGAGCACCAGGCACCGCGCCGGCACCAGGCGCGCCGGCCGCTCCGCGGCGAGCAGGGCCTGGAAATGACCGGGGACGATCTTGAGCACCTCGATGGCGTGGCGGTCGAAGTACTCGGCGAGCGCCTCCGGGTCCTCGGCGCGCCGAGCATCGATCAGATGGAGGCAGCCGCCGGTGGTGAGCGCGGGGAACAGCACGGTGTTGCCGAGGTCGGCCGCCAGGGTCGAAACCATGGCGTAGCGCCGGCCGGGGACGGCGTCGAGCTTCGGTACGATCCCGGCCAGGTAGTTGAGCAGCTGGCGCTGCTCGACGGCGACCCCCTTGGGGGTGCCGGTCGAGCCCGAGGTGAAAAGCACGTACGCGAGGTTTTCGGGCGCGGTGGCGATGCCCGGCCGCGCGGTGCTCTCGCGGCCGATCTCCGCCGCCGCCTCGTCCAGGCGCACCGCATGCACGCCGGGCAGGCCGGGATCGCGCTCCAGCCGTCCCAGGGTCAGGGCCACCCGCGCCGCGCTGGCCGCGAGCATGCCGTCCAGCCGCGCGGGCGGCTGGTGCGGATCGAGCGGCACATAGGCGCCGCCGGCCTTGAGGACGCCGACGATCGCCACCACCGCGTCGAGCGTGCGCTCGAGGAGCAGGGCGACGCGGACCTCCGGGCCGACGCCGCGGCGGCGCAGATAGTGCGCCAGCTGGTTGGCCCGCTGGTCGAGCTCGCGCCAGGTGAGGACGCCGTCCTCCGCCACCACCGCCGGCTCTTCGGGGCGTTGCGCCGCCTGCTCTTCAAAGCGCTCGACCAGCGACCGCTCGTCGACCGCCGGCACCGAGGTCTGATGGCGGCGCGCCATGGCCGCGCTCTCCTCGGCTCCGACCATCGAGAGATCCGCGATGGCGGCCCCGGGCGCATCCACCAGGCTGCGGGCGAGCGCCGCCAGCTGGCCGGCCAGGCGTTCCACGTCCGCGCGGCGGCACCAGGCCGAGTCCCAGGCCAGCCAGGGACGGCCGCCGCGCGTGACCAGCTTGAGGTCGAAGCGGTCGGAGCAGGCCTCGCGGGCGACGACCGCGAGCGCCAGCTCCCCCGCCGTGAAGACCGGCAGCTCCGGCTGCTCCTCGAAACAGACCGGCAGGTACGGCTGGGCGGCGCCTTGCTCGCGCGGTGCCAGGTCGTCCCACGCAAAGCACTCCTGCCACTGCGCCATCTCGGCCGTCGCGGCGGCGAGCGCCGACACCCGGTGCGCCATGTCCTCCCCGGCATCGAGGCTGGCGCGCAAGGGCAGGCAGCGGGAGAACAGTCCGAGCGCACCCTCCAGCTCCGGATCGCTGCGCCCGGCGAAGCCGACTCCGAGCGGGAGGTCCCGCTCGCCGCCCAGACACGAGAGGAGCGCCTGCCAGCAGCCGAGCCAGATCAAGGCGGCGGGAACGTCCCAGGCGGCGGCGAGAGCCGCGATGCCGGAGACCACCGCGGGCTCGATCGCGACGGGCAGGACCTCGGGAGCGAACCCGCCGCGCCGCACCGCCGGGGCGAAGGGCAGGACGAGATGGGGGACGTCGGCCGGCGACCGCCGCTGCCAGATCTCCCTGCCTGGCCGCGCCTCCTCGGACTGCAGGAGCTCGTTCTGCCACTGGGCCAGATCGGCATATTGCAGCGGCTCCGGCAGCGGCTCGCCGCCGCCGAGCCGGCGGCCCAGGCACGCGGCGAGCTCGGCCACCAGGTTGTCGAGGCCCACCGCGTCGGAGCACAGACCGGGGAGCGCCAGCAGCAGCCGCCGCCGGGTGGCGGAGAGCTCGACCAGCTCCGCCCGCGGCGCGGCGTCGTCCGCGGGCGGCGGCGACGCGCCCAGCGCGCGCCAGATCCGCTCGAGCTCCGCCATCGCGCCGTCCTCGCTCCGGCCCGCGAGGCGGTGCCGCGAGAAGGCGAATCCACCGTGGTCGAGGATCGCCTGGAGCGGCAGCTTCATCCCGCTCGCGGTGACGAAACGGGTGCGCAGGATCTCGTGGCGGGCGGCGAGGTCGGCCAGGGCCTCTCCGAGCATCGCCGGATCGAGCGGTCCCGCGACCTCCACCGCGCAGCGCGCGACGAAGGGCGCGGCGCCCGCTGACTGCTGCAGGCGCCAGAGACGCCGCTGCTGCGGCGACAGCGGGAAGCCTGCCGGTTGCGGCATGGCCGCCGGCACCGTCATGAGCCCATCTCCGTGCTGCCCGGAGCCGCCACCGCCGCGCGCCCGGCCACCCTGAGGAGCTGCCGCCGCCTGGCCTCCCGGAACTCCTGCTCGCCCGCCTTGCGGTCGTGCTCGTCGCGCGTCGCGAGCGCCGCATGAAGGTCGCCCAGGGCGATCTCGGGGTCGGCCAGGACCCGGCGCAGCACCGCTTCGAAATCCGCCAGCACCCGGCGCGCCCGGGTTGCCGTCAACAGGTCGGCGTTGTACCCCAGGTGGACGTCGAGCGCGTCCTCCGTGTCCTTGAGGAAGAGCGTCAGGTCGCAATGCGCGGTGTCGAATTCGAGCTCGAGCGGCGTGAAGGTGAGCCCGGCGGCGGCGACCCGCTGCGGCGGCAGACGTTGATAGTCGACGATGACCTGGAAGATCGGATGTCTGGCGGGGTCCCGCTTCGGCTTCAAGACCTCGACGAGCTGATCGAACGGCAGGTCCTGATGGGCGTGGGCGGCGAGAGCGGCGTCCCGTGCTCGCCGCAGCAGCTCCTGGAAGCTCGGCTCGCCCGTGAGGTCGATGCGCACCACGACCATGTTGAGATGGAACCCGATCAGCTCCCCGGTCGCCGCCTGGTTGCGGCCGAGGACATTGGTGCCGACCAGCACGTCGCGGCAGCCGCCATGGTGGCTCAAGGCCACCGCGAACATGGCGAGGAGCGTGTGGAAGCTGGTGGCGTCCCCGGCGCGGCTCAAGGCGCGGACCTGCTGCAGCAGCTCGTCCCCGAAGACCGCGGCGACGCTCGCGCCGCGGTAGGTCATCACCGGCGGGCGCGGGCGATCGGCGAGGTCCAGGACCGGCAGCTCGCCGCCGAGCTGGCGCCGCCAGAACTCGACCTCCCCGGGCAACGCCTCCGGCCGCTGCCACTGCCGCTGCCAAGCGGCGAAATCGGCATATTGGATGGGCAGGTCCGGGAGGCCGCTGGGTCTCCCGGTGGCCTCCGCCTCGTAGAGGGCGATCACCTCACGCACGAGCACGGTGGCGGACCACGCATCGCTCGCGATGTGATGGACGGCGAACACGACGGCGTGGAGGTCCGCGCCGAGCCGCACCACGAGCACCCGCCAGAGGGGTCCGGCCGCGAGGTCGAAGGGCGTCCTGGCCACCACCGCCGCCACCCGCCCGGTCTCCGCGTCCCGCGCCCTCTCGGGCAACGCGCCGAGGTCGACCAGGGGTATGGAGATCCGCGCCGGGGCGCCGATCACCTGCAAGGGCTCGCCGTCGATCTCCTGGAACGTCGTGCGCAGCATCTCGTGGCGCTGTACGAGAGCGCTCACGCTCTGCGCGAGCCAGGGGAGGACCAGCGGGCCGCTCACCCGCATGCCGCTGGGAATGTTGTAGGCGAAGCCGCCCGCGTCGAGCTGGTGGGCGAGCCACAGGCGGTGCTGGCCGAAGGAGAGCGGCAGCCCGCGCCCCAGCGGGCGCGGCGTGCGTTCGACCGGCGGCACCACGGCGGTCTTGCCGTCGGCCTGCGCTGCCAGGATACGCGCCGCGAGGGCGGCGACGGTCGGCGCTCCGAACAGCTGCTGGAAGCTCAAGTCTGCTCCGCAGACTTCGCGCAGCTGCCGGAAGAGGCGCGTCGCGAGGAGCGAATGGCCGCCGAGGTCGAAGAAGTTGTCGTTCCTGGCGACGCGCGGCACGTCGAGCAGCTCCTGCCAGAGGCCGGCGATCGTCTCTTCCAGGGGAGTCGAGGGCGGCTCGAAGACCCGCTCCGCATCGCTCCCCGCGCCTCCCGGGGCCGGCAGGGCCGCGCGGTCCAGCTTGCCGTTGGGTGTATGCGGCAGGGCTGCGAGCGGCACGAAAGCAGCCGGCATCATGGGCTCGGGGAGCCTCTCCCACAGCAGCTCCTGGAGCTCGCGCAGCGGCGCCTCGTGGCCTCGCCGGGCGACGACGTAGGCC
>DASXJP010000391.1:0-9208 GCA_036497345.1 Thermoanaerobaculia bacterium
GCCAGCTTTTCCAACACCAGACGATCGCCGAGCTCGGCGAGGTGGCGACCTCGGCCGGCGCGGGAGTCGCCGACCAGGGGGCGGTCACCGGACCCGTGGCCTTGACGCCGATCCAGCACTGGTTCTTCGAGCGCATCACCGCCGGGCGGGAGCACTGGAACCAGGCGCTCGCCTTCGCATCAAGGCAGGCCCTGGACGCCGGCCGGCTGCGGCAGGTCTGCGGGCACCTGGTGGAGCATCACGACATCCTGCGCGCCCGCTACGAGCCCACCCCGGAAGGCTGGTCGCAGCACCTCGCCGCCCCGGATGCGGCCGATGCCGACGCCGTCTTCACGGTGGTCGACCTGGCAGGGGTGGCGGAAGCGGACCGCGGCCGGGCCTTCACCGCGGCCGCCGCGGGCCTCCAGGCGAGCCTCGACCTGGCGCGGGGGCCGCTCCTCCGCGTGGCGCTGTTCACCGCCGCCCCGGGTTGGCAGCGGCTCTTGCTGTTTGCCCACCATCTGGTGGTCGACGGCGTCTCGTGGCGCATCCTGCTCGCCGACCTGGAGACGGCCTACGGGCAGCTGGAGCGGGGCGAGCCGATCGCGCTGCCGCTCAAGACGACCTCTTTTCAGCGCTGGGCCGAGTTCCTCGGCGAGCGGGCGCGCGCCGGAGCCTTCGACGGCGAGCTTGACTTCTGGCGCAGCCTGGCCGAGCTGTCCCACGCCGCCGACGGGCGGGCGGGCAGCGCGACCGGCGGCGCCAACAGCGTGGCGAGCGAAAGCAGCGTGACCGTGACGCTCGACGCGGAGCGCACCGCGGCCCTCCTGCACGAGGTGCCCGCCGTCTACAAGACCCAGATCAACGACGTCCTGCTCACGGCGCTGGCCGCGGCACTGGGCGAGCGGGACGGCGGCGGGGCGGTGCTGATCGAGCTCGAGGGGCACGGGCGGGAGGACCTCTCCGAGGAGATCGACCTGTCGCGCACCGTCGGCTGGTTCACCAGCCGGTTCCCGGTCCTGCTGAACGTCGCGCCCGGCGCCGATCCCGGCAGCGCGCTGCGCAGCGTCAAGGAGCAGCTGCGGCGGATTCCCGGCCACGGGCTCGGCTATGGCGTGCTGCGCCATCTCGCCGGGGAGGCGGGGGGCGCCGCCCTGGCTGCCGGCGCCCATGCCCGGATCTCGTTCAACTATCTCGGCCAGCTCGACCAGGCGCTGGCGGAGGAGTCGGCGCTCCTGCCCGCACGCGAGCACGCGGGCTCCTCGCGCAGCCCGGCGTCCCTGCGGCCCCACGAGCTGGAGATCATCGCGAGCGTCGTCGAGAGGCAGCTGGAGGCCCGCTGGATCTACAGCACGGCGCTCGATCGCGAGGCGTCGATCGCCCGGCTGGCCGGCGATTTCATGCGCCACCTCACCGCTCTCATCGAGCACTGCCGGACCCCGGGCGCGGGCGAGGTGACGGCGGCGGATTTTCCGCTGGCGCAGCTCGATGAGGACAAGCTGCGGTGGATCGGCGCCCTGCTCGAGCAAGCCGACGGAGGGCCAGAATGACCATGGAGAACGTCGAGGATATCTATCCGCTGTCGCCGCTTCAGGAGTCGCTCCTCGGGCACGCGCTCGCGATGCGCTCGAGCGCCGGCTTCGAGCAGACGAGCTTGATGCTCGAAGGCGATCTCGACATGGCGGCGTTCCAGCGCGCCTGGCAGGCGGTCGTCGACCGCCACTCCGTCCTGCGCACGGCGTTCGTCTCGCGCGGGCTCGAGGAGCCGTTGCAGGTGGTGCGCCGGCGCGTGGCCATGCCGTTCGAAGAGCAGGACTGGCGGCAGATGGGCGAAGCGGAGCAGGGTGCCGGCATCGACCGGCTGCTGCGCGAAGACCGCGAGCGCGGCTTCGATCCCGAGCGCGCGCCGCTCATGCGGGTGATCGTCGTGCGGCTCGGCGAGCGGCGGCGCTTCCTGGTCTGGAGCCACCACCATCTGATCCTGGACGGGTGGTGCCGGGTGCTGGTCTGGCGCGACCTCACGGCCGCGTACGATGTGTTCGAGGCCGGCGGCGAGTTGCGGCTGCCGCCCAGCCGGCCGTTCCGCGACTACATCGAATGGTTGCAGCGCCAGGATCGGCCGGCGGCGCTCGCGTTCTGGCGCCGGCTGCTGGCCGGCTTCGTCGAACCGACGCCGTTCGCGGTCGACCGTCTGCCGGCCGCCACGGACGGCCGCCCGGACGGCGAGGAGCAACCCGCCTACGGCCGCTGCGACCGCGTGCTGCCGGAGCCCTGGGTGGCCGCGCTCGAACGGCAGGCGCGTCAGTTGAAGGTGACGCCCAACGCCATCGCCCAGGGTGCCTGGGCGCTGCTGCTGTCCCGCTACTCCGGCCTCGACGACGTGATGTTCGGCACCGCCGTGGCCGGGCGGCCGCCCGATCTGCCCGAGGTCGGCTCGATCATGGGGATGTTCATCAACAACCTGCCGGTGCGGGTGCGAGCCCGCGCCGCGGAGCGGGCGGGCCCGTGGCTCCTCGCCCTCCAGGATCTGCTGCTGGACGTCCGCCGCTTCGATTTCGTGTCGCCGCGGCAGGTCCAGGCGGTGAGCGAGCTCGCCGCCGGAGCGCATCTGTTCGACAGCCTGATGCTGTTCCAGAACTTCCCGAGCGAGCTGTCGGCCGGCCCCGCGGCGGGCGACGTACCGCCGGCAGACAGCATGCACCTCACGGTCCACAGCGTCAGTCTCGAAACCAGCTATCCCCTGACGGTGCGGGTGATACCGCAGCGTTCCTGGACCCTGCGTATCGTTTTCGACCGGGGCCGCTTCGCCCAGGCCACCGTCGAGAGGATGCTGGAGCACTACGTGAACCTGCTTGGGGGCCTCGCGGGCTCGCCCGACGGCGAGATCGCCGCGCTGCCGTTGCTGAGCGCCGCGGAGCATCAGCAACTGATCGTCGAGGCGCGGGGAGCGGCGGTGTCGGCGCCCTTGCCAGGGGGGCTCGCGGCGCGGATCGCCGGTCATGCCGCGACGGCGCCGCACGCGCCCGCCTTGGTCTACGGCGAGGAGAGGATTTCCTATGGCGAGCTCGAGCGGCGCATCGCGGACCTGGCGGCGGAGCTGCAAGGCGCGGGGTGCGCTGGCGGAACGTTGATCGGAGTTGCCGCCCCGGACCCGCTGCGGACGGCGATCGCCGTGCTCGCCGCGACGATCGCGGGCGGCGCCGTGGCGCTCCTGGGGGCTGCCGCGGCGGGCGCGTCCGGGCTCACCGTGCTCGCGGTCGGGCCCGCGGGATTGGGGCTGCGGACGGCTCGGCGCCTGCCGGCTCGCGGCGCGGTGCTGGCGCCTCACGGGACGCCGCCGATCATGTTCCCGGTGGCGGCGCTCGCGGCGGCATGGCGCGACGGTGCCGGCGACTTGGCGAGCGGGCGGGAGGAGCGCGTCCTGGTGGGCCTGAGCGAGCCGGCATCCTGGCTCTCCTGCCTGCTGTTCCTGGGCGGCGGCGCCTGCCTGATCTGGCCGCAGCCGGCGGCCGACCTGGCGCGGGAGGCCGCGGGCCACGGCGCGACGACCGTGGTGACGACGCCGGCCAGGGCGCTGGCCCTGCTCGCCGCGCCCGCCGTCGCCGCCGCGGGCGGGGGCGGGGGCGCCGGTGGGCTCCGGCGGGTGATGTGCAGCGGCGCGCCGCTGCCGCGGGGGATCGCCGACCGCCTGCACGAGCAGGGCGTCGAGGTGTGGAGCCTGTACGGCGCCGGCGAAACCGCCGGCTGGGCGACGGTCCGGCGGGTTCGGGTGGGAGACGAGCGCGTGGGGGCCGGGCTGCCGCGCCCCGGCGTGCGGATCCACGTCCTCGGCAGCGCGCTGGCGCCGCTGCCGATCGGTGTGGCCGGGGAGATCTGTCTGGGCGGCGCGCTACCGGCCGCGGGGCATCTCGGCCACCCGGCCTGGACCGCGGCGCGGCTGGTGCCGGATCCCTTCTCCCGGGTGCCGGGCGCGCGCCTGTTGCGAACCGGCGATCGCGGCCGCTGGCTGCCCGGCGGCGAGATCGAGGTGCTTGGGCGGGTCGACCAGGAGGGCACGCTGCACGGCCGCCCCTTGCGGCTGGACGAGGTCGAGGCCGCTCTGCGCCGGCGCGGCGACGTCTACGAGGCCGCGGTCGTGCCGCGGAACGATCCGGACGGCTCGCCGCGGCTGGTTGCGTTCCTGTGCGTGGAGCGCGATCGCCCGCCCGACCCGGCAGGGCTGCGCCGGTTCTTGCAGCGCACCCTGCCCGAGGCGCTGGTGCCCTCGGCCTTCGCCTTCCTCGACGCCCTGCCGCTCACCGAGCTCGGCATGGTGGATCGGCAGGCGCTGCCGCCGACCGCGACGCTCGGCCAGGATCTGCACGAGGCACGGGTGGCGCCACGCACGCCGCTCGAGCTGCGGTTGCTGCACATCTGGGAGGAGCTCTTCGGCGTGCGGCCGCTCGGCGTCACCGACGATTTCTTCGCGCTCGGCGGACATTCGCTGCTGGCCCTCCAGCTCAGGGGGCGCATCCGGCGCGAGCTCGGCGAGGATCTCCAGCTTGGCAGCCTGCTGGGTGCGCCGACGGTGGCGGGCCTCGCCGCGCGGCTGGAACGCGGGGGCGCGGCGGCGAGCGCCTCGCCGCTGGTCGCCATCCGCGCCACGGGCTCGCGGCCGCCGCTGTTCGCGGTGCACCCGGGGGGAGGGGGTGCCCTCTGCTACGTCGAGCTGGCCGAGGCGTTGGGCGGCCACCAGCCCTTCTACGGTTTGCAGGCGCCGGGGTGGGACGACTGGCGCGAGCCGGCGAGCTCGGTCGAGGAGCTGGCCGAGGCCTATGTCGCCGCCGTGCGCGAGGTCCAGCGGCACGGGCCCTATCACCTCCTGGGGTGGTCCTTCGGCGGCTACGTGGCCTACGAGATGGCACGCCGCCTGGTGGCCGCCGGCGAGGAGGTCCCTTTCGTAGTCATCCTGGATCAAGGCATCGGCGCTTCGGCGAAGCCGCCGCTGGACGACGCCGCGCTGCTGCTTTCCATCGTCGGCCGGGATGAGGCGGCGTCGCCGGCGGAAGACGAGCTGCGCGCCCTGGGAGGCTTCGACCGCCAGGTCGAGCACCTCTTCGCGCTGGAGCGTCAGGCCGGACGTCTGCCGGAGGGCTACGACGTGGAGAAGATCAAGCAGCTCGCGCGGGTCCGCAAGGCGCACGTCGCCGCCGGCCGTGCCTTCCAGCCGCCCGAGCTCCCGGGGCGGGTGATCCTCCTGCGCGCCGCCGAGAGACTGCCGTGGAGCGGTGCCGATCCGACCATGGGGTGGGGGCGTCTCGCCCGCGGCGGGGTCGAGATTCACGACGTGGCCGGTCCGCACCATGGCCTGGTGAGCGCGCCCTGGGTGCGCGGGGTGGCCGACCGCCTCGGCCGCTGCCTGAGCCGCGCGGACGCGGCGGCGGGGGGCGAGCGGCGGCTCGCCGCGGCCCTGCCGGGCGGCGGCGCGCGCGGAGGAGAGGCATGAACGACGAAGCCCTGCAAAACCTTGCCTTCGCGGCCGCCACGACGGTCCCCGCCGGCGATCGCCGGCGACATACGCGCTATGAGGTTTTCCTATGAACGTTGACCACAGAGCTCCCAGATATCTCAACCGGATCGATGACATCGCAGCCCTCTCGCCGGCGGAAAAGGAGCGGCTGAAGCCGGTTGCCGAGCAGTACGTGTTCCGCACCAACGAGTACTATCAGGGGCTCGTCGATTGGCAGGATCCGGCCGATCCGCTGCGGCGCATCATCATGCCCGAGATCCGTGAGCTCGAGGAGTTCGGTGAGCTGGACGCCTCCCACGAGGCGTCCTACACCGTCGCCAAGGGGCTCGAGCACAAGTACAAAGACACCGCTCTGATCTTGGTCAACAACGTGTGCGGCGCCTATTGCCGGTTCTGCTTCCGCAAGCGTTTGTTCCTGGCCGAGAGCGACGAGGTGGCAACCGATCTCACCGATGCGCTGGCGTATATACGGGTGCATCCGGAGATCAGCAACGTCCTGCTGAGCGGCGGCGACCCGCTGATCCTGTCGACCGGCAGGCTCGAACGGATCTTGAAAAGCCTGCGCGAGATCGATCACGTGCGGATCGTGCGGATCGGCACCAAGATGCCGGCCTTCAATCCCTACCGTATCCTCAACGATCCGGCTCTGCTGGAGGTGCTGCGGCAGCACAGCACGGGGGGCCGGAAGGTCTACGTCATGACTCACTTCAATCACCCGCGCGAGCTGACGGCGGTCGCCATCGACGGGCTGCTCCGGCTCCAGGAGGCGGGGGTCACGACGCTCAATCAGTCGCCGATGATCCGCGGCGTCAACGACGCCCCCGAGGTGCTCGCCGAGCTCTTCACCAGGCTGTCGGACACCGGCGTCGTGCCGTACTACATCTTCATCTGCCGTCCGACCGCCGGCAACGCGCCGTTCGTCGTGCCGGTCGAGGAGGCGCTGGCGATCTTCGAGCGGTCGCGGCGCCAGCTCTCGGGCCTGGCCAGGCACGCGCGCCTGTGCATGTCGCACAAGACCGGCAAGGTCGAGGTGGTGGGCAAGCTCGGTGGCGGCATCCTGTTCCGCTATCACCGGGCGGTGGAGCCGCGGGACATGGGGCGTTTCATGGCGTTCGCGAGCGATCCGTCGGCCTGCTGGCTGGACGACTACACCTCCGGCAGCGCCGGACCCCTGGACGATCTGGAGCTGATGCAGGGCCTGACCGACACCGAGGTCAAGCCTCTCGCGGGACCGCAACTCACGACCGCGGAATGAAGGATCAACGTCTGGGAAGGAGATTGCCGATGATGCCGCAAGAGAAACCGACAGCGCTCATGCCGCAGGACGCCAGCGCCTCCGCCGCGGGCGAGGACCTCTGGTCGGCGGAGCTGGAGCAGGCCCACCGCGATCTCTCGGAGCTCGATCTCCGCTTTCGCCGGTATGCCATGCGCACTCCCGACCTGTTGCGGGGGGTCAGCAAATACGAGAACATGAGCGATCGTGCTCAGGTCTGGCCCACCTTCATCGGGCCCGCCAAGCTGGCCGAGCTCAAGCGGGCGAGCCTCGCCGCCCGCAATCTGCTGTGCAGCATCCCCGGCCGCTTCTACCGCTTCGATCCGGCGCGGGCGGCGGCCCTCTACCAGGTGCCGTCCGCGTCAGAGCTGGAGCTGCTGCTGTCGCCCCCGAACGGCAGCGAAACCTTTGCCAGTCGCGGCGACTTCATCAACACCCCGCAGGGCTTCAAGTGCATCGAGTTCAACTTCACGGCCAATGTGGGCGGCTGGGAGGGGGCGGTCCTGGCCGAGCACCTGCGCGGTTTGCCGGCGCTGGCCAGCTTCCTGGCCGAGCAGCCGGAGACGCTCACCTTCACCGACCCGATCGTGCGGTTCTTCCAGCACATCCTCGACACGGCCGGCGCGGAAGTGCCCGCCGGGGGAGCTCTCAATGTCGCCTTTGTCATGACCCGTCTGGGGGATGATGAGCTCACCACCGGGTCCGGTTTCGAGCTCACGGGACGCGCGCTGCAGGCTGCCGCCGCCACCGGTGCCGGTGCCGGTTTCTCGATTTCCGTTCGGTTCTGCCACTACGAGGACCTCAGCGTCCAGCAGGACCGGGTCTATTTCGGCGAGATCCGGATTCACGCCATTGTCGAGCTCGACACTACCGGTTCGCCGCCGGCGATCTACCGGGCCTTCAAACGCGGCGGCGTCGTGCTCTTCGACGGACCGCTGGCGCCGATCGTGAACACCAAGCTCAACCTGGCGCTGGCCTGGGAGCTCGCCGCCGCCTGGCTCTTGGAGGATGACGAGGAGAGGGCGCTGGCGGAGGTCTTTCCCTGGACGCGGCGGGTCGTTCCCGGCAACGTCAGCTTCCGCGGCGAGCAGGTCGCGTTCGCCGAGCTCCTGGCCCGCAGGCGCGAGCATCTGGTGCTCAAGCGGGAGGGCTCCTTCGGTGGCAAGGACGTGTGGCTCGGCGGTGACACGGCTGCCGCGGACTGGGAGTCGCTCTCGCGCCATGCGCTTGCCGAGGGGACCTGGGTGGCACAGGAGCTCGTCGCCTTCGTGCCCTATCTCTTCCAGTGCGGTGAGCAGGGGTGCGACGTCCACGACGTGATCTGGGGTCCGTTCTACTTCGGCCAATCGTATGGCGGCACGATCCTGCGCATGCAGCCCCGCGCGTTGGGGGGGCCGGTCAACCTCTGCCGTGTGGCGACCGAGGGCATCATCTTCGACGTGCGAGGAGAGGGCCGATGATGCCGCAAGAGAAACCGGCAGAGCTCATGCCGAAGGACGCCAGCGCCTCCGCCGCGGGCGAGGACCTCTGGTCGGCGGAGCTGGAGCAGGCCCACCGCGACCTCTCGGAGCTCGACGTCCGCTTTCGCCGCTATGCCATGCGTGCTCCCGAGCTGTTGCGGGGCCGCAAATACGAGGACATGCTCTATGCCGCCCAGGCATGGCCCACCTTCATCGGGGCGCGCAAGCTGGCCGAGTTCAAGCGGGCGAGCCGCTCCGCCTGCAATTTGCTGCGCACCATCCCCGGCCGCTTCTACCGCTACGATCCAGCCCGGGCGGTCGCCCTCTACCAGGTGTCGTCGGCGGCGGAGCTGGAGATGCTTCTGTCGCCGCCGAATGGCAGCGAAACGTTCATCAGCCGCGGCGACTTCATCTCCACCCCGCAGGGCTTCAAGTGCATCGAGTTCAACTTCACCGCCGATCTGGGCGGCTGGGAGGCGGGGGTTCTGGCCGCGCACCTGCGCGGCGTGCCGGCGCTGGCCAGCTTCCTGGCCGAGCAGCCGGAGACGCTCTGCTTCAACGACCCGATCGCGCGGCTCTTCCACTACATCCTCGACACCGCCCCGGCGGAAGTGATCGCCAAGGGCGCTCTCAACGTCGTCTTCGTCATGTACCATCTGGAGCAGGACGAGCTCGCCACCGGGGTCGGTTTCGAGCTCTCGGGGCGCACTCTGCAAGCCGCCGCCGCCGCCGCCGCCGCCGCGGGAGCGGGCTTTTCGACCGCCGTTCATTTCTGCCGCTACGAGGACCTCACCACCCTGCACGACCGGGTCTACTTCGGCAAGACCCAGATCCACGCCATCGTCGAGCTCGACGAGTATGATCAGCCGCCGGCGATCTACCAGGCCTTCAAGCGCGGCGGCGTCCTGCTCTTCGATGGGCCGCTGGGGCCGCTCGCGTCCACCAAGCTCAACCTGGCGCTGGCCTGGGAGCTCGCCGCCGCATGGC
>DASXJP010000392.1:0-13063 GCA_036497345.1 Thermoanaerobaculia bacterium
TGATGTTGTTGAATCACGTGTAGGCCGCCCGGGACTCTCCATCCCGGGCGGGAGCGCCGGGGCAGTCCGCTTAGACGCAGCAGTCGTCCACGGAGTTGGTGGTCGCCGGCAGCGCGCCGCCGAGGATCGCCTTCATGTCCTTGTCGTTCAGGATGCCGAGCGTCTCGCGGGAGAGGGTCATCTTTTGGGGAGCGGTCTTCTTCACGGGATCTCCTTCTCACAGGGCCTCCGGGGCCCGTCGATGATTTTGATTTCTTTGATTCAACCGGCGGGCAAACCGTTTCGCCTCGCCTTGCGGAGAGAACGAAGAGGGGGTGGGAATCCCCTCAGGGGGTGGAGGGGGCGAAAGGACCCAAAGGACCGCAAGGACTGCAAGGACACCAAGGACCAACACCGTGCTTGATACGGTGGTCCCTTGGGTCCTTGCAGTCCTTGCGGTCCTTGCGGTCCTTTTTGCGGCCTATTTCCCGGCCAACCCCTTCAGCGTCACCACCGCATGCTCCAGCTCCTCCGCGGTGTTGAAGAAGTGCGGCGAGAGCCGGATCCCCGCGTTGGGCCGGAAATCGCACATGATCTCGCGGGCGATCAGCTCGTGGCAGAGGTGCTCGGCGTCCGGGTGGAAGACGGAGACCGTGCCTCCCCGGTGCTTGTGATCGCGGGGGGTGCGGATCTCGAAGCCGGCCTCCTCGGCCAGCGCGATCAGATAATCGGTGAGGGCCAGGGAGCGCTCGCGGATCTTCTTCTGGCCCACGCCGGCCACCATCTTGTAGCCGGGACGGCAGGCGTAGAGGGCCGGGATGTTCGGCGTGCCGGTGAGGAAGCGCCAGGCCGGCTCCTTGCGGTAATGGATCGGGCCGGGACGGAAGGTGAACGGCTCCTCGTCCGCCTGCCAGCCCACGAAGGCCGGCTGCAGCGAGCCGGCGATCTCCGGATTCACCCACAGGTAGCCGGCGCCCGGGCCGCCGCAGAGCCACTTTACCGAGCCGCCCATGGCGGCGTGAACCCCCCAGGCCTCGAGCTCCAGCGGCACCGCGCCCGTGGACTGGTAGACGTCGAGCAGCAGGATCGCCCCCACCTCGCGGCAGCGGCGGGCGATCGCCTCGGCGTCCTGCACGAAGGCGCTGCGGAAGAGGGTGTGGGAGACCGGCACCAGCCGCGTCCGCTCGTCGATGGCCGCCAGCAGCCGCTCGGTGGGCACGCCGATGTTGTCGTCCGAGGGGACGGTGACGATCTCCGCCCCCTTCCGGCGTTCTCCCTCCAGGATGTACATGACGTTGGGGAAGTTCAGCCCGGTGTAGACGATCTTGTTGCGCTCCGCCGGATAGTCGATGCAGGAGAGGAAGATCGCGGCGGCCACCGAGACGTTCTGGTGCATGGAGACCGCGCCGGGACGGACGCCGAGCAGCGGCGCCAGCAGATCGCCGGTCTCCGCGGCCATCTCCCACCACCCCTCGGCCCAGGCGCGCACCCCGCGCTTCCCCCAGGCGTCGGCGAAGGCCTCCATCTCGCCGTGGACGGCGCGCGGCATCGCCCCCAGCGAGTTGTTGATCAGATAGGTCGTGTGCTCCAGGATGGGGAATTCGGAGCGCAGCGCCAGCAGGTCGGTGTGCGGAGCGGTCATCGTAGGCATGGTCATCTCCCGGTCCATTGGGCCGGCCGCTTCTCCAGGAACGCCTTCACTCCCTCCTCCTTGTCGGCGGAGGAGAAGCAGAGGCAGAAGAGGTCGCGCTCGTAGGAGATGCCGTCCTCGATCGACAGCCGCTCGCTGGCCCGCAGCGCCTCCTTGGCGACCTTGAGGGTGAGCGGGCTCTTGGCGGCGATCTTGTTGGCGAGCTCCAGGGTCTTGGCCCGCAGCTCCTCGGCCGGCACCACCTGATCGACGAGGCCGATCTCCTTCGCCTCGGCGGCGGGGATCATGTCGCCGCTGAGGATCAGCCGCATGGCGTGGCCGGTGCCCACCAGGCGCGGCAGGCGCTGGGTGCCGCCGCCGCCCGGGATGAGGCCCAGATTGATCTCCGGCTGGCCGAAGCGGGCCTTCTCCGAGGCGATGCGGATGTCGCAGGACATGGCCAGCTCGCAGCCGCCGCCCAGGCAGAAGCCGTTGATCATGGCGATCACCGGTTTTGGGAAGCTCGCCATGACGTCGAAGATCCGCGGGCTGCGCATGGCGTGGCGCTGGTCGAACGGGGCGCGGCCGGCGAACTCGCCGATGTCCGCCCCGGCGATGAACGACTTCTCGCCGGCGCCGGTGATCACGACCACCCCTACTGAGGCGTCGGTCTCGATCTGGCCCAGGATCTCCAGCATGTCGTTGCGCACCTGGTCGTTCAGGGCGTTCATCTTGTCGGGCCGGTTGATGGTCAGGATGGCGACGCGCCCTTCGCGTTCCACCAGGATGGTCTCAGGCATCGCGTATCTCCTCCAGAGTCGATGGGAATCGAAGATCAGGCCCGCAGGCGGCCGGGGTGGGCCGGTCTCCGGACGGGGAGGATCATACCGGAGTTACCGGTGCCTCCACTCCGGCCACCGCTTCTCCAAAAACGCGGCGGCCCCCTCGGCCAGGTCCTCCAGCGGCAGGAGCTCTTCCTTGTAGATCCGCTCCGTCTCGGCGAGCGCCTGCGGAAAGGGGAGGTCCCGGCCGGCGCGGACGGCTTTCTTGGCGAGGCGCACCACGGGGGCGCTCCGGGAGGCGATCCGCTCGGCGATCTCGTGGACGCTGTGGTCCAGCCCGCCCACGAGGACGCGGCGGGTCACCAATCCCAGGCGCTCGGCTTCTTCAGCGGTGAGGGTGCGGCCGGCGAGGGCGAGGTCGAGGGTGAGGCCGGCGCCGATCCTGGAGGGGAGCAGGGCCGAGGCGACCGGGGGGAAGCAGCCGAGCTCGATCTCGGGCTGGGCGAAGCGGGCGTCGTCGGTGGCGATCACCAGGTCACAGGACATCGCCAGCTCCATCCCGCCCCCCAGGCAGTGGCCGTGGACGGCGGCGATGGTGACGGCGTCCAGATCCCGCAGCCGGCGGATCGTGCCGTGGAGGCTGTCGAGCATGGGACCGACGCGGTCCGGCGTGTGGTCCTGCACGGCCACGCCGGCGGAGAAGGCGCGGTCGCCGTGGCCCCGGAGGACGATCACCAGGATCTCGGGATCGACCGCCAGCTCGGCGATCCGTTGACCGAGATGATCGATCGTGGGGATGTCGAGGATGTTGAGGGGCGGCCGGTCGATCGTGAGGGTGGCGATCCGGTGGCCGCGATGGAGATGGACGGTGCCGGGGCTCATGGCGCTTCGAAGCCGGCGGCGCGGACGAAGTCGATCCAGAGGGACCTTTGCTCGGGCAGGGCGACCAGGTTCTCGGGGTGCCACTGGACGCCGCGCACCCACCAGCCGTCGCGGTCGAGCACGGCCGCCTCGACGAGGCCGTCCGGCGAGAGGGCGACCGGCACGAAGCCGTCGGCCACGCGGCGGATCGCCTGATGGTGGCGGCTGTTGACCCGGGGGACGCCGTGGGTGAGCCGCTCGCCGATCGGCGCGTCGGGGACGATCACCTCGACCGGATGGGCGAGAAGGTCCTTGGGCTCCGTCTGGCTGTGGTCGATCGGGCTGGGCGCCTGGGTCGGCAGGTCCTGCCAGAGCGAGCCGCCGAGGTAGACGTTGAGCACCTGGATGCCCCGGCAGATCCCCCAGACCGGCAGCCGGCGCTCGCGGGCGAGGTCGAGGAGATCCCATTCGATCTCGTCGCGCTCGACGTTGAGCTCGACCTCGGCGTCCGGGCGGATCGCCTCGCCGTAGCGCGCGGGGTGGACGTCGAGGCCGCCGCAGAGGACGAGCGCCACGGCCCCGGTGGCGAGATCGCGTAACGGGGTCTCCGGGGACGGGCCCACCACCTGGAGCGCCTCCTCGGGGACGCCGACCGCGGCCAGCGCCTCCAGATAGGGGGCGACTCGCTCGTCCGTGTCGGTCGAGACCAGAATTTTTCCGCTCACGCGGCCTCCCGCTCGACCAGCGCCGCGACCCCCATGCCGCCGGAGACGCAGAGGGTGGCGATCCCGCGTTCCAGCCCCCGCTTCTCCATGCCGTGGAGGAGGGTCACCAGGATGCGCGTGCCGGTGGCGCCGATCGGATGTCCCAGGGCGATGGCGCCGCCGTCCGGGTTCAGCCGGGCGTCGTCGAAGGCCAGCTCCTGGTTGCAGGCGAGCACCTGGGCGGCGAACGCCTCGTTGAGCTCGACCTCGTCGATCGCCCCCTTGTCGAAGCCGGTCTTCTCCAGCAGCTTGCGGACGGCGGGCACCGGGCCGATCCCCATGATGCGCGGATCGACGCCGACCACCTCCCAGCCCACCAGCCGGGCCACTACGGGGAGCCCCAGCTCCTGGGCCGCGGCCCGCGAGGCCACCACGATCGCCGCGGCGCCGTCGGTGATCCCCGAGGCGTTGCCGGCGCTGACGGCACCCCCCTTGCGGAAGACGGCCGGCAGCTTGGCGAGCGATTCGAGGGTCATGCCGTCGCGGGGGTGCTCGTCGGTCGACACCGTGACGTCCCCCTTCCTGCCGGCGACCTTCACCGGGACGATCTCGCTCTCGAACCGCCCCTCGGCGCGGGCGCGCTCGCAGCGGAGCTGGCTCTCCAGGGCATAGGCGTCGGAGGCGGCGCGGTCGATCCCCATCTCGGCGGCGAGCTCCTCGGCGGTCTCGCCCATCACCAGCTTGGAGAGCGGATCGTTGAAGCCGTCCTGGTACATGCCGTCCACGATCTCGGCGTGGCCCATGCGGTACCCCCAGCGGGCGCGGGGGAGGAGGTAGGGGGTATTGGACATGCTCTCGGTGCCGCCCGCGAGCACGACCCTGGCCTCGCCGGTGAGGATGGTGCGGGCCGCCGAGAGGATGGACTGGAGCCCCGAGGCGCACGCCTGGTTGACCGTGAACGCTGGCCGATCCACGGGCACGCCGGCCCGGAAGGCGATCTGCCGCGCCGTGTTGGGGCCGCCGCCCGCCTGCCGGGCGTGGCCGAAGATCACCTGGTCGACGTTGGCAGGAGCGAGCCCGGCGCGCTCCAGCGCGGCCTGGGCGGCGGCGGTGCCGAGGTCGGCCGCCGTCAAAGGGGTCAAAACGCCGCCGAGCTTGCCGATCGGGGTGCGCACGGGGGCGGCGAGGACGATGTCGTGGTCGTTGGCCAAGCGGTGTTCCTCCGCCTGGGGTTGAAACACCAGGCTATTCAAATATCGCCCTTGCAGGGCGAGGGCGGGGACTCGGCCCCGCCCTTCAAGAAAACAAACCTCTATTCCCCTGGAGGGGAAAGGAAGCCTCAATACCCCCGGAATTCCGGCTTGCGCTTCGAGATGTAGGCGTCGAGGCCCTCGCGGGCGTCGGGGCTCTCGAAGAGCTGCTGCTGGAGCTCGCGCTCGATGGCGAGGCCGCTCTCGAAGGGGACCTCAGCGCCGGACTGCACGGAGCGCTTGATCCGGCCGACCGCCTTGGCCGCCTTGTTCGGCGGGCAGAACTGCTTGGCGTACTCGTGGATCTGGCCGAGGAAGTCGTCCGCCTCGTAGATGTAGTTTACGATGCCGATCCGCATCGCCTCCTCGAAGTCGATCAGGCGGCCGGTGACCATGAGGTCGATCGACAGGCTCTTGCCGACGCGGCGGGCCAGGCGCTGGGTGCCGCCGGTGCCCGGCAGCACGCCCAGGGACACCTCGGGGAGGCCGACCTTGCCCGAGCCCTTCTTGGCGATCAGGATGTCCGCGGCCATGGCGATCTCGAGGCCGCCGCCCACCGTGTGCCCCTCGAGGGCCGCGATGACCAGCTTGGGGGTCTGCTCCAGCCGGTTCAGGGTCTCGTTGGCGTGCAGGCAGAAGTAGTACTTGAAGTAGGGGTCGGACGACTTCAGCATGTTGATGTTGGCGCCGGCGCAGAAGAACTTGTCCCCCTCGCCCTTGAGCACGATCACGTAGACGTCCTTCTCGAAGCGCGCCTTGAGGATGGCGTCGTCGAGCTGGCGCATCATCTCGTGGGTGTAGGTGTTGGCCGGGGGATCGTCCAGCGTGAGATAGGCCACCCCGTCCCGTACCTCGTAGTGGACCAGGGTGCGCTGCTCGGTCGTCGGCTCCGCGACAGTGGGCTCAGCCATATGGATCTCCTCTCGTCAGGATTTGCGGGATTTGGGCTCCGGGCCGGGTCTACCCGGGCAGGATTCGCGGCGTATTCTCCCATGAGATGGGAGAGGCGTCCACCAGGGGGGTGGACGATGGATGATCAGGGATCAGCTCCGCCCGAGCTCTCTCCGGAGGCGCTCGATCTCCTCCTCCAGGGCTCGGCGGGCCTTGGCCTCCTGCTCGGCGCGTTCCTCCGCCGCCAACCTCGCCGCCCTCTCCGCCAATCTCGCTTTCCTCTCCGCCAACCTCGCCGCCCTCTCCTCCAACCTCGCCGCCCTCTCCGCCAACCTTGCCGCCCTCTCCTCCTCGGCAAAGAGGAGACGCTCGCCGGTCGCCTCATCGATCAACCGGAGATTCTCCCCTTCGATCCGCAACCGCAGCCCGGTGGTCCGGCTCAGCAGGGAGCCGTCGGCTTCGAGCGGAATGGGCTGATACCGGCCCAGCACCAGACGATGCCCCTGAAGGCGTGGATGGAGGTAGTCCCCCAGGGGATCGAAAAGGATGTATTCCTCGATCCCCAACCGCAGGTAGAGCTCCTTCTTCTTCCCGAGGTCTTCCGACCGGGTGGTGTCCGAGGTGACCTCGATGACAAAGCCCGGAGCGCGCCCTTCCTTCCAGAGCAGATACGTCTTCCGGCGCCCCTTGCGGATCCCCCAGGTCACCAGCACGTCCGGGGAGACCGACTTCCGCGGGTCCCCCTCCACGTAGTACAGGAGGAGGTTGCCGCCCACGTACACGTTCGGCTCCCCGGCATAGCGGGTCTTCAAGGCATAAATCAGGTCGGCCATTACATCGCGGTGGAGGTCGCTCTCCGCCATCGGTTTTCCGTCGGATTCCGGATAGTGGATCTCGCGCTGCAAAGGAATCGCGGCCATGAACGATATCCTCTCGGGAGCCGGCACGCAATCCGGCGATAGGTCTCGTCGGAGCGTGCTATGGTGCAGGAGAAGTGTAGCAGGGAAGAGGAGAGATCAGGAGCCGAGCTCCAGGATCTGTCGCCAGAGGCGAGAGGCGTCCGCGGGCAGATCGGGGAGGTCCCTCTCCACGCCCGCGATCAGCGAATCCCGCTCCGGACCTGTCAGGAGCTGCTGGATGTCCCAGGCATCCTGGGGACCGCCGGCGAAGAGCTTCAAGAGGATGAGATCGACCCCGCTGAGAACTGGGATCTCTACGTCTATGAAGATCGCCATCTCAGCCCTTTCGATCGCCCTCTGCTGCCAGCGGTGCTTGCCGACCACGACGTCGAGAGGAAGCTCGGGGGGCACCTTGAGCCGCACCACCCCGGCGAGAGGATCGTCCGGATCTCCCTTGCGGACTTCGACGCCGACCCCTTCCGCGGCGAGGCCATCCCACATCCGGGGATCAAGGCATGCCCGGTCGATGGTGAAGAGGTCGAGGTCGATGGTCGAGCGGTTGACGCCGTGGATCGTCAAGGCCGAGGCGCCAACCAGGACGTGGGGGATTCCTCGGGCTTTCAGGACCTCGCTGACCCGGGCGAGCAGGCTCACCCGATGATCTCCTCCATGCATTTGGAGGGCCGGCGTCCCGCTTGGCGGCGGCGCTGGAGAAGCCGGATCGCCGTCTCCCGATCGACCTCCTGGGCCTGGCGGAAGGCCTCCAGGCCGATCTCGCCCATCTCGAAGACGCGGCGGACACGCTCCTCCAGGGGCAGCCTGGCGAAGGCTTCGCGGTCCTCGCGGCGGAGGTCGTCGGCGACGGAATGCATGGAGAAAGTATAGCGGCTCCATTCCCCTTGACGTCTTAGGGGAATCGAGCTATTCTCTCCCCTGGACAGCTTAGGGGAGAGCCCGATGGCCAAGATGGACCTGTTGCAGGGGACGCTCGACGTCCTGATCCTCAAGACTCTTTCGTGGGGGCCTCTCCACGGCTATGCGGTGGTGCGGTGGATCGCCCGGCAGACCGGCGACGCGCTGCGGATCGAGGAGGGGGCGCTCTATCCGGCCCTCCACCGGATGGAGCAGCGGGGGTGGATCGAGGCGGAGTGGGGGATCTCCGAGAACAACCGGCGGGCGAAGTTCTACCGCCTCACCGACGAGGGGCGCCGCCAGCTCCATGCCGAGTCGGAGTCCTGGCAGCGCTATGCCGAGGCCGTGGGCAGGGTGCTCCACGCCGCGACCGCTTGAGAGGGGGATGACATGGCGAGCTGGCGCCGGGCCTTCCGCCTCCACCTGCGGGGCGGCACGGTCGAGCAGGACGTGGACGACGAGATCGCGTTCCATCTGGAGATGCGGACGCGGGACCTGATCGAGGAGGACGGGTTGGAGCCGGGCGCCGCCCGCGAGGAGGCCCTCCGCCACTTCGGCGAGATGGAAGGGGTGCGGCGGCGCTGCCGGGAGATCGGCCGCCAGACGGCGCGGGGGCGGCGGTGGACCGAGATCTTCGCCGAGCTCCGCCAGGACGCCGTCTTCGCCCTGCGCCAGCTCCGCAAGGCGCCGGTCTTCGCGTTGATCGCGGTGGCCACACTGGCCCTGGGAGTCGGCGCCACCACGGCGATCTTCAGCCTGCTGCACGGGGTGGTGCTGAAGCCGCTGCCGTTCCCCCATCCCGAGCGGATCGTCCAGCTCTGGCGGACCGAGCATGGAGAGGACCGCTCGCTCTCCGCCGCCAGCTTCCTGGGCTTCCGCGAGGCACGCTCCTTCTCCCGCCTCGCCGCCTTCTGGACCGCGAGCTTCAACCTGACCGGCGACGGCCTGCCCGAGAGGATCCTCGGCGACCGGGTCTCGGCGGGCTATTTCGAGGCGTTCGGCGTCCGGCCGGAGCTGGGGCGGGTCTTCACCGCCGCCGAGGACCGCCCCGGGCGGGACCGCGTGGTGGTGCTCTCCGACCGCCTCTGGCGCGAGCGCTTCGCCGCCGATCCCAGGGTGATCGGCCGCAGCTTCCGGCTCAACGGCATACCTTACGAGGTGATCGGCGTCCTGCCGGCCTCCTTCGAGCTGCGCGCGGTCGACTCCCGGCTGTGGGTGCCGGTCGCCTTCACGCCGGAGCAGGCGTCCAACTTCGGCAACTGCTATCTCCGGGTGACCGGCCGGCTGCGGCCCGGCGTCTCCCTGGCGGCGGCGGCGGCCGAGGTGGCGGCGATCGGCAAGCGGCTGGAGCCGCTCGACGAGCCCTCCCGGAAAGGCCAGGGGACGCGCCTGGAGCCGTTCCGCGACCGCCTCCTGGGCGGCTACCGGAAGCGGCTGCTGATCCTGCTCGGAGCCGTCGGCTGCGTGCTGCTGATCGCCTGCGTCAACGTGGCCAATCTGCTGCTGGCGCGGGGCGGGGTGCGGGCGCGGGAGATCGCCGTGCGCGCCGCCCTGGGGGCCGGCCGCGGGCGGATCGTCCGCCAGCTTCTCACCGAGAGCCTGGTCCTGGGGCTGGCCGGAGGCGCGGCGGGGTTGGGGCTGGCCCATGCCGGCGTCCGTTTCCTCAAGGCGATCAGCCCGGCCGGCGTCCCCCGGCTGGCCACGGCGGGGATCGACGGGCCGGCGCTCGCCTTCGCCCTGGGCCTGTCGCTCGCCGCCAGCCTCTTCTTCGGGTTGGTGCCGGCGCTGCGGACCGCCCGGCCGGACCTGCAGAGCATGCTGAAGGAAGGGGGGCGGGCGGTCAGCTCGCCGCGCGACCGGGTGCGGACCAGCCTGCTGGTGGCCGAGGTGGCGTTGGCGCTCGTGCTGCTGGTCGGCGCCGGGCTGCTGATCCGCAGCGCCGTCCGCCTCCAGGAGGTCGAGGTCGGTTTCGATCCCTCGGGCCTGCTGACGGCCCAGCTCTCGCTCCCCTTCGCCGATTATCCGAGCCCGGACCGCGCCGTGAAGACCGTGCTGGAGGCGGTCGACCGGGTGGGCCGGATCCCGGGGGTGTCATCGGCTGCCGCGGCGTCGATCCTGCCGCTGTCGCGGAACAACAACACCTCCTCCACGCTCGACGTCGAGGGGCTCAACGTGCCGGAGGAGGGGCGCCTGATCGGCAACACCCGGCAGGTCACCCCCGGATACTTCGCCGCGTTGCGCATCCCCCTTCTGCGGGGCCGGGATTTCACCGCCCGCGACCGCGCCGGGGCGCCCTACGTGGCGGTCGTCAACCGCAAGCTGGCCCGCCTGGCCTGGGGAAGCGAGGAGGTGCTCGGGCATCGGCTCGCCTACACTCGGGACGACAAGGGGCCGGTCTGGATGGAGGTCGTGGGTGTGGCGGGGGACATCCGGCAAGGAGACCTCGCGGAGGAGACGCAGCCCGAGGTCTACCTGCCGCTGGAGCAGGCCAATTCCGACCTCCTGGGGGAGCACGAGCTGTCCGTGGCCCTGGCGGTGCGGACGGCCGGCGATCCGGCGGCGGTCGCCGGGGAGGTCCGCCGGGCCGTCCTCGCCACCGATCCCCGACTGCCGGTCTTCAACCTGCTGACGATGGAGGAGATCCGCGCCTCGCTGTCGGCGACCACCCGCTTCAACATGCTGCTGTTGACCGCCCTGGGGACGATCGGCCTGCTGCTCGCCGCGGTGGGGATCTATGGCGTGATCGCCTACTTCGTGAGCCAGCGGACGCAGGAGATCGGGGTGCGGATGGCGCTCGGCGCCACCGAGGGGAGGGTGCTCTCGCTGGTGGTGTGGCAGGCGATGCGGCCGGTGCTGCTGGGTCTGGCCGTGGGGGTGGCGGGAGCGGCGGCGGCCGGCCGGGCCATCGCCGGACTGCTTTTCGGAGTGAGCGCGACCGATCCGGCCACCTTCGCCGGGGTGGTCGTGGTCCTGGCCGCGGCGGCATTGCTGGCGAGCTGGCTGCCGGCGAAGCGGGCGGCGCGGGTGGAGCCCACGCGGGCGCTGGCGCCGTGAAGCGGGTCTAGCCGCCGATCTGCATGAAGCTCACCAGGTTGCCGTAATTCCCCTGGGTGAGCCGGTGCTCGGCGGGCTTGTCCTGGAGGACGCGCAGGATCTCCTCTTCGAGGGCGGCGTCCGGGTCCGGATCCCCGAGGAGGTGGCGGAGGGGGTGGACGCGGTCGGCGAAGAGGCAGAGGCGGAGCTCGCCGCGGGAGGTCAGGCGCAGGCGGTTGCAGTCGGCGCAGAAGGTGTGGGAGAGCGGGGTGATGAAGCCGACCGTGCCCACGGCGTCCCGGAAACGGAAGGCCTTGGCCGGACCGGTGCGCGGGCCCACCTCGGTGGGGGAGAGCGGCCCGAAGCGCTCCTCCAGGCGGGCGCGGGCGTCGTCCGCGGAGACGAAGGCCCCCGGCTGGAGGTGCTCGTTGGCGGCGGTGGGCATCATCTCGATGAAGCGCACGTGGAGGGGCTGATCGAGAGTGAGGGCCGCCAGCCGCTCGACGTCCTCTTGGTTGCTCTGGAGGAGCACGGCGTTGAGCTTGACCGGATCGAGCCCGGCCGCGAGCGCCGCCTCGACGCCGCGCCAAACCTCCTCCAGGTCCCCGCGGCGGGTGATCTCGCGGAAGCGCTCGGGATCGAGGCTGTCCACACTGATATTGACGCGGTCGATCCCGGCCGCCTTGAGCGCCGAGGCCTGGCGGGCCAGCCCGGTGCCGTTGGTCGAGAGGGCGAGGTTCTCCAGGCCGGGGAGGGCCTTCACCCGGCGGACGATCTCCAGGAGGTCCTTGCGCACCAGCGGCTCGCCGCCGGTCAGCCGCACGCGCCGGATGCCGAGCCGCACCAGGGCGCCGACGATCGTCTCGATCTCCCGGGGGGAGAGGAAGTCGCGGTCGCCGAACGGGAAGTCGGCGTCCTCGGGCAGGCAGTAGGTGCAGCGCAGGTTGCAGCGGTCGGTGACGGAGACCCGCAGATAGGTGAGCCGCCGCCCGAAGGCGTCGATCAGGCGCGTGGGCCGGGAATCCTCGGTCGGTACAGGATGGATGGCCGCGAAGGCCGGGCCTACGGGTGGGGTCTCTCGGAGAATATTCAGGCGGCTCATAGAGATATCCAACCCCCGAGCCGCCGGCTCTTGGCCCCGCCTTTCCAAACACGGGAGGCGGCCCGGTTTCCCGGACCACCCTGTCGGCCTGCTCTCCCGCCATTTTCTGGGGAGGGTCCGGGCAGGCTCGGTGGGCTGTGGGTATTATACGCGAAATGAGGGCGGCTCGGGGCCTCGCTTGATTCCCCGGGCCCCTGTTCTTAGAATCCCTCTCGTCCGTACTATAGAGTTGTCGTCCCTGTGGCGCCCCGCGCATGATCACCGGCTATAACACCGACGTCCGCCACGGCGAGGTGGTATTCCACGTCCAGACGGAGGACAAGGGGGTCTCGAACCCGTACATCGAGAGCCTCGTCTACGTGGGCGGCCAGGTGCTGGCCAGCAAGCGGGCCAGCTATGCCGAGATGATCGCGGAGGGGAAGGAGGAGAAGGACATCGTCGCCCTCATGGACCACCAGCACCGGACCATGATCGCGGCGATCCGCCACGGCAAGCTCGACGGCAAGCTCGCCGCCCTCAGCGCCAGCCGCACCACGGGCCCGGTGCCGGTCGCGACGCCGCCGTCGGGCATGCAGCCGGTGGTCATGCGGCACCCCTCGGGCCCCATGGCGTCGCCGTCTCCCTCCGCGCCTCCATCCGACGTGGCGGAGACCATGGCCCGGGCGCTCGGCGGCGGCGAGACGGTGGCGCGTCCGGCCGCGGCGGCCACGGTCTCCGCCACCCCGGAGACGCCGATGGAGCCGGTCGCCGCCCGCCCCGCCCGGCCGGCGGCCCCCGAGCGGACCCTCGACCAGGTGATCCTGGAGTACCTGACGAGCGAGGCCGACCAGGAGCAGCTCGTGCTGCTGCTGGAGGAGGAGCGCGACCTGGCGCTCGGCAAGCGCGCCACGCTCGTCCTGCGCGCCACCTCCAGCAAGAGCGGCCAGCCGGTCGCGAACACCCAGGTCTCGGTGCGGATGATCTCGACGGTCGCCGAGCCGCGGGGGCTCGCCAACGGGCGCACCGACGAGCGGGGGGTGC
>DASXJP010000393.1:0-4031 GCA_036497345.1 Thermoanaerobaculia bacterium
AGGGTCCTCAGGGCGGCGGTGCCCTTTCGGCGTCCTACGCTCCGAGGCCTCACCCCCTGACCCCCTCTCCACTGCGTGGAGAGGGGTAAAACGACACTTTCCGAAGTTCTCGTCCTACGACCACGCGCCCCCCCTCTCCACGAAGTGGAGAGGGGCCGGGGGTGAGGCTTCGGAGCGCAGGACGCCCCCGGAAGGCAGAGAGGTCTGAAGACTCTCACCCCTCCCGCTCCCCGCAATCCGCCCCCGGCGGGATCGGCCGGCCATGGGGGCAGCTCCGCGGATGATCCAAAAACGCGCACACCTGGTCCTCGAACCCCGCCGCGACCGGCGCCTCCCGGCCGCACTCCTTTCCGGAGCTGCGGGCGAGGGTGCGCTCGACCAGCACCTCGGCCAGCCGCACCCGGCGGACCGCGGCGCGGGCCTGCGCCTGGCCCCGCTCGGTGAAGGCGATCTTGCCCTCCGCGAAGGCGAGGAGGCCGTCCGCCATCAGCTCGGCCACGCCGCGGCGGGTGATCGAGACCGCCTCCCGGTCCTCCTCGATGAGCTGCCAGAGCTCGGCCAGCACGCCCAGCAGCTCGAGCTCGCCCGGCTGCTCGACGTGGGCGAGCCGGCCGTGCTCCAGCCGGATCTCGCGGTTGGCCCGCGACGCGATCGAGGCGTCATGGGTGACCAGGATCAGCGTGTGCCCCCGCTGATGGAGATCGGCCAGCAGCGACATCACGATCGCCTCGTTGACCGCGTCGAGGTTGCCGGTGGGCTCGTCGGCCAGGATCAGCGGCGGCTGGTTGATCAGCGCCCGGGCGATGCACACCCGCTGCTGCTCGCCCCCCGAGAGCTGGCTCGGCAGATGGCCCAGCCGCTCTCCCAGCCCCACCCGGCGCAGCGCCTCCTCGGCCTCGCCGCGGTCGGTCATGCTGTGCACGTACTGCGCGAGCATGACGTTCTCCAGGGCCGTGAGATAGGGGATCAGGTGGAACTGCTGGAAGATCAGCCCCACCGTGCGCTGGCGGTAGCGGGCCAGCTCGCTCCGGCTGAGCTCGGCGAGATCGACGCCGCCCACGCGCACCGTGCCGGAGGTCGGGTGGTCGAGGCCGGAGAGGATGTTGAGCAGGGTCGTCTTGCCGGAGCCCGAGGGGCCGGTGATCGCCACCCACTCCCCCTCGCCGATCGTGAGCGTCAGCTCGTCGAGGGCGCGCAGGGCTCCGAAACGGCGGCTCAGGGCCTCGGCTTCGACCAAGGGAGAAGGCATGGGTGATCTCTATTCGCCACGCAGGACGCGCGCCGCGTCGAGCCGCTCGACCCGCCGCAACGCCATCAGCATCGAGGAGCCCACCACCAGCACCGCCACCAGCGCCGCGGCGGCGAAGCCCCCCCAGGTCATCGAGATCCCACCGCCCGCTCCCAGGACGCGCCGCGCCAGCCCGCCCGCCGCGATCTCGCCCACGATCTCCCCCACGGCGCCTGCCAGCACCGCCGCCGCGAGCAGCTCGGCGGCCAGGAGCCCGCCGACCCGCCGGCCGGTGTAGCCGAGGGCCAGGAGGAGGCCGATCTCCGTCCGCCGCTCGCCCACCAGCGCGGCCGTGGCGGCCCCCACCGAGAGCAGCGCCAGCAGGAAGGAGACGGCGCTCACCGCCACCAGCACCAGGGTGAGCCGGCGGGTGAGCCGGGCGTCCGACTGGCTGACCCGGCGCAGCGGCACGGCCTCCACCCCCTCCACGCGCGACTCGATCGCCCGCGCCACCTCCTCCAGACGGCCGGGATCGGCCCGCACCTCGACGCGGTCGAGCGCCGGCGAGGGCGCCGCGGAGCGGACTCCGGGCACCTGCCGCAGGCGCTCGACGATCCCGGCGGAGAGCACGGCCGCCCCGCCCACCTGCGGGCGCACCGTGAGGTTGGGGCCGAAGGCGGCCAGGCTCTCGCCCATCCGCCGCTCGGCGCGGCTGGAGAAGCTGGCCAGGGTGGCCACGGTCGCCGCGGCCACCGTCACCGCGGCGAGGATCAACGCGAGCTGGCGGAATCTCCGCCGCAGGCTCGCGAGCACCAGGCGGAGGAGCATCAGGCGGTGGCCCTCTTGAGGATGTCGGCCGGATAGCGCTCCAGCGCGCGCGCCACCGGGGCGGTGCTGGCGAGCACGGCCACCGCCAGCCCCAGGAGGGCGGCGAACGGCAGCAGGATGGGCATCCAGGGGACGGTCACCCCCAGCACGCCGCTCCCCAGGAGCCGCCCGCCGAGCAGGCCGAGCCCGCCGCCGAGGAGCCCGCCGAGCAGGCCGAGCAGCGCCGCCTCGCTGAGGAAGAAGAGCACCACCCGGCCGCGCGGCGCGCCGATCGCCACCAGCAGGCCCGCCTCCAGCCGCCGCTCCAGCACGGTGGCGGTCATGGCCGCGGTCACCCCCACGGCGGCGCCCGCGAGCGCCACGACGCCCAAGGCCGTGAGCACCCAGCGCAGCCGTCCCAGCACGTCCGCCGTGGCCTGGGTGACGCCGAAATTCACCGCCGTCCGCGCCCCCGGCAGCGCCTCGTCGAGCTGCTGGGCGATGGAGGAGGGGTAGGCCGTGCAGTACCAGGTCTCATATTCCCTGGGATTGCGGCGCGGATCTGGATGGGAGTTGCGGACCTCGGGCACCGTCAGGGCGAAGGTTTCGGCGCGGGTGAAGCGGCCCGGCAGCCCGGCCAGCCGTTCCACCGCCGCCAGGGGAGCGAACGCCTGATCGTCCTCCTCGCCGCCGCTGGTGACGATCCCCACCACCCGGAAGCCCTCGCTCCGGCCTCCCAGGCCCGCCCGCAGCTCGCTCCCGGGCTTCACCCCCAGCCGCTGCGCCAGCCGCCGGCCGACCACCGCTTCCGGCTCTCCCTCCCGCGGCCAGCGCCCCTCGACGGCCAGGGTCGGCCGCGTGCGCGGCAGGCCGGTGCGAAAATCCGGCTCCAGCGGATGATCGAACCAGGAGCCGACCAGCGGCGCGATGGTTCCTCCCGGCCCACCCGGCTCCATCCGCACCCGCAGGTCGAGCGTCGGCGCCACGGCCACGATGTTGTTCTTCCAGAAGATCCGCCGCACCTTGACGAGATCCCCGACGGGCAGGGTGTCGCCGTCCCTGGCCGGCGCCGTCACCAGGTTGGCCCCATAGGAGCCCATCTCGGCCGCCAGCCGGTCCCCCGAGGCGAGCACCACCTCGCCGAGCGCCGTCGCTCCCAGGGTGCCGAGCGCCACGGCGCTGACCGCCAGCAGCTTGCGGCGCGTCCCCCGGCGCAGCGACTCGATCAGCAGGCGGGCGTACATGATCTGCTCTCAGTGCGCTCCGGAGGCGAAGAGGTGACCGCCGCCCGCCAGGTCCGACGTCAGGAGGACGAGATCGCCCCCCTCGACCTTCGACGGCAGCGGCACCGGGTTGCACCCGCCGGTCTGGCCGATGCTCGGCGGATAGATCACCGAGCCGCAGTGCAGGCAGGTGACGTTGGGGCCGTTCTGGTAGTAGCCCTTGGGCCCGCAGAGCAGGCAAGCGTCGAAGGCGGTGGCGATCTTCCCCCCCTTCTCGAGGGGCTCGATGGGGATGGCGATGAAGCGCACCGCCTGGCCGTTCACCGTCGTCTGGAAGCGCTGGAGCCTGGTCCCCTGGAAAGTCGAGAGCGGGATGCGCACCTTGCCGTCCGCGCCCGCCGCGACCGGCGTCGCCGCCGAGAGGGCGGCCGGCGGCTGCGAGTAGACGAACCCCAGGCCCAGCGCCGCCAGGATGATCAGCCCGAGCGTCGCCCCCAGCACCCGGGCGCGCCCCTGCCGGCGGCTCCCCGCCCGCTCCAGGCGCGCCGCGGCGCCACCGGCCGCCGCCTCCTGCCGTTGCCGGCCCGGCACCAGCAGCATCAGCAGCGGCAGGGCGAGCACGGCCGCGACGAAGAAAAACTCGTTCTGCACCAGCGGTCCCACCGTCCCCATGGTGGTCTCGTTGCCCGGCAGCCAGCCGCCCTCCGCCAGCTCGTGATACCCGTTGATCAGGAGCTGCAGCACGAAGATGGCCAGCGCGATGCCGGTGATCT
>DASXJP010000394.1:0-4306 GCA_036497345.1 Thermoanaerobaculia bacterium
CCAGCACGATCGTCGAGCGCTTCGCCCAGCCCATGGGATTCAGCGTGCGCAGGAAGTCGACCGGATGGCGCAGGCAGGTGCCCAGCCACTTGAGCGGCCGGGTGAGGCGGGTGCCGTCGTCGACCAGCAGGGTGCCGAGGAAGCTCATGACGTCCGACTTCTCGGGATAGCGCACCACCTCGATGGTGGTGTCCGGGTCGGGTTGGAAGCTGCTGGCGATGGCGATCCCCTTGGAGTAGTCGGCCTCCTTGGAGCGCGAGGTGGCGCCGCAGATGATCTCGCTGTTGGTGCGCACATAGCCCCCGAGAGCGGGGGAGAGGCGGGGGAGCATCCCTTCGTCGCGGCACTGCAAGAGGAGGTTGGTCGTCCCCAGCGCGCCCGCCGAGAGCACCACGCCGCGCGCCCGGATCGTCTTCCTGCCCTGGAAGATCTTGCGGGTCGAGCTGCGGGTGTGGACGCGCCACCCTCCCTGGCCATCCTCCTCCAGGCCGGTGACCAGGGTCTCGGGGCGCACCTCGGCACCGAGCCGCTCGGCGAACCAGAGATAGTTCTTGTCGAGCGTGTTCTTGGCCCCGTGGCGGCACCCCACCATGCAGCCGCCGCAGTAGGTGCAGGTGGTGCGGTCCGGCCCCTCGCCGCCGAAGAAGGGGTCACCCACCTGCTGGCCGGCCCGCTCGCCGAAGAGGATGGCGACGTCGGTCGGCTCGAAGGTGTCCTCCTTGCCCAAGGTGCGGGCGAATTGGAGCAGCGCCTGATCCCCTGCCCAGAGGTGGGGGTTGGGGGTGACGCCGAGCATCCGCTTGGCCGTCTGATAGTGAGGGGCGAGGGTCTTGCGCCAGTCGATCCCCTTGGGCCATGTGCCGCGCAGGAAGGCCTCCGGCTCCGGCTCCAGATGGGTGCAGGCGTAGACCAGCGAGCCGCCCCCCACGCCGGCCCCCGAGAGCACGAGCACGTCGCGCAGCAGGGTCAGGCGCTGGATGCCGTAGCAGAAGAGCGCGGGCATCCAGAGAAACTTCCGCACGCTCCAGTTGCTCTGGGGGAAGTCCTGCGTGCGCCACCGCTTGCCCGCCTCCAGCACCAGCACCTTGTATCCCTTCTCCGCCAGCCGCAGCGCCGAGACGCTGCCGCCGAAGCCCGATCCGACGATGACGAAGTCGACCTCGTAGGCGCTGTCCGCCTCGCGAGCCGTTACCTTGGTTTCTGCCATGTGTCCTTCCTGTTGCCGCTCTGAGACGTAGTTTACGTCAAGTCGCGGCAAAAGGGGGAGAGGGGGCCTGGGAGGGGCCCCTGGGACCGCCGGCGTCCCGCCGGCTTCTAACTCCGCTTTTTTTCTTTTTTGAAAACAAAAACTGGCTAGAAGGCCGGCGGGACGCCGGCGGTCCCAGGGGGGACAGTGCCTCCGGCCGATCGACTCGCCCGGCCGGCTCTGCTCACGCTATGATTTCGTCCTCCACGAAACGCCGCCATGACCGACTTCTTCATCAGCTACACCCAAGCTGACCGCGACTGGGCCGAGTGGATCGCCTGGACGCTGGAGGCCGCGGGATTCACTACGACGATTCAGGCCTGGGATTTCGCGGCAGGCTCCAATTTCATCATCGAGATGCACAAGGCCGCCGCGGAGGCTGAGCGCACGATCGCGGTCCTCTCGCCCGAGTACCTGGGCTCACACTTCGGACAGATGGAATGGACAGCCGCCCTCGCCCAGAAGAAAGAGCTGCTGCCCATCCGTGTCCGCGAGGTCGAGGTGACGGGACTACTGGCGGGGATCGTCTATACCGATCTGGTCGGCTTGGCCGGAGAGGCCGCCGGGAACGCTCTCCTGACCGCCGCCAGGAAGGAGAGGCCGAAGCCGCTCACCAAGCCTCCATTTCCCGCCGGGCCTCCGCCGTTCCCGCTGGAGATCACGGACCTGCCCGAGACCAAGCTGCCGGAGATCGGTCCTCTGCCCCAGGGCTCCCGGATGCCTTTCGCCCACAATCCCCTCTTCGTGGGCCGCGAGGAAGAGCTCCGGGCCCTGGCCCGCCAACTGCGGGCTGGGGAGACCTCCGCGGTCGGGGAGGTGAGGCTCGCCGCCGCCTCCGGTCTCGGGGGGATCGGCAAGACGCAGCTCGCCACCGAATTCGTCCACCGCTACGGCCGCTACTTCGAAGGCGGCGTCTTCTGGATGAGCTTCGCGGACCCGGCTGCCGTCCCCGCCGAGGTCGCCGCCTGCGGGAGGAGCCTCGATCTCCATCCGTCCTACGACGCCCTGCCGCTCGATCAGCAGGTTCGGCTCGTGGAAGACGACTGGGCTCGACCGGTCCCCCGCCTCCTCGTCTTCGACAACTGTGAAGAGGAAGCCCTCCTTGACCGATACCGTCCGCGGACCGGGGGAGCCCGCGTGCTCGTCACCAGCCGGCGCCCGCAGTGGGACCTCTCCCTGGGCGTCCAGTCTGTCCAGATCAGCACCCTTCCCCGTCCGGCGAGCATCGAGTTGCTGAGGAAATTCCGCCCCGACGTGCCGAATACAGATCCGGCATTGGGCGGCATCGCCGACAAGCTGGGAGATCTCCCGCTGGCGCTCCATCTGGCCGGAAGCTTCCTGAAACGCTACGCCAATGCGTCCGACGGCCAGCCGGCCGCCTATCTGGAAGCCCTGCGCCAGGGCGGCCTCCTCCAGCATCCCTCGCTCCAAGGCAAATTCGCCGGGATCTCCCCGACCAGCCATGAAGCCCACGTCGGCCGCACCTTCGCGCTGAGCATCGAAAAGCTGAAGCCGGAAGACGAGACCGACGCCCTCGCTCTCGCGCTCCTCGCCCGGACGGTCCACTTCGCTCCGGGCGAGCCGATCCCCCGCGAGCTTCTCCTCAAGACGGTGAATTTAGAATCGGGGGCTCGCCTCCAGGCCGAAGACGCTCTGGCCCGGCTGACGGCCCTCGGGCTCCTGGAAGCCGGCAAAGCCGGCGCGCTGGTGATGCACCGGCTGGTGGCGGAATTCGCGCGAGACTCTGATGGAGAAGAAGACGCCAGGGATGCGGTGGAGGAGAGCCTCTTGGCTGAGGCCGAGCGTCTGATCGACGCTGGCATCCCGGGTCCCTTACTCGCTTGGCAGCCGCACCTCCGGGCCATCACCGAGATTGCGCGGAGGCGGGAGACAACCAACGCCGCCAGGCTCTGCAATGCGCTCGGCCATTATCTCTGGATAATCGGTGACTATCTAGGAGCCCGGCCGTACCTTGAGCGGGCGTTGGCAATCCGGGAGAAGATCCTGGGCGCCGAGCACCCGGACACCACCCAAAGCCTGAACAACCTCGGCGTCCTTCTTCGGAGCGAGGGAGATCTAGCGGCGGCCCGGCCGTACTACGAGCGGGCGTTGGCGATCCGGGAGAAGGTTCTGGGCGCCGAGCACCCGGACACCGCAACCAGCCTGCACAACCTCGGTGGCCTTCTTCAGAGCCAGGGAGATCTTGCGGCAGCCCGGCCGTACTGCGAGCGGGCGTTGACGATCCGGGAGAAGGTTCTGGGCGCCGAGCACCCGGACACCGCCCTCAGCCTGAACAACCTCGGTTCCCTTCTTCGGAGGCAGGGAGATCTTGCGGCAGCCCGGCCGTACTACGATCGGGCGTTGGCGATCTTCGAGGCTCGGCTTGGGCCGGATCATCCGAACACGAAGATGGCGCGGGAGAACCTGGAGGCGCTCGGGAGACTGGGAGCTGGCGGGAAAGGCGAGGTGGGTTGAAGGCTCTGCTTGGGCGGCTTTTCAAGACTTCATGAAAGTGGCTGGAGCCGAGGAGCTATACTGCGGAGCAGGTCCGACAACAGGAGCCCTATGCGATGAACAAGAGCAGCTTCACGGCCATTCTGGAGAAGGAGGGCGATCTGTACGTCTCCCTCTGTCCCGAGCTTGACGTGGCCAGCCAGGGGGCGACGGTGGAAGAGGCGACGGCGAATCTGAAAGAGGCCGTGGAGCTTTTCCTCGAATGCGCCGATCCTGCCGAGATCGCGGCGCGGCGGCACGGAGAGGTGTTCGTCACCCGTTTCGAAGCGGTCTATGGGTAAGCTGCGGCCCCTCTCCGGCCGTCATAACGACGACGGTGCCTCGATTCAAACCGGTTCCTCCACCCATCCCTGACCTTCCAGCCAGCGCACAGGCTTGCCGGCGTTCACGTCGACGAGCTCCTCGCCCTCCGGCGGAAGGCTCGCTCCCCAGTCGGCCAAGCCCGTCTCGGCCAGCTCGACGGCTTCTGGATGGGGACTCTTGAGAGAGCGCAGCAGCCCTTCCCGGGGCCGGCGGCAAAGCTCATGCACCACCGCCTTCTGGCGG
>DASXJP010000395.1:0-6698 GCA_036497345.1 Thermoanaerobaculia bacterium
GCCTCAGCAGGAGGACCGCGATCAGCGCCGCCGTGGCCACCGCTCCGGCCAGCGCGAGGATTGGCAGGAGCCGCCGCTTCCTCTCCGGGACCGCCGTCAGCACCGTCCGGCGCATGGCGCGGGCCTCGTCCGGGGTCAGGCCGGCGTCCTCTCCGGCGGGATCCCCCTGGCGCAGAATCTGGCGCAGCCGTTCGTCGCTCATCTCCGCTCCTCCTTCGAGCCCGACAGCAGCCGGGCGAGCTCCCGCCGGGCGGCCATCAGGTGCCAGCGCACGGTGACCTCGCCGATCCCCAGCAGGCGGGCCACCTCGCGCACCGGCAAGCCATCCAATTCATGCAGCACGATCACGGCGCGCCGCCGGGGGGCGAGCCGGCCGAGGGCGCTCCGCACCGCGGTCCGGATCACCGCCGCCTCCTCCGGGTGGCCCGTCTGTCCACTCCCGCGCAGCGATTCGTGGACCCGCGCGCGGACGCCCAGGCGGCGGTAGCGGTCCCGGCAGAGGTTGACCAGCGTGCGCACCAGCCAGGCCTCTTCGGCGCCGGCCGGCACCGCGCCGGGCCGCCGGGCGGCCCGCAGGAACGCCTCCTGGACCAGGTCCCGCGCCTCCTCCCGGTCCGCCGAGAGGCGGAGCGCCAGGCGGAAGAGGCGCTGGTGGTGGGCGTCGAAGAGCCCGGCCAGCCGCTCCGTGATCCGCTGTGGGGAGATGTCCAAGATCGCGCTCGTGGTCAGCGGGGCATTCACAACCAGGTAGACGCGCCAGCCCGGAAAAGCGTTGGGACCCGAGCAACATTTCGCCCCCCGCCGCGTATAAACGGCGAGGAGACGCGTGACCTTTGCCCGCGACTCCGCTATCCTGGCACGACGATTACAGACTGACGCCATAGGAGGACTCATGATCCGCAAGACTTTCGCGTGGCTGCTCGTGGCCGGCCTCACGGGCGCCGCGGTGCAGGCCCAGACCGCCGACGAGATCATCAACAAGCATCTGCAGGCCCGGGGCGGCAAGGACAAGATCAAGGCCGTCCAGAGCGAGCGCATGACCGGCAAGCTGGTCATGGGGCAGGGGATGGAGGCGCCCGTCGTCATGGAGCTCGCCCGGCCGAACAAGATGCGCATGGAGTTCACGCTCCAGGGGATGACCGGCATCCAGGCCTACGACGGCAAAGGGGGCTGGTCGGTGATGCCGTTCATGGGCAAGACCGAGCCGGAGGCGATGTCCGCCGACGACGTCAAGCAGGCCGAGGACCAGGCGGACATGGACGGCATGCTGGTCGACTACAAGGAGAAGGGGCACCAGGTCGAGTACTCCGGCAAGGAGGACGTCGAGGGGACCCCGGCCTACAAGCTCAAGGTGACGAAGAAGAACGGCGACGTGGTCAACGTCTATATCGACGCCGACAGCTACATGGAGATCAAGCAGGCCGGCAAGTTCAAGGTCCGCGGCCAGGAGGTCGAGGGCCAGAGCACCTTCGGCGACTTCAAGACGGTGGACGGGCTGGTCTTCCCCTTCTCGATCGAGCAGAAGGCCCAGGGAGCGCCCGGGGGGATGACGATCAGCATCTCCAAGATCGAGGTCAACCCGACGCTGGAGGCCTCCCGCTTCACCATGCCGGCCGCCAAGCCCGCTGCCGAGAAGGGGGAGAAGAAGGACGAGAAGGCTCCGGCGCCCCCCAAGCCGTAGCGACGGCCGGACCTTTTACCTTACCGGGAGGGGAGCCGCACCTCTCACCCCCTCCCGGACCACCTCTGAATCTGCGGAATCTTTCTTTCCAGGGAGAACGTGTATGCAGCGTACAGTGAGATCGATCCTCTGTCTGGCGATGGCCGGTCTCGCGGCCTGCGCGGCCGCGGCGCGCGCCGCCGACGTCGAGATCGATTCCAATACCTTCGGCGGGCTGGAGGCCCGCTCCATCGGTCCGGCCAACATGGGCGGCCGCATCGCGGCGATCGACGCCGTGGGCCAGGACCCGCTCACGATCTACGTCGGAGCGGCCAGCGGCGGCGTCTGGAAGTCGACCGACGCCGGGCTTACCTTCAAGCCGGTCTTCGACGAATACACCCAGTCGATCGGCGCCATCACCATCGATCCCAAGGACCCCAAGAAGGTCTGGGTGGGCACGGGCGAGTCGTGGACCCGCAACAGCACCTCGGTCGGCGACGGCCTCTACCGGACGACGGACGGCGGCGACTCCTGGCAGAAGATGGGGCTGGAGAACACCGAGCGCATCGCCCGGGTCCAGGTGAGCCCGGCCGACGGCAACACCGTCTGGGTCTGCGCCACCGGCCATCTGTGGGACAGCCATCCGGACCGCGGCGTCTACAAGACCACCGACGGCGGTAAGACCTGGAAGAAGGTCCTCTACGTCGACGCCGAAACCGGCTGCTCCGACCTCGCGGTCGATCCCCAGGATCCCGCGATCCTCTACGCCGGCATGTGGCAGTTCCGGCGCACCCCGCACTCGTTCTCGTCGGGCGGCAAGGGGAGCGGCCTCTACAAGTCGACCGACGGCGGCGAGACCTGGCGGCAGCTCAAGACCGGGCTGCCCGACGGGGACAAGGGGCGCGTCGCCGTGGCGATCGCGCCGTCGCGGACGAGCGTGGTCTATGCCCTGGTCGAGTCCAAGGACACCGCCCTCTACCGCTCGGACGACACGGGCGAGAGCTGGCGGCAGGTCAACGACTCGTTCAACGTGCAGGTGCGGCCGTTCTACTTCGCCCGCGTCGTGGTCGATCCCAACGACTTCAACACGGTCTACAAGCCGGGCCTGATGCTGACGGTGAGCACCGACGGCGGCAAGTCCTTCAGCGCCGTGATCAGCCTCAGCAGCGGCTTCGGCGGCGGCCCGCACGGCGACCACCACGCGCTGTGGATCAACCCCAAGAACTCGAACGAGCTGCTGCTCGGCACCGACGGCGGCGTCTACATGTCGTACAGCCAGGGGCGCCAGTGGCATCACATGGGGACGCTGCCGGTCTCGCAGTTCTACCACGTCAGCTACGACATGGCCCGGCCCTACCGCGTCTACGGCGGCCTGCAGGACAACGGCTCCTGGTCGGGCCCCTCGGCGGGGCTCGGCGGCACGATCCAGAACAAGGACTGGATCAACATCGGCGGCGGCGACGGCTTCTGGGCCTACGCCGACGCGGCCGATCCGGACATCGTCTACTCCGAGTCGCAGGGGGGTGAGATCACCCGCCGGCGGGTCTCCACCGGTGAGGAGAAGGCGATCAAGCCGCTGCCCGGGGCGGGCGATCCGCCCTACCGGTTCAACTGGAACACCCCGATCCAGACCAGCCCGAACGATCCCAAGACGATCTACCTCGGCTCGCAGTTTCTCTTCCGCTCGCGCGACCGCGGCGACTCCTGGGAGAAGATCTCGCCGGACCTCTCGACCAACGATCCCAAGAAGCAGCAGCAGGGCAAGTCGGGCGGCCTCACCGTCGACAACTCCTCGGCGGAGAACCACACGACGATCTTCACCATCAACGAGTCGCCGAAAAACGCCCAGGTGATCTGGGCGGGCACGGACGACGGCAACCTCCAGGTGACCCGCGACGGCGGCAAGACCTGGACGAACGTGGCGCCGAACGTCACCGGCCTGCCCAAGGGGACCTGGGTCTCCTGCGTGGAGGCCGGCCACTTCGAGGAGGGGACCGCCTTCGCCACCTTCGACGGCCACCAGACGGGGGACATGAAGACCTACGTCTACCGGACGGCGGACTTCGGCAAGACCTGGAAACCGCTGGCCACCGACGCCCTCTCCGGCTACGCCCACGTGGTGCGGCAGGACCTGGTGAACCCGGACCTCCTCTTCGTGGGCACCGAATTCGGCCTCTACGTCTCGGTGGACGGCGGGAGCCGTTGGGCCCGGTTCACCGGCAAGCTCCCCAAGGTGGCGGTGCGCGACATCGCGATCCACCCGCGGGACGGCGACCTGCTCCTCGCCACCCACGGCCGCGGCGTCTACATCGTGGACGACCTCACCCCGCTGCGGAAGCTGACCCGCCAGGCGCTCGACGCCGACGTGGTGATGCTCCCGGCGCGGACCGCGGCGATGGCCATCCCGGCCAGCGTCCAGGACTTCCCCGGCGACGACGAGTACGTGGCCTTCAACCCCGACGAGGCGGCCACGATCACCTACTACCTCAAGAAGCGCCACATCTTCGGCGACCTCAAGGTGGAGATCTACGACGCCAAGGGCCAGCTCCTGTCGACCCTGCCGGGCGGCAAGCGGCGGGGCATCAACCGGGTGAGCTGGCCGATGCGCCTGCCGCCGCCGAAGCTGCCGCCGGCCAACTCGCTGGTGATCGGCTCGCAGTACGCGCTGTTCGGCCCGCGGGTGCTCCCCGGCACCTACACCGTGAAGCTGGTCCAGGGGGACAAGACCTACACCAGCCAGGTGGAGCTGGTGCCCGACCCCCGCTCCACGCACTCGGCCGAGGACCGGACGGCGCAGCACGAGACGGCGATGGCCCTCTACGGCATGCTCGGCCGCCTCACCTACGTGGCCGACTCGGTGAAGAGCCTGGAGGACGGGGCCCAGGAGCGGGCGAAGAAGCTGCCGGCGGGCGACCACCTGCGGCGCCAGCTCGAGACGCTCGCGGGCTCGCTCGAGACCTTCCGCGCCACCCTGGTCGCCACCGGTCCCGGCGGCTGGCTCTCCGGCGAGGAGCAGCTGCGGGAGAAGATGGCCAAGGTCTACGGCGGCGTCAACGGCTACGACGGCCGGCCCACGCAGTCGCAGCTCGACCAGGTGAAGGTGCTGGGCGACCAGCTCACCAAGGCCGAGGCCAAGCTCGCCTCCGTCCAGAGCGGCGAGGTGGCCGCGGTCAACCGCGAGCTCGAGAAGCGGAAGCTGGAGCCGCTCAAGGCGAAGAGCCGCGAGGAGTGGGGGAAGCAGGACGGTAAGCGGACGACGGCGCTGCCGGCGTTCCTGCCGCTCACCTGGACCCCGCTGGCGGCGGCCGAGAGCGACTAGGCTCCAAACCCTCACTCCTGCCCCTCCCCCGACCCGGGAGAGGGGTTTTCTGTTCCCGCCTCCCTCCGCTGGCTAAGAGGGGGTCTCGAAAATGGCCAGTCCGTCCGGCAATCCACTGTAGAGACGCCCCGTGGGGCGTCTCCGAGGCGGAGAGGACGGTCCGATCTGCCACCACGCGTCCGCGGGCGTCTAGCAGAGCCCACACGAGTACTCTGTCACCCTGGCAATGCGGTCTTGCCCCGTTAGGGGCAACGGCATGTAGCCTGGGGCGTGAGCCCCAGGTAGGCGACACAAAACAAATCCCCAAAGCCCCGTAGGGGCGACGGCAGCTCATCGTACCGAGGAAACTGCCGTCGCCCCTACGGGGCTCTCGGGACTTCGAGCCTCCCTTCCCTGGGGCTCACGCCCCAGGCTACATGCCTGGGCTCCTACGGAGCCGAAATTCAGCAGGGCCGTCCCACAGAATCCCGCATTTCTACGGTGACGGTGTACTAGGTGTCGCCCTGGAAAAGCCTCCCCTTTCGAGACACCCTCTAACTCTCCAGCATGAGCCCCGGGCACGTCCCAGCGCGTCCTGACCGATTTGCCGCGGGCGCTTATACGGCAGCAGAAGCCCCCTGCGAGACGGCAACTTCCGCTCCGTCAACACGATAGCTCCAGCCGCCCCACCCTGTCCAAGACGCCGGATAAGAGCAGCCGTGCGTTCAGCGTCCCTTGACGCCAAGACGACAGCCGTCATGGCGTTGATGTTTCCCGGGAAGCACGCGTAGACTGATAAGGTACCTGAAATGAGAGAGATGCGTATCTCTCTACGGCTTTCGCTGCGGGATCGGTAAGGTGCGATATGCATTCCGGAATGGTTGGGCGGTGAAGTTAAACTAGGCGGTTGGGTTGCCTTGAGGAAAAACGATGGGTAGATCGGACTCTCTCAAGACAAATCCCGAGTCGGTGGCCTTGCTGATCCGGCGGCTGCTGCCAGAAGCGCCCTCACGACTCCGGGTTCTGCAATTCCTGGGTAACTCGGTGAACTGGGCGCATAATGAGAACCCCGAGAGTTGGGGACTCACGGCCGCCGCAGGGCTTCTGCGCCTTAATGTGGGGAACATCGAGGTAATGACCATTTACCCCCAACTCATCCATACCGTGCTTGACGGTAGCGCCGTCCCTGAAGATCTACGAACGAAGCCGGGAATCAACTGGGGTCAGGCAGGGAGAGGCAAATCTCTCTACAAGAGTGTTGCCTCCTCTGTGGCTTGTGACTTCAGTCCGCGCCTGAGCCGAGTGGTTTTGCCACTTGTAAGCGACTCGCACGTCAAGCTGTTAAGTTGCGCAGCAGAGACTCGAAGGCATCCCTCGAACTTTGGTAGGTCATTCGGAAGCCGCAGTCATCGCGGTCTCCGTGGCAATAGGCTGCATGCTGCCTCAGCCCGGCTATGTTCAGAGAGTAGTGGATCATGGCAGCCAACCACCGGACGGCACCGCTGGCGCGGCGCCGCGCGGTTAGGCCTCAAGCGTTGGGCGGCCGAGCGGAGCGGCCACACGACTCGCCGGCTTGAATGGAGGCGTTGAGGGTGTGTACTTAGAGTCCGTCACGAAATAACTACTCCGTTTTGGCATTGCGTCCTTGGCAGGATTGTATAGTTCCATTCACCGTGAAAACTGTCGCGACGGAGATTGACCTCCGCGGCTTCTCGCGCGCTGACTTTCCTTCCCGTAGGA
>DASXJP010000396.1:0-25177 GCA_036497345.1 Thermoanaerobaculia bacterium
TTGTAGGCGGCGATCACCACCCCCGGCGTGTCAGGACCGAGGAATTCCTGGACGGTGGCGGCGCCGGCGCCGAGGCTCGCCATGGCGCCATCCATTCCCCCCGCCTCGGCCATGGCCCGGCCGCGCGCCGCGGCCAGCCGCAGGGCGCTGCCGGCGTCGAGGGCGCCCGCCCAGCAGAGGGCCGCGATCTCCCCCAGGCTGTGCCCGAGCGCCACGCCGGCGCGCACCCCCAGCCGGTCGAGCAGCCGCAGGCCGGCCAGCGAATGGGCGAGGATCGCCGGCTGGGCCACCGCCGTGTGGACGCCGTCGCCGCCGGCGGGGAAGCCGTCCTCGTAGAAGGCCTCCAGCTCCTCGAAGCGACGGCGCAGCAGGCCGCCGTCGAGGTGGGCCGGCGCTCCCTGTCCGGGGAAGAGGAGGCCGATGCGCCGGGCGCGGGGTCCGGCGCCGAGGAACGTGCCGTGGCGGGGGTCGAGATGGACCGTCTCGCCGGCGCGCAGGCGCCCGGCGATCCGGCGCAGCCGTTCCGCGGCCTCGGCCGGCTTCGCGGCCACCACCGCCGCCCGCGCCGCGCCGTCCTCCAGGCTCCGCTGGAGGGTGGCGGCGAGGTCGCCCAGCTCGGCGCGGGAGAGGCGCGCCACGGTCTCGGCCAGCCGCTCGGCCTGCTCGGCCAGCGCCGCCCCGTCCGGCGCCGCCAGCAGCAGGATCTCGGCATCCTGCCAGGAGGCGAGCAGCTCGCGCTCGCGCGCCGCGAGGGCCCGGCGGCGCGCCGGGGCGGCCCCTTCGATCACCATGTGGGTGTTGATGCCGCCGAAGCCCATGGCCGAGACGGCGGCGCGCACGGGTGAGCCCGCGGGCCAGGGCTCGCCGCTCATCGGCACGCGCAGCGCCGCCCGCTCCCCCTGAAGCAGAGGGTGGGGCTCCTCGCAGCCGGTGGCCGGGGGGATCACCTGGTGGTGGACGGCGAGGGTGGCCTTGATCAGCCCGGCGACCCCGGCCGCCGCCTTGGTGTGGCCGATGTTGGCCTTGATCGAGCCGATGGGAGCCCGTCCGTCCGCCGCGGCGTCCCGCAGCGAGGACGAGAGAGCGGTGAGCTCCGCCGCGTCCCCCACCGCCGTGCCCGTGCCGTGCCCCTCGAAGTAGCCGACGGTGCCGATGCCGAAGCCGGCCCGGCGGTAGGCGCGGGCGAGGGCCAGCCTCTGCCCCGCGGCCTCGGGCCGGCTGATGCCGCCGTGGCCGTCCGAGGAGATCCCCCAGCCGCGCAAGACGGCGTACACGCGGCAGCCGAGCCGCGCGGCGTCGCTCTCCCGCATCAGCACCACGAAGCCGCACCCCTCGCCGGGGATGAAGCCGGCCGAGCGGGCGTCGTAGACCCGCATCTCCCCCGGGGCCAGGGCGCCGGTGCGGGCGAAGCCCACCAGCTCGAAGGGGTCGAGCGAGAGGTCGACGCCGCCGGCGAGCGCCGCGTCGAGGTCCCCGGCGGCGAGGGCGGAGGCCGCGTTGGCCACGGCGAGCAGCGAGGAGGCGCAGGCGCCGTCCAGCGTGTAGCCGCCGCCGTGGAGGTCGAGCTGGTTGCAGATGCGGCCGGCGATGGTGTTCGACAAGCCCCCGGCGAGCGTCTCCTCCATGGGCGCGGGGAAGGGGGCCTTGTAGGCCGGCTCCAGACGGGCGAGGAATGCCGCCGTGCGCGCCGCGTCCCACCCCTCGGCGGCGAGCTGGGCCGCCAGCGTCCGGCGCACGTAGGGCCAGCGCAGGCGCAGCAGGTTGGCGCGCGAGAACTCGCCGGTCAGCGAGTTGCCCAGCAGCACCCCGGTGGCGTCGCGGGGGAGCCCCTCGGCGTCGGGGAAGCCGGCGTCGGCGAGCGCCTGGGTGGCGACGTCGAGGGCCAGCCAGTGGGCGAGGTCGGCGGAGCGGAAGGTGGGGCCGGCCACGCGGTAGCGGACGCGGTCGAGCTCCCACCCCTCCAGCACGGCGGCCTCCGAGGCGTAGAGGCCGTCGGGATCGGCGGCATCGGCCGTGAGGTAGTCCTCGATCCGCAGGCGCTCCGGCGGGATGCGCCGGAAGGCACGCCGGCGGGCGAGGACGTTCTCCCACAGCTCGCCCGGGGTGCGGGCATCGGGATAGCGGCAGGCCATCCCGACGATGGCGATCCCTTCCGGCATCTCAGGCCTCCGCGGGCACCCGGACCTCAAGCCGCTGCCGGGCCTCGGCCCGCTGCGCCGCCAGCGCCTTGGCGTGGAGCAGCACGCCGCGCGCCGCGCAGGTGATGCTGAGGCCGAAGAACAGGCCGAAGACGATGTGGAAGGCCATCAGCGTGCCGTAGGCCGCGGCCACCGTCATGCCGAAGGCGATCTGCCCGCGCACCGAGCTCGGCGTCGTCGCCGGATCGGTCACCATGTAGAAGGTGAACAGCAGGAAGGCGACGCCGGTCATCGGATTCAGCGACGGCAGGAACAGGTTGCCGAACAGGAAGTGGCGTACCGCCGCCTGCAGCACGAAGGCGCCGAGCCAGGAGACGATCAGCGGGATCCGCCTGGTGAACACGGTGTTGAGGAGCGAGCCCGAGCAGATGATCAGGACCGGCAGGAACCAGTCCCAGCCGCCCCGCAGGTTCTCGGTGAACATGTAGGGCTGGGCGATCCCCACCCAGGAGAAGGCGAGCAGCGTCGCCGTGATCCCCAGGTTCGACGGGTTGAAGACGTGGCGGCGGGCGCCGTTCGTCCCCGCCCGGAACAGGTACTTGGAGGCGATGGCGACCACCCCCGCGAAGGCGACCGGCAGCAGCCGGTCGTTGGCGTAGAGCAGCATGGCCACGGCGAGGCCGCTGATGTGCGCCGAGAGCAGGAAGTCGATGAAGGTGGTGCCGGGGCCCAGGAAGCGGGGCTTGCGGCCGAGCCGGCGCGATTCCAGGATCTCCAGCAGGAGCTCGGTCGAGTAGGTGGCCAGCAGGGCGACCAGCGGCTGGGCCAGCGACTGCTCGAAGCCGAGGAACGCGTGCCCGACCACGTTCAGCAGGGTGATGGCGGTGGCGAACCGCCGGAGCGCCGCCAGGCGAATGTCCTTCTGGGGCTTGGGGCTCTGGTCAGCCATGTCTCAACCCGCCTTTCCGGTGACGCTGGAAGGTTTCGCGGCGAGGGCCGCGGGGGGGACCGCGGCCGGCGCGCCGAGGAGGATCGTGTGCCGTCCGGTGGTGAGCCGGAGCGTCTGGGACTGGATGCGGCCGTTGCCGTCGCGCCAGCGGAGGTCGACCCGCAGGGGCGTGCCCGGCGCCAGGCGGCCGAGACCGAAATGGAGCTCCGGCGCCCGCTTGCCCGAGTGGCCGCTGCCGCCGTCCACCTGGTCCACCATCCGGCGGCCGTCCGGCAGCCAGACCGTGGCCCGCGCTCCCACCGCCGGCCGCGTGCCGTCGCCGGCCGCCCCATTCGCGGGCAACCGGGGCTCGATCTCCAGCCACGCGCCCGGGTGCTTGGCCACGTTGTGGAAGAAGTAGGACGGCTCCCACTGGTTGGCGATGGCGAAGTCGAGGGCGCCGTCGCCGTCGACGTCGGCAATGGCGATCCCCCGCGTCACGTGGCTGTCGTCCAGCCCGAGCTCGGGAGCGAGGTCGTAATAGCGGCCGTCCCTGGCCCGCACGAAGAAGGGGTTGTGCAGGTGCCCGGAGAGGTCGTCGCCCGGGGTGAAGTGGGGCCAGGCGCCGGGGTGCAGCATGTTGTTGTCGTTGCCCATGGCGAGCTCGTGGAGCTCGGGCCAGCGGTTCTTCTCGCCGCGCAGGAAGCCGACCGCCTGCACCGCCTCGGGAACCCCATCGTTGTCGAAGTCGGCGAAGCGGGCGTCCCAGCTCCAGCCGCTGCGCGACAATCCCAGGTCCTCGCTGCGGTCGACGTAGGGGGCCACCCCGTGGCGCATCGCCTTGACGTCCCCCGTGCTGACCCACACGAAGTGGCTCTCCTCCAGGGCGTAGATCTGGGCGATGTTGCTGACGTAAATGTCGGGGATGCCGTCGCCGTTGATGTCCGCGAAGTCGATCCCCATCCCCTTGAAGGAGTCGTGGCCGAGCACCTTCGAGGCCGGGGTGGTGAGAGTGCGCCGCCCCTCCAGCACCTGGAAGCGCGGGTGCCCCGGCGTCGACAGGTTGTGCAGCAGGCGGTCGTTGCCGAAGTCGTTGCCGAAGTAGATCTCGGGCAGCAGGTCGCCGTCGAGGTCGGCGGCGCCCACGGCGAGGGTCCAGGAGTAGGTCGTCTGCGGATCGAAGGCGTCGGGCACGTCGACGAACTGGACGGTGGGCTCCGGTCCCGAGGTCCCACCCTTCCAGAGCAGCAGCCGGTTCTTGCCGCCGTTCTCCGAGCGGGACATCGAGCGGTGCATGTGGGCGGTGTCGGTCGCCTTGGCGTCGAGCACCCGCATGCCGTCCGGGAAGTAGTTGCCCACGATCAGGTCGAGATGGCCGTCGCCGTCCACGTCGGCGCTGGTCAGCGCGTTGGTGTTCCAGATCTCCGGGCGGGGATAGGCCTCCACCGGCCGGAAGGCCGCCGCGCTCAACGTGGAGGTGCCGGCGCGGCGCAGGAAGATGACGGGCGGCCGGCCCCAGTAGTAGACCAGGAGGTCCATCAGGCCGTCCTCGTTGAAGTCGCCGGGGAGGCACCCCATGGGGGCCATGGTCCGCGCGTCGTAACGGAGGGGGGAGGGATCGAGGACGAAGGTGGCGTAGCGGGCGCCCGTGCCCGGCACCGGCTCCACCAGCACCTGGTCCATCCGGGTGTCGACCGAGCAGAGGTCGTTCGGCAGGCCGTCGCCGTCGAGGTCGTTGAGCGCCACGCCGGCGCCCACGCTGGAGATCCAGCCGCGGATGTCCTTGAAGCCCGGGTGGACGTCGCGCACCGTGCGGTCGAGGTTGCCGGCGGGGGTGGCCAGCGATTCGCGCTGGAAGGCGAAGCGCGAGGCGAGGGCCTGCCGCTCGGCCGGCGCCAGGGTGGGCAGGCGGGCGAAGCCGTAGAGCCCCGCGATCAACGCCACCGCCACCAGTCGCGTTCCGTGGCGGCGCAAGAAGCCCGGTTGCTGTTCTTTCATCGGTTGATCTCCCTCATCGGTCAGGCTCCCTTCCTGAAACGGTCCTGAATGCGCCGCCGCCAGACCTCGTAGGCGGGCTCCCCCGGCCGGCCGGCCGGCAGCCCCTCGGCGGCCGCGCGGGCCACCTCAGCGGCCTGCGCCGCGCTCAGGTCACAGATCACCCGGGCGGCCAGCTCGGTGTGCGCGGCCGGATTGCCGGCCCGCTCCCGCGCCTCGGCGGCGAAGGCCACCCCCTGCGCCAGCTCGGGCGCCAGGGGGCCGGCGGCCCGCCGCAGCGCCGCGGTCTCGGCCTCGGAGCGCCCGCCGGCGTAGCCCACGGCGAGCCCCAGGCCGGCCCAGAGGTCGGGCCGGCGCGCGGGCGGAAAGGCGCCGATCGTGCGCGGCAGGCGCTCGACGTCGGCGCCGTCCACGAACCACAGGCTGCGGCCGAGCCCCTGGTCGAAGCCGCGGCGGGCGTAGCCGCGCAGCTTGCGGGGCACCTCCCGCCGCTCCACCGAGCGCGGCCAGCGGAAGTACCCCTCGTGGAAGCCGTAGCCGTCGAGGGCGAGCCAGCCGAGGAGGGGATCGAGCCGGGCGAGGAGGCGCGCGGGGGAGAGGGGGAGCCGCGCCAGGATCCACCCGGCGCCGACGTTGACGATGTAGCGTTGAGCGTCCCCCGGTCCGGCGAGCAGCCGGGCGAGGCGGTCGCGCCGTCCGGGGATCAGCGTGTCGAGCAGGGCGAGGGCCATGCCGGCGCCCTCGTACGCGAAGCCGCGGTGATCGCGGTCGACCTCCCGCTCGATGCGCGCCGCCAGCGCCGCGCGCCCCGCCTCCTCCAGCCCGGCGTGATAGCCGGCCACGAAGCAGCCCCCCACCGTCTCCAGGCGCTCGCGCACGGCCGCCGATTCGCCGCGGAACCCGCGCCTGGCGAACGAGGTCTCCTCCGGCGCGATGCCGAACAGGGCCCGCTTGAGCGCGGCGCCGGACGAACGACGGGCGAGGGCCTCCGGGTACGCCAGGGGGGTGCTGCGGTTTTCAGTCGATGGGCTCACACACAGGCTCCTCTAGAACAAGTGCTCCGAGGGCGGGCGAACGCGCCGGTGCGCACGGCTTATCTTCTCAGGGTTTCGCCGTCAGCGGGTCTCCTCCAACTCCATCTTCAGCGAGAAGAAGCGGAGCAGGTCCTTCAGCGAGAGGATGCCCAGCAGGCGGTCGCCGTCGACCACCATCAGGCGGGAGATGCCGGTGCGGCTCATCCGGGAGAGCGCCTCCATGGCGTCGGTGCCCGCCTGGATGGTGTTCTCGGGCGAGCACCGCTCGGCGAGCGACCCCACCGTCTGGCGCTCCCACTCGTCGCGGGGGAGGGCGCGCACCTGGCGGGAGGTGACGCAGCCGAGCAGCCGGCCGGCGTCGTCCACCACGGGGAACATCTTGAATTGGTAGCGGGAGAGATAGCTCTGCACCAGCTCCAGCACGGAGATGGCGCGCGGCACCGTCACCGGGTCGGGGTGCATGAAGCGCGACACCGGCTCCCCCGCCAGCGCGTGGCGGAGCAGGACCTGCTGGTAGGAGGCGGTGGCGGCGTTGCGCACGAAGAGGCCGAGGACGAACAGCCAGACGCCGGAGATGAAGCCGTTGAGCACGGAGACCACGCCCAGCCCGATGAGCAGCAGGCCGAAGCCGGAGCCCACCCCCGCCGACACCTGGGTGGCCCAGCGCAGGCTCCCGCGCCACCCCCAGAGGACGGCCCGCAGGAGGCGCCCGCCGTCGAGGGGGAAGGCGGGGATCAGGTTGAACAGCGCCAGCGAGCCGTTGAGGATGCCGAGGTAGCCGAGCACCGCGGTCACCGGCGCCGGCCACCCCTCGACGTTGCCGACGAGATAGAGCCCGCCGCACGCGAGGGCGATGCCGAAGCTCGCCGCCGGTCCGGCCGCCGCGATCACGAATTCCGACTGCGGCGAGGGGGGCTCCCCCGCCATCTCGGCGACACCGCCGAAGATGAACAGGGTGATCCCCCGGATCTGGACGCCGTAGGTGCGCGCCACCAGGGAGTGCGACAGCTCGTGCAGGAGGAGGCAGAGGAAGAAGGCCAGCGCGCCGGCGGCCCCCATGATCCAGTAGGTGCCCGGCGCCAGGCCCGGGAGCTGCGCGGGGAAGGTGAGGGCGGAGAGCTGCCAGGTCACCAGCGCGGCGATCACGAGCCACGAAAGGTCGATCCGGACCTTGAAGCCGAAGATCTCGAACAGCTCGATGGGCCTGCCGAACACAGATGCCTCCCGAGGGGATTGTATCCCCTACAGCTCTATGGAAGGTGGGGTCTCCCGCCGCGCCCACGCGTCGGGTCGGTCTCCGGGGCGATCGGGCAGTAGAGGTCCCGCCGCCGCTCGAGATCATTCACCACGGCGCGCCGGAACCCCTTGACGCCCCCCTCCTCCAGGCGGGCGGCGCGGTAGGCGGCCATGTCCACGGCCTCCAGCCGCATGCGGATCGTCCGGAACAGGCGGGGGAAGCGCTCGCCCGGCACCTGCACGTGGTGCAGGCCGCCGCTGTAGGCGATCAGCAGCCGCCCCTCGCCCATCGTCTCCAGGATGTCGGCGATGCCGCCGCGCACCGTCATCGGCCTCCCTTCCGAGTCGAGGCCGTTCGCCCGCTTCATCCGCCCCTCGGGGAGGATGATCACCATGGCGTCGGGATCGATCTGGCGCAGCACCTCGCTCCACGTCTCGTCCCGCTCGCGGGTGATCGGCACCACCCGCGCGGCGACCATCCCGTAGAAGCGCCCCACCACGGCGCGGTCGGTCGTCTTCTGGGCGACCGGCACCACCCCGTGGCGGGCCAGGCGCCAGAGGAAGTGGGTCGGGCAGCCGCCGGCGAACAGCGCCTCGTAGAGGCTGGTGTGGTTGAGGATGGCGGCCAGGCGCACCCCCCGCCAGGGCTCGGGCGGCACGTCGCCGATCCACCGCATGTCGATCCGGTAGAAGAGCCGGGAGACGGCCTTCACGATCAGCAGGACCAGGAAGACGATGTAGGAGCGCATGGTTCGGGTGGCTCAGGCTCGCGGCGGGATTCTAGCAGGCGGAGCGCTCTGATAGGCTTGGCGCGGAGATTCGTATGCAGCCCCGAGACCCCAATCCATCCCCCCGGCCCCGCGTGTCGGCGATCATCACCACCTTCAACGAGGAGGCGAACATCGCCGGCTGTATCGAGTCGCTCCTCTGGTGCGACGAGATCCTGGTGGTCGACTCCTTCTCGACCGACCGCACCCCCGAGATCGTGCGCGGCTTCGAGAAGGTCCGCTTCTACCAGCGCACCTATTATGGCTCGGCCTCGCAGAAGAACTGGGCCATGGACCAGGTCACCAACGAGTGGATCCTGATCTTCGACGCCGACGAGCGCTGCACCCCGGCCCTGCACAAGGAGATCACGGGGCTGCTCGCCACGGGCCCCACGTTCGAGGCCTATACCATCCGGCGGCGGGTTTACTTCCTCGACCGCGTGATCCGCTTCTCCGGCTGGCAGCACGACCGCGTGGTCCGCCTGGTCAGGAACGGCTCGGCCCGCTACCCCAACCGCCGGGTGCACGCCGACATGATCACCCGGGGGCCGGCGCCGGTGCTGCGCAGCTTCATGGAGCACTACATGGCCGATTCGCTCGACGAATACGTCCGGCGGATCGAGAAGTACAGCTTCTGGGGGGCCGCCCAGAACTGGCGCGAGAAGCGCAAGTCCGGCTTCACCCAGATCTTCGGCCGCTCCGTCTGGCGTTTCCTGCGCACCTACGTCTTCCAACTCGGCGTCCTGGACGGCATGCACGGTCTGGTCTTCTGCATGCTCCAGGCGTACGGCACCTACCTCAAGTGGGTCTTCCTCTGGGGGTGGCACGTCAACGCCGCCCGCGGCCGCGCCCCCAACCTGCCCATCTTCGACGACAACGAGGAGACCTGGCGGGGGCTGGAGGAGGAGAAGGCGGTGGTGGTGGAGCACTGACCGCCGCGTCTCCGGGCCGCCGCGCGGCCCGGAGGGTGCTCTGGCCGGATCAACTGGGTCAACTGGATCAACGGGCGTACGGGTTGCCGCCGAGGGCGTTCGAGATGTCGGTGATCGCCTTCTGCGCCCGCACGCTGTTGCCGGCCTGATCGAGGGGCGGCGACACCACCGCGATGCCGAACTTTCCGGGCGAGACGGCGATGAGCCCGCCGCCGACGCCGCTCTTGGCCGGCAGGCCCGTCCGGTAGAGCCACTTGCCGGAGTCGTCATAGAGCCCGGCGGTGGCCATCACGGCCAGCACCTCCGGGACGTTCTCCACCTTCATCGCCTGCTTGCCCGTCACGGGGTTCTTGCCGTGGTTCGCCAGGGTCGCCGCCATCATCGCCAGGTCCTTGGCGTTGACGGCGACCGAGCACTGCTCGGTGTAGATGTCGGTGGCGCGGGCCGGCTCCTCCTTGATGAACCCGTAGGCGAGCATCAGGTAGCCGATGGCCTGGTTGCGCTGGTTGGTGGCCGCCTCCGACTCGTAGACCTCCTGGTCGACAGTGAGCGGTCGCCCCGCGAAGTCGGAGTAGAACGACAGGATCTTCCGCCAGATCTCGTCGCGGCTGCGCCCCTGGACCATGCTGGTGGCGGTGATGGCGCCGGGGTTGACCAGCGGGTTGATCTCGGGGCCGCCGAGGGCCTTCTGCGCCATCTCGACCGCCACGATCGAGTTGAAGCGCATGCCGGTGGCGTCGACGCCGATCCGGCTGGCGATCGCGTCCACGCCCTGCTCTTCCATCACCTCGGCCATGGTGAAGACCTTGGAGATCGACTGGATCGAGACCTGCGACTTGACGTCACCGGCGGTATAAACCTTGCCGTCCGGGGTGATGAGCGCGATGCCGTAGATCTTGGAGTCGACCTTGGCGAGCGCCGGGATGTAGTCGGCGTTGGCGCCCTCTTTGATGTCCCTGTATTTCGCGTAGGCGGCGTCGAGGGCGGCCTGGATCTCGGCCGGGCTCTGCGCGGCCAGCGGCGCCGCGGCGAAATTACCCAGTAAAAGCGTCAGGACAAGCGCCAGGGCGAGGCCGCCGATGCGAGCAGATCTGCTGGAGCGCATGATTTATCCTCCCCACTTGTGACCGAAGTTGTACTTGACCGAGAACTGGAACCGGAGGTCGTCCGACGAGAACCCATCGCGGAAATTGTTGCGCTTGCCCCACTGCACCTCGGGTCCGAACATGAGCCCCTGGGTCGGATGGAAAAGCACGTTGACGAGGGCGTACTGCCCCTTTTCGAACGCGTCGTCGGCCTGGCCGTTCGAATTGGTGATGTCGACCAGCGAATAGCCGATCGAGCTGGTCATCTTGTCGTTCCAGTTGTGGTCGTAGAACGCCGCGATGCCCAGCACCGGCAGGAGCTCGCCCTCGATCGGCTTGCGCGGGTCGCTATGGTTCAGCTTGGGGCCGACGTCGGCCGGCGCGTCGTTCATGTAGTTCTCGATGCCGTCGCCGTAGACGACCTGCAGCCGGAAAACGCCGTCGCCGACCTTGAGGTTGGAGCTGAGATTGATGCCCCAGCCGGTGCCGTTGCCGGAGAGATTGAATTGTTCCTTGAGGGTGTCGTCCCACTTCATGTAGCGCACGATTCCCGCGAGCTGGACGTGCCCCCAGTCGGCGTTGTGGCGGTACTGGGCGGAGACGTCGGGATAGGGGAAACGCGGCTTGACGTGCTGCAGCTCGATGCGGTCCGCGAAGTTGCCCTGGTCCGCCGAGGCGCCCGGCCGTTCGAGGGCGAACATCAAGCTCGTGGCCCCCTGGACCGGCATCCAGCGCAACTGCACGTTGCGGAAGAACACCATGCCGCTCGGCCCCCAGTACTCGATCGAGTTGGGGAACACGTCGGGGTCCATGAACGGGCTCCACGTCTGGCCGGCACCGAACTGGCCGAGCTCGCCGTACGCGTGGCGGAGCCGGAAGGTCGTCTGGCCGGCGTCCACGCCGGTGCCGAAGAGCTCGAATTCGAAGATGGTCTTGATGTCTCCCAGGGAGGTCGGCGTGGTCGCCTTGACGCCGAGGCGGCTCTGCCGCACGCCGGCGAACCAGTGGCCGTCCTCACCGTACTGATCCTTGAACGCCGGGAGCTTGGTGGGCCGCAGGACGTCGAACCAGTTCGGGTCGTTCTGCTTGGTCTGGTAGCCCATGTCGAGCATGGCGAAGCCGTAGAGCTCGATCGTCGGCTTCGCGCCGCCCGATCCCTCCTGATCGTCGGCTTCCGCCGCCATCACCGGAAAGGCCACCAACGCCAGAATACTGGCCAGCATCAGGCACCGCCATCCCGCCGCGGGTCGCCTCGTCTGCGATCTCATTTCGTCTCCTCCTATTACACCGCGCGCAGCGCGGCCTGAGTCATCATTGCACCCGCGGAAAAGGGTGGATATTGGACCTTGGTCTCATGATTTCGCGGCTAGAATTTGAAGCCGAGGCCGACCACCAGGCGCAGGTCGTCCTGGTCGGGGACCGCGCCGCCGGGCGTTGCCCGGGGGATTTGCGTGCGGTCCCAAGAAACGCTCACGTCGAGGTCGAGGTTTTTGGTCCAGTCCGTCTCGACGCTCACCAACAGGTGGTGGATGTAGCGGCCCGCGCTCTCCTGGGTGAGATAGAACGTATAGTCGAATTTGAAGTCGACGGCCTTGGTCCATTCCTGCTCGAACGACGTCGAGGCGGCGAAAGCGCCGGCGGACTGCCTGGCATCCTGACCCGCTTCGACGGCGACCCACCGCGTCTGCTGGTAGGCGAGGCCCGCGGAGACCTGCCATTCCGTGCGCCGCGTGTTGAAGATCCGATACCCCGCCGCGGCGCCGGCGGAGGCCCGTGCGTCGAGGTTCTGAAACGGATCGCGGTACCATTCGAGGATGACCGGTTTGACGAAGACGCGGTCGGTGATGAAGTGGTCCCAATGGCCCTGGACGCGCTGATTGTTCGCCGTGCCCGAGCCTTGATTGGCGCTGTAGTTCGCCAGGTAATCGAGCGCGAGAAGGTCGTGGACCCGGCGGTGCTTGAGATACGCGGAAACGTTGGTGTCGAGCTGATCGACGTTGCCCTTGCGGGCGGTCAGGCCGGCGCTGATCTTGCCGCCCCACCGGCTGAGCGGCTTCCCTCCGCTGGGGGAGATCGACAGCACCTGCGAGCGTTGCACCTCCCGCCGCTCGTCGCCGAAGATGCGCACCGTTTCGCCGGCCAGCGCCAGCTTGCCCACCACGGCCTCGCCGCCGGTCAGGCCCACGGTCATGGTCCGCGCCGTCCGCACCTGCTTCACGTCCTTCCAGTCGTAGGTCTTCACCCCGAATTCGTCGCTGTCGAATTCCAGGTCGTCGTCGTACATGGCCAGCAGCTTGCCCTTGAGCCACTCGCCGGATTCGATCTGGATCCAGTCGTCCTTGCCGGGAAGAGACTCGTCGGAAGGCCATTGCGGCTGCGCGGCGGCCGGGGCCGCCGCGGCCAGGATCAATGCCAGCAGGAAGATCGCGTACCGCATCCCCGCCCCCGCACCGCCACGCGCTAATCCGGCGCCTTGGCGCCGGAGGACGGAGAGGGCTTCGGCGGCGGCTGCTTCCTGCCCGCGTTCGCCTTCTCCCAGGCGCGCACCTTGACCCGCGCGGCGTCGAACAGGCGCTCGTAGTTCTCCAGCCGCACCTTCCGGCTCGCCTCGGGCGTGAGCTGCGCCCACAGAGGGTCATAGGCCTTGTAGACCTTCATCGGCGCCTCGATGCTGGCCGGCGCCACCACGTCCGAGCCGAACAGGAAACGGTCCGGATAGCGATTGATCAGGTCCGCCACCGCCTTCACCGCCGCGGGGCTGCTGGTGATGTATTTGGCCGTCTCGTCCCAGGAGATGTCGATGTATACGTGCCGCAGCTCGGGATTCGCCAACGCATGCTCCAGCATTGCGAGCTGGCCTTCCACCGGCTGCACGACGCGCCCGAGCCCGCAGTGGGCCCAGATCACCGTCGTGCTCGGGTGCTTGACCAGCAGCTCCCGGAGCTGCGTGATCAGGTACGGCTCCTGGCCGGACTTCGGAAACGGCATGTCGACGTCGTTGTGCAGGATCACCACCAGCCCCACCTCGCCCGCGAAGTCGAGGATGCGGTGCAGGGCCGGATCGGTCAGCGTGGCCACCGGGCCCGCCACCTTGGCGGAGACGAATTCCTTGTGGATCGAAAATTCGCCGATGCCGCTGAACACGCCGGGGAAGGTGAGCAGCACGCGCCGGATGTGGTCGGCGGCGTACATGTCGGCCGGGTTGAAGCCGGTGATCATCGGATCGAGGCGGGCCTGCTGCTCCGGCGGCAGCGACCGGTAGGCCATGGCGATGACCGCGTCGGTGAACGAGTAGTAGTAGAGCGGGGAATCAGTCTGCAGATAATAATAGGGCGCGAAATCCCCGCTGTTCCCATACTGCCACATCTGCTGCAGGGGGATGCCGAACAGCGTCGACCGCTTGACGACGTTGCCCATCATCGCCACGTAGTCCTTGACGTCGGTCCCCTCCTGCACGTAATTCGTGAGATGAAAGTGGTCGTCGTTGTAGAGGTACTCCTGCGCGCCCGCGGAGAGCGCGCAGAGGACGGTCGCGGCGAGCACGAATGCGTGGCACTTGCGGCTGAGCATGACGCGCCCCTCAGAAGAAGATCGAGAACGCGGTGGAGATCGTGTACCCGTTCTGCCCGCCGATGTAGTAGCCGAAGCTGCTGCTCACCGGCGAGTTGTGGACGTCCATGACCTGGAGGTTCAACCGGTGATTGCGGGTATCGAAAGGATAGAAGCTCAGGCCGGCCAGATACTCCCAACTGTCTTTGAAGCCGGCGTCCTTGTCGCCGTAGATCTGCGAGGTCGCCGCGTAGAGCTCCAGCTTCTTCGGCAGCGGATAGAAGGCCGCCTGGACGTAGAACCCGGTGTCGACGATGTCCTTGACCGGCAGGGGCCCGTCGGCCGTGAAGTCATAGAGCCGCCGCGTGAAGTACTCGGCCTGCAGGAAGAACCCCCTGTACTTCATCCCGGCGTCGACCGCGACCTCGTTGAGGTGGACCTCGCTCACCGTGACGCCCGGCGCGAGAGAGCCGGTGTCGAACACGTTGAGGCTGTCGGCCAACCGCAGCGTGGTGTTCTTCGGCTTGCCGTTGGCGTCCGGGAATCTCTGCTCGGGGCTGTGCGTGCTGGAGAAGCCGAAGCGGGTGGCGAGCTTGTCGTGATGCTCCCAGTCGCCGTACGCCCCGCGGGGGCCGAACTCGTGCGTCGTCGGCATCCACCACATGGACGCCCCCAGGGTCTGCAGCTTGCGGTCGAGATCGGAGGCGGTGACCCCCAGGGCGCTGTTGCTGTTGGCGAGCATGACGGTGTACCAGAGGCCCGGGGTCAGCTCGCCGTTCGCCCACACGCCGACCCCGAAGTAGGGCCGGAAGAACTCGTCCGCCATCACGCGGTCGTGGCCCAGCCAGTAGGGGTGCGAGCCCTGCAGGGAGCGCGACCCCGGGTTGCCGTTGACGCCGCCGTAGAGGCTGAATTTCCGGCTGAACTGGTAGCCGATGTTGCCGAAGATGGCCTTCTGATCGGTCGCGTTGACCGTCCACAGGGTGATCGCGTAGACCAGGCGCGGGTCGCCCATCCACCCCTTGAACCACACGATGACCCGGTGGCTGCCGATGTCCTGCCGGGTGTCGACGGGGCGCACGTTGCCGAGGTGGTCGGTGAAGACGCCGTTGCTGTCGTTCTGGTTGATGTAGCGCAGCAGCGCGTACCCGCTGATCGAAAGCTCGCCGTAATCGCTTCTGCCGACGAGGAAACCCTGGCCGGGGTCCCACGTGCCCCACGTCTCGGTTTGGGTCGGCGTCTTGGGGGCCGCCGGAGCGGGAGCAGGAGCCGGAGTGGGAGCGGGCACGGGAGCAGGGACAGATGCCGGCGGCGGCGCGGCGACCTTGAACTCGCCGCCGCAGCCGTCGAGGACCCAGATCCCCTGGTCGTCATAGCCCCAGGATTTACCCAGCAGACAACTGGCGGCGCCGGTGACGCGCACGAGCACCACCCCGGACGAGGTGTCGGCGGGGCAGTGCTGCCGTTCGCCCGCCTTCGACTCGCAGATCACCGTAACAAGGTCCGCCGGCCGCGCCGGAAGGGCTCCCAGCGACAGCACGGCGGAAAGCGTCACGACCAGGGTGGTCTTGTTCATCGTGACCTTTCAATCGCGCGCGGCGCGGCGAACCGCGAGGCCGGCCGCGAGGAAGAGCACGCCCAGCAGACCGATGAGCGGCAGCGGGCTCCCCGTCGTCGGAAGCTTCCCCTTCTTATGATGAGTGGCCTTCGCGGTCTCGCCTGCGGGAGCAGCCTCGCCTGCCGGAGCGGCCTCGGCACTAGCAGCACTGGCAGCCGGAGCGGCCTCGGTCTTGGCGGCTGGAGCGGCATGGGCCTTGGCGGCCGCCTTCGACGGCTTCGCGGGCGTCCTGCCGGAGACGTGGACCTCGCGCGAGGTGACGGTCGACTCCGAGGTGTAGACGATCTCGGCCGTCAGCTTGTACCCGGGGCGAAGCTCGTGGACCTCGACCTTCTTGCCCTCGACCATGAGGTTGAAATGCGGAGGGACCTGATACGACTTGATCTGACCGTTCTCCCGGAACCAGACGGTGTTGCCCACGACCTTCACCACCTCTCCGTTCTTGATCTCGACGGTTTTGACGATATGCGGAGTCTTCTTCGTCGTGATGACCGCGTTGAGCTCCGTTCCCGGCGTCAGGTCGTCGAGGCCGACCTGCTTGCCGTCGACGGTGAACGTGAAGCCCGGGGGAACGGTGATCTCCTCGGTCTTGCCGTCCGCCATCTTCACCACCAACTGGTCGGCGAAGACCGCGACGACGGTGCCGTTCTTCACTTCGGTGGTCCCCTTCGCCAGCAGCGCTGCCGACGGGACGAGCAACAGGATCAGGAACAGGACTTTGCCAAAGGTTTTCATGATCGCTCCTCCATTTTTTTCTTCCAGCCCAGTTAATGGTTTTCCTCCGGAGCCTCTTTGCCGCCGTCCCGCACGGCGCGGACGACGAAGCGCTGAGGGGCGGAGCCGACGAAATAGAACGGATAGCAGGTGACGAGCGTCAACGTGGGCTCGTCCGCGGGGTCGAGCACGTCGACCCTGGAAGGCGCTACGATGGTCATGCCGCGCACGATGAAGCGCTGCACGCCGGACCGCACCCGCAGCTCGATGACGTCGTTCACGGCGACGTCCTTCAGCGGGCGGAAGAAGCCGTCGCGATGCCCCGCGATCCCCGCGTTGCCGCGCGATCCGGGCAGCGCCGTGTCGGGGATCCACCCGATCCCACGGTTGAGCGTGATCTCGTCGGTACCGCGGAAAACCGGCGCCTCGAGGCCGAGCCGCGGGATCGCGAGGACCGCGATCGGCGACTCGGACCGCACCTGAAGCGCCTCCCGGAACGCCGTGATGCGCTGCGGCGACCAGAGCGCGGTGTCGGCCTTCCAGCCGCTCCAGCCGCCGGAGGCGTTGCCGGCCGCCGGCGCCGCCGGCGCGGAAAAGCGCGCGATCGCGGCCCGGGAGGCGACCGTGGTGTCGATCCGCGCCACCAGCCAGACGCCCAGCAGCGCCAATCCCATCGCGATCAAGGCTCGGGACAACAGTTTCACTTGCGTTCGCTCCTAGGAGGTCCAGGTGACGATCGGGCCGGCGGTCAATATTCATAGAAGAGCTCCTGCAGCTCTTGCGGCGTACGGCTCTTGAGCAGGGCGAGCGACAGCAGGATGCGGGCCTTCTGGGGGTTCAGCTCGTCGGAGGCGATGAGGCCCAGCTCGTCGTCGTTCACTTCCACGTTGCGGCCCACGGAACCGGTGGGCACGCGGCTGCTGCGCACCACCACGACTCCCTTTTTCGCGGCGCGGGCGGCGGCGTCGAGCGACGCCTTGTTCATGTTGCCGTTGCCGACGCCGGCGATCACGATCCCCTTGGCGCCGTTCGCCGCCGCGGCGTCGATCAGATCCGGCGACATGTCGGCGCAGGCGAAGATGATGTCGACGCGCGGCAGCCTGGTCACGCCGGTGACGTCGAATTCACTGCCCGTGGTGTGCTTCCAGACCGGCGAGGAGTAGAAGTCGTTCTGGCCGTAGGCGGCGACGCCGACCAGGCCGCGCAGCGGCGACATGAAGGTCTGCACCGCGGTGGTGCTGGTCTTGGTGAGCGAGTGCGCGGCGTGGATCCAGTCGTTCATCAGCACCAGGACGCCGCGGCCCGCGGCCCGCGGATCGGCGGCGACGCCGACCGCGTTGTAAAGGTTCAACGGACCGTCGGCGCTGACCGCGGTGGAGGGCCGCATCGAGCCCACCAGCACCACCGGCTTGTCGCTCTTCACCACCAGGTTGAGGAAGTACGCCGTCTCCTCCATGGTGTCGGTGCCGTGCGTGATCACGATACCGTCGACGTCTTTGCCCGGCAGCAGCTCGTTGATGCGCTTGGCCAGCTTCAGCATGATGTCGAACGACATGTCCTGCGAGCCGACGTTGGAGATCTGCTCGCCCTTGACGGTGGCGAGCTTCTCGATGCCGGGAACGGCGGCCAGCATGGCGTCGATGGTCACGGCGCCGGAGGTGTAGCCGGACTGGGTGCCGCTGGCGGCCGCGCCCGCGATGGTGCCGCCGGTGGCGAGAATGACCACGTTGGGGAGCTTCTTGTCCTGGGCGACGGCGCTCTGCCAGCTCGCGGCGACGAGCAGCAGGGCGATGGCGACGCGTGCTTTCAGTAACGTTTTCATGAGTGGCCTCCCGCTAGGGCTTCGGGTAGACGCTGCGGTCGAGATTGGTCAGCTTGACCGGATCGAGCAGATCGGCGATCTGCTGCTCGGTGAGGATCTTCTTTTCGCGGATGATCTCCAGGATCCCCTTGCCGCTCTTGTAGGCCTCGGCGGCGAGCTCCGTGGCCTTCTCGTAACCGACCACCGGATTGAGCGCCGTCACGATGCCGACGGTGGTCTCCATGTAGTGCTCCAGCACCTTTTCGTTCAGCGTGATGCCGTCGACGCACTTGGTGCGGAACGCCTTCGAGGTGTTGAAGAGGAGGTGCTGCGATTCCATCAGCGAAACGCCTTCCACCGGCTCATACGCGTTGAGCTGGAGCTGGCCGGAGTGCGCCGCGAGGTTGACGGTGTAGTCGTTCCCCATGACGCGGAAGGAGACCAGGTTCACCAGCTCCGGGATCACCGGGTTGACCTTGCCCGGCATGATCGAAGAGCCGGGCTGCAGGGCCGGCAGGTTGATCTCGGCGAGGCCTGCCCGCGGCCCCGAGGTGAGCAGGATGAGGTCGGACGCGATCTTCGAAAGCTTGATCGCGACGCTTTTGAGAGCGCCCGAGTAGACCACGAATCCCTGCTGATCCCAGGTCGCCGCCAGCATGTCGGAGGCCGGCACGATCGGCTTGCCGGTCAGCTCCGCCAGGTGCGCGGCGCAGCGCTCGGCATACCCCTTCGGCGCGTTGAGCCCGGTGCCGATCGCGGTGGCGCCCATGTTGACCGTATAAAGGTATTTCTCCGCGTCGCGCAGGAGCTGGATCTCCCCCTCCAGCGAGGCGGCGAAGGCATGGAATTCCTGGCCGACCGTCATCGGCACCGCGTCCTGCAATTCCGTGCGGCCCATCTTGACGATCCGCAGGTAGGCGTCGCCCTTGCGCCGGAAGGCGGCGGTCAGCTCCTGGAGCTCATTTGTCAAGGCGTCGTTGCGGAGCACCAGGGCGATCTTGATCGCCGTGGGATACGAGTCGTTGGTCGACTGCGACATGTTCAGGTCGTCGTGCGGATCGACGACGTTGTACTCGCCCTTGGCGTGTCCGGACAGCTCGAGGGCGATGTTGGCGAGCACCTCGTTGGCGTTCATGTTGGTCGAGGTGCCGGCGCCGCCCTGGTACCAGTCGGTGTGGAACTGGTCCTGGTACTTGCCGGCGCGCACGGCCTGGCAAGCCTTTTCGATCATCGCCAGCTTCTCTTTCGGCATGGCGCCGACGTCGGCGTTGGCGCGCGCCGCCGCCAGCTTCACGATGGCCCACGCCTCCCAGAAGCCGGGGTAATGGTTGGTATTGACGCCGGAGATCTGGAAGTTCTCGAACGCCCGCGCCGTCTGCACGCCGTAATAGGCGTCGGCGGGGAGCGTCTTCTCGCCGAGGAGATCCTTCTCCACGCGGGGCTTCCCCTCCGGCGGCGCGGCGAGGGCCGCCGCGCCGATCAGAGCCAAACCCGCCGCGGCGGCCATCCAGGCTCGCGCTCCCGTTCCTGGTGTGATTTTGTGTGGGATTCTCATAAGCCCTCCTCTTAAGGACTTAGATGGCGGATCGGAGCCTGACCTGGTGCCAGACCGTATTCGTGACCGTCTCCGAGCAGACTCCGCTAGAGGTCAGTCTCATACCGGCACGGTCAAGGGGGGTAGTGGACCTTGGTCCAACAGGGCTACACCAATGTCCAATGGTTGCGGCGTGGGCTCTTTCCTACCATGGCGGCAGAGATGATTCCGGCCGCTTCCTGTCCGCACCCAAGGGCCCGGCGGGCTGCGAAGCGCCGCGAGCGCCATACGTAAGCATTGGACCCTCAGGAGGAACCCGGAAGCCATGAGCCGAGCTCGCAAGACATCTAAGTTTCCGGCACGGGCGTGGATCGCCGCTCTGCTGATTGCGCTGGTCACTTCGGCTTCCGCGCAACAGACGGCACCGCCCGCCGCGCCGGCCTCACCGGCGGCACAGCCCGCCGCATCCGCCGCGCCGGCGGATAAAGTGTTTACAGAGGCCGAGCTGGCCTCGCTGCTGGCGCCCATCGCCCTCTATCCCGACAACGTCATCGCGCAGATCCTGATGGCCTCGACCTATCCGATCGAGGTCATCGAGGCCTACCGCTGGCTCCAGAAGCACAAGGAGCTCAAAGGTGACGCGCTGTACGACGCGGTGCAGAAGGAGGAGTGGGACGACAGCGTCAAGTCGCTGGTGAACGCGCCGGACGTCCTGAAGCAGATGGACGAAAACCTCGGTTGGATGCAGAAGATCGGCGACGCCTTCCTCGCGCAGCAGAAGGAGGTCCTCGCCATGGTCCAGACGCTGCGCGGCAAGGCGATGAAGGAGGGGACCCTCAAGAGCGACGAGCACATGAAGGTCTCCACGCAAGCCGCGGCGCCCGCGACCGCCACGGCTCCAGTCACCGTCGTCAAACAGGAGAAAGAGACGCAGGTGATCGTCATCGAGTCGGCCAGCCCGAACGTCGTCTACGTCCCGACCTACAACCCGGCGACGATGTACGGGGCCTGGGGTTATCCGGCGTATCCGCCGTATTACTATCCGCCGCCGATCGGCTATCCGGGGTCGGGATTCTGGTTCGGCATGAGCGTCGGGATCATCGCCGGCGGCGCCTGGGGTGGTGGTGGCTGGGGCCATGGCGACGTCAACGTCAATTGGAACGGCGGCGACGTCAACGTCGGCAACGGCAACCGCGGCGGCAATCGCAACCAGGTCAACCCGCAAGGTGGCCAGAGGGGCTCGCGGACCGGGACCGGCGCCCAGGGCACCGCCCAGAACCGCGGCGGCGGCCAGGGAGCCCAGGGGAGGGGAGCCGGGGGGGCCCAGGCCAACGCGACGAGCCGCGGCGCCGGCGGCCAGGGTGGTGGCCAGAGCTGGTCGCACAATCCCGAGCACCGCAAGGGGGCGTCGTACCGCGACAGCGGGACGGCCTCGAAGTTCGGCGGCTCGACGGGAGCGGGAGCGGGCTCGCGCGACTCCTTCCGCGGACGCACGGGCGACGCGGGGGGCGCGGGCTCGCGGCCGAGCGCGGGAACGACCGGAACGGGTAACCGTGCCTCCGGCGGCGCGGGGACCGGCGCGGGCTCGCGAGGCTCCGCCGGCACCACGGGAGGTAACCGCGGCACCGGCACGTCCGGGACGTTTTCCGGGGGCGGACCCGCTTCCGGGAGCGGGGCCGCGCGCGGGTCGTCGGGCAGCGGGAGCAGCGGCTCACGCGGGTCTTCGGGCAGCTCGTTCAGCGGCGGCGGGGGCGGCGGCTCGCGCGGGTCGAGCGGCTCGAGCAGCGCCTTCGGAGGGATGAGCAGCGGCTCGCGCTCCGGCAGCTACGGCTCGCGCGGAAGCTCGAGCCGGGGCGGCGGCGGGGGCGGAGGCCGGGGAGGCGGCGGCGGCGGGAGACGGCGTTGATCCAAGAGACCGAGAAAGGACGAGCCATGAAGATTTCAAAGACCTGGCGCCACCGCGCGGCGATCGGCGCCGCATTGATCCTCTTTACCTCCGCGTTCGCTGCCGTGTCCAAGGATTCCGCCGCGCCGAAGGGGCCGAAAGGGAAGGTGTACGCCACGCCCGACGCCGCGGTGGAGGCCTTCGTCGGAGCGATCCGCGAGTACAACCTCGACACCCTGCTGGCGATCTTTGGCAAGGGAGCCGAGCGGATCTTCGTGACGGATGATCCGGTCGCGGATGAGAACGCCCGCAAGCAGTTCCTGAAGCTCTACGACGAGAAGCACGAGCTCACGCCGCGCGACGACAAAAAGACGATGGTCCTCGCCGTCGGCAACGACCCCTGGCCGCTCCCCATCCCGCTCGTCAAGGCGGGCAGCGGCTGGGCGTTCGACACCGCGGCGGGGATCGAGGAGGTCATCAACCGCCGCATCGGCCGCAACGAGCTGAGCGCGATCCAGACCTGCCTCGCGGTCGGTGACGCGCAGCGCGAATACTACCGCCTGGACCGCGACGGCGACGGTATACTGGAGTACGCGCAGAAGTTCCGCAGCACCCCCGGGAAGCAGGACGGCCTGTACTGGGAGGTCAAGGAGGGCGAGCCGGCGAGCCCGATCGGCGAATTCGTCGCCACGGCCTCGACCGAGGGGTACGGGCCGGGGAGCACCGCCTATCACGGCTATCACTTCCGGCTGCTGACCAAGCAAAGCTCCGCCGCGCCCGGCGGCGCCTACGATTACATGGTGCAGAAAAAACAGATCGGCGGCTTCGCCGTCGTCGCCTTCCCGGCCGCGTACGGGGACTCTGGAATCATGACGTTCATGCTCAGCCACTCGGGCATCGTCTACCAGAAGGACCTGGGCAAGGAGACCCAAGCCAAGGCCGAAAAAATAAAGTCGTTCGACCCGGCCGGCTGGAAGAAGGTGGACGACAAGGACCTGCAGATCATTCCCGAGCCTTGATCCGTCTTTCGGGAGGGCGGGGGAGGGAGGGGGATGGTGTCTGCGATACCATCCCCCTCCGTGACCGCCCTTCCCCAGACTCTCCTCGACCACCTCCGCGCCCGCCAGCACGAGATGACCCTGCTGCTGCGCGACCTCGCCCTCCTCGAATCCCCCTCCCACGAGCCCGCGGCCCAGGAGCCGGTCTTCGCCCGTCTCGCCGCGGAGCTCGCGGAGTCGGGGATGCGCGCCCGGCGCCTGTCGGGCAAGCGGACCGGCGGCCAGCTCTGGGCCGTCCCCCGGGAGCGCCGGCGCGGCACGCCGGCCCAGCTCCTGATCGGCCATTGCGACACCGTCTGGCCTGTCGGCACCGTCGAGCGCATGCCGGTCGAGGTCCGTGACGGTCGTCTCTCGGGGCCCGGGGTCTACGACATGAAGGCCGGGCTGGTGCAGGGGATCTTCGCCTTGCGCGCCCTGCATGCCTTGCGGCTCGCGCCCGCGGCCGAGCCGGCCTTTTTCATCAACTCCGACGAGGAGATCGGCAGCGTCGAGTCCCTCCCCCGCATCGAGCGCCTGGCGCGTTCCGTGCGGCGGGTCTTCGTGTTGGAGCCCTCCCTCGGGCCCGCCGGCGACCTCAAGACCCGGCGCAAGGGATCGCTCCGCTTCACCATCCGCGCCTTCGGCCGGGCCGCCCATTCCGGCCTCGATCCCGAGAAGGGGGCGAGCGCCATCCGCGAGCTCGCGCGGGTCATCCAGTGGCTCTATACGCTGGCCGATCCCGCGCGGGGGATCACCGTCAACGTCGGCGTGATCGCCGGCGGGCTGCGGGCCAACGTGGTCGCTCCCGAGGCGCGGGCCGAGCTCGACGTCCGGGTGCTGGCGGCGGAGGACGCCGAACGCCTCGAACGCCAGGTGCTCGCTCTCACCGCCGAGACCCCGGGCACCCGCGTCGAGGTGCTGGGCGGCATCGACCGGCCGCCGCTCGAGCCCACCCCCGGCAACCGGATCCTCACGGCGGCGGCCCTGCGGCGGGCCGGGGAGCTCGGCATCGCCCTCGGCGAGGGCACGGCCGGCGGCGCCTCCGACGGCAGCCTGACCAGCCGTTTCACCCCCACGCTGGACGGCCTGGGAGCGGTGGGCGACGGCGCCCACGCCGTCCACGAGCACGTGGTGCTCGACCGCCTCCCCGAACGGGCCGCGCTACTGGCATTGTTGTTGCTGGAGCCTCTCTCGCCCCCCGTGGGGTGAGATAACATCAGGTCGCTGAACGTATACAAGTTGAATGCGGCCCCAGGGGGGAGCCGCCGTCAGGGCAAGGGGGTTGTTCGATGTCGCCGTACCGCAGTACCGCCGTCGTAGTCCTCGCCGTCCTTCCATTCCTCGTCATCCCTGCCGCCGCGGCCCCGAAGCCGGCTCCCAAGGCCGCTCCGAAATCGGCGGCGTTGAGCCGGGACGACATCCGCCAGGCCGAGCGCTGGCTCGCCGATCTCGGCTATTGGACCGGTCCGGTCGACGGCGTCTGGGACGACGTCTCGCGCCACGCCCTGATCGCCTTCCAGAAGATCCAGCACGCCAAGGCCACCGGCCGGCTCACCCGCGCCGAATACAACGCGCTGTCGGTGGCCGCGCCGCCGCGTCCGCGCGAGCTGGGGGAGCACATCGAGGTCGACCTCGCCCGCCAGGTGCTCTTCCTGGTCGACGCCGACGGCAGGGTGGGGAACATCCTGCCGATCTCCTCGGGGAGCGGCAAGACCTTCCATGAGAAGGGATATCCGGAGACCCACGCCATCACCCCCTGCGGGCACCTGGAGGTCTTCTCCCGGGCCTCCGGCTGGAAGACCAGCCCGCTCGGCGAGATGTACAACCCCCTCTACATCGTGGGCGGCATCGCCATCCACGGCAGCCTGGACGTGCCGGCCTACCCGGCCAGCCACGGCTGCATCCGCATCCCCATGTTCGCCTCCCAGCGCCTGCCGCGCATGGTGCCCAACCGGATGCCGGTCTACGTCTACGGCTGCAAGGGCGAGACGCCGGTCAATCAGATCGCGGGCTCGCCCGTGGCGACCGAGAGGGTGGCGGGACAGGAGTAGAACGCCCGGGCATCAAGGCCCGGGCGGGCCGGGAACCCGCCGCCGCCACCTTCGGTCCAATCGGACAGGAGGTGACCTCATGGCCCTGAATCCCCAATCCCCGCGCGGTGCCGTCCGCAGTGAGATCAACGTCACGCCGCTGGTCGACGTCTGTCTGGTGCTCCTCATCATCTTCATGGTGATGACGCCGCTGATCCAGGCCGGCATCAAGGTGGATCTGCCCAAGACGGCGAAATCCCATTCCATACCGGGCCAGGACGAGCAGCTCACCGTCACCATCCAGGAAGACGGCAGCGTCTGGGTCTCCGGCCGACAGACCCCCGAGGGGGACCTCCCTGGCCTCCTCGCCACGCTCCACCAGGCCCAGCCGGACCGCCCCGTGATCGTGCGCGGCGACCGCCGCCTCCAGTACGAGAAGATCACCGAGGTCCTGGCGACGCTGAGCGACGTGGGCTTCACCCGGAGCGGCCTGGTGACCGAGAAGAAGCGCTCGTAGCTCTGCTTTGTCAGATTCCGAGCGTCCGTCCCGCCCGGGCATTCATGCCCGGGCGGGGCGGGCCGGTGCGGGTGCGGCTCACCGACCGCCGCGAGGGCTGCGGGTGGCGGGCGGTGAGCGCGCAGGAGACGGTGATTCAACCGCCGCCGACGGCTGCGGCCAGCACGGTCCCTTCTGTGGGGTGGCCCGCCTGGGACAGCGACCAATCATCGTACGCGCTGCACGAGCCGCACAGCGCGCCGCCCACGAACAGGATCGTCAACAGCGTGAGCCCGGCGAATGGCAGAACGAATCTGGTCTTCATGGAAGCCCCTTTCTGATGCGGTGCGCAATTCTACAGGAAAAAGGGGTGCCTGATCTTTCAGAAAACGCGCCAT
>DASXJP010000397.1:0-4723 GCA_036497345.1 Thermoanaerobaculia bacterium
AGTCGGCTGGAATCACCTGATGCATCTTTGCCCCACGTGCAATGCGGGATTCCAGACTTGGCGGCACCGGCGGCACGATACCGGCGTCAGCTACGACTCCGCCTTCCGGGTCCTGCCCCTGATCCTCGAACGGCACACGCATGCTATCGAGGAGGCCCAAGACAAGGCGCGCAAGGACTTGCGGGCGCTTCTGAAGCTGCCCCACCCGGAGCGCCTCGCACGAATCCAGCGGTCCCATGCCCGATTCCGGGGCGTGACGCTGGCCCATCGGCTGGTGGGTGAGGCGAAGAGACACATGCCGGCCGAACCCCAGACCGTGTATGAGCTCGCGGAGGCGGCGGAGACGGTCCTGCTCCGGACACCGCACGCGCCCGGCTATTACGACGCACTGGCCCGCGCGCTCGCCTACAAGGCCAACGCCCTGCGCGCCCTCGGCCGGCTTCCCGAGGCGGACGAGCGCATCAGAAGCGCCCGCGGCCTGGTGCGGAATGAGGACGTAACGGATAACCTGGTCTATGCGGAGATCGACTGGTTCGAGGGTGTCCTGCGTAGAGACCAACGTCGGTTCCAGGAATCGGCTGATTTGCTGACCCGGTCCTCCTCTCTCTTCCAACTCGCTGGCGAAAGGACAGAAGCCGCGAGGCCTCTTTTGGCGCTCGGGTTGATGTATTACGACCGGCAGGAACCCGGCAAGGCGATCGAGACGACCGAGGCGGCGCTGGTCCATCTGAGCCCCGAGGCCCAGCCTCATCTCTATCTCTGCGGCCGGCACAACCTCGCGCTCTTCCTGGTAGAGCAGGGCAGGTTCGACGCCGCGGCCGATCTGCTCCAGGCGGACGCGGAGCTGTATGAGCGGTTCGCCGATCCCTGGACGGCCCTGCGGCGGGTCTGGCTCCAGGGCAAGATCGCCTTCGCCACCTGGCGGCTCGAAGAGGCCGAGCAGGCCTTCCTCGAGGTGCGCCGCGGCTTCATCCTCCAGGGGAACGGGTACGACGCCGCGATGGTCTCGCTGGACCTGGCCCTCCTCTATCTCAAGGAGGGCAGGATGGGGGAGGTCAAGCCGGTGGCCGCGGAGATGCACACCCTGTTCGGAGCCCAGGAGATCCACCGCGAGGCGGCCGCGGCTCTTCTCCTCTTCCAGGAGGCGGCGGAGCGCGAGGCGCTCACCGCCGAATGGGTCGAGGATCTCACCGCCTATCTCAAGCGCGCCCGCGAGAATCCGGAGCTTCGCTTCCTCCGCCGGCTCAAGCGCGACTGAAGCCATCCGGGGCCGCGGCACGCCCCGCGAGCCTCGACTCCCTTCCTGCCAGAATTCCGGCATCCAGTTTGCAGAGGAGCGCGGAAAAGCGCTGGCATGGGCCGGCATTTACCCTGGCTTACGACCATGAGCGATAAAGATTTCAAAGGCTTCGTCCGGGCTTCCACGGGGATCGAAGGGCTGGACTACATCCTAGGCGGCGGCTTCCCCATCAACCGGATGTACCTGCTCGAGGGCGATCCGGGCGCCGGCAAAACCACCACGGCGTTGCAGTTCCTGCTCGCCGGAGCCCGCAACGGCGAGCCGGGCGTCTACGCCACCCTCTCTGAGACTGAAGAGGAGCTCCGCGACGTGGCCGCCTCCCACGGCTGGTCGCTCGACGGCATCACCATCTGCGAGCTGCAGACCGCCGAGGAGAGCCTCAAGGCCGACTCCCAATACACCCTGTTCCATCCTTCCGAGGTGGAGCTCTCGGAGACCACGCGGGCGGTGCTGGACACGGTCGAGCGGGTGAAGCCGATGCGGGTGGTCTTCGACTCGCTCTCCGAGATGCGGCTGCTGGCGCGCGACTCGCTGCGCTACCGGCGGCAGATCCTGGCCCTCAAGCACTACTTCACCGGCCAGAGCTGCACCGTGCTGCTGCTCGACTACACGGGGGCCACCACCGGCGACTTCCAGCTCCAGAGCCTCACCCACGGCGTGCTCTCCTTCGAGCAACTCGCGCCCGCCTACGGCGGCCAGCGGCGGCGGCTGCGGGTGCAGAAGGTGCGCGGCATCTCCTTCCGCGACGGCTATCACGACTACAACATCACCACCGGCGGCCTGGAGGTCTTCCCGCGCCTGGTGTCGGGCGATCATCCGAGCGGCCTGGCCGACGTCTCCGCTCATGGGTCGATCGGGAGCGGTCTTGCGGAGCTGGACGCCATGCTGGGCGGCAGCATCGACCGCGGGACCAGCGTCATGCTCCTCGGCCCTTCCGGCGTCGGCAAGTCGACCCTGACGGCGCAGTACGTCTCGGCGGCGGCGAGCCGAGGGGAGAGCGCCGTGATCTATACCTTCGACGAATCGCCGGATACCTGGATCGGCCGGACCGAGCGGCTGGGTCTCGGCCTCCGCCGCCACCTCCAAGAAGGCCGGATCGCGATCCGCCGGGTGGACCCGGCCGAGCTCTCGCCGGGAGAGCTCGCCCACGACGTCCGCCGCGCGGTCGAGGGGGGCACCCGGATCGTGGTGATCGACAGCCTGAACGGCTATCAGCACGCCATGCCCGAGGAGCGCTTCCTCCTGCTCCATCTGCACGAGCTGCTCTCCTACCTCAATCAGCAGGGGGTGTTGACCTTGCTGATCATGGCGCAGTCGGGCCTCCTGGGCGAGACGCTGGAGTCGCCGGTGGATCTCTCCTATCTGGCCGATACGGTGGTCCTGCTGCGCTACTTCGAGGCCTTCGGCGAGGTGCGCAAGGCCATCTCGCTGGTCAAGCGCCGCACGGGTCCCCACGAGAGCACCGTGCGCGAGCTGCGCATCACCTCGGAAGGGCCGCGCGTCGGGCGGGAGCTGCGGGAATTCCAGGGAGTGCTCACCGGACATCTCCAGTACCTGGGAGGAGCCGAGCCACTGATGGACTCTCAGGGGGAGACCGATGCCGCCTGAGCGGGAGGGCCTCGAGGCGCGGGTGCTGGTGCTGGCTCCCACCGGCCGCGACGGCGTGCTCGCCTGCCAGCTCCTCGCCTCGATGGACGTGCCTGGCCACGCCTGTGCCGGCGCCGACGAGCTGTTCCGGGAGATCGCGGCCGGCGCGGGCGCCGTCGTCCTCGCCGACGAGGCGCTCCATCCGGAGGTGATGGAGGGCCTGCTGGCCGTTCTGGAGGAGCAGCCCCCCTGGTCGGACCTGCCGCTGATCGTGTTCACGCGCAGCGGCGAGAGCAGCGAGCGGGTGCTGGAGGCCCTGGTCCCGCTCGGCAACGCCACCATCCTCGAGCGGCCGGTGCGCCTGAGCACCCTGGTCAGCGCCGTCAAGGCGGCGCTGCGCGCCCGCCGCCGCCAGTATGAGGTCCGCGACCTGCTCGAGCGCCAGGCCGACGCCGACCGCCGCAAGGACGAGTTCCTCGCCATGCTCGGCCACGAGCTGCGCAATCCCATGGCCGCCATCCGCAACGCCCTCTGGGTGCTCGACGAGGTGGGCTCGCAGGACGAGCGGGAGGTCCGCCAGCGGGAGATCATCCTGCGCCAGACCCGCCACCTGGTGCGCATGGTCGACGACCTGCTCGACGTCTCGCGCGTGACCCTCGGCAAGATCAGCCTGCAGCGCCGGCCGGTCGACCTCCGGGACGTGGCCGAGCGCTGCCTCGTGGAGCTCGGCATGAAGTCGCTCGCCCGCGCCAACGACCTCGACCTCGCCGTCGAGACGCGGACCGCCCTGGTGATGGGCGATCCGGTGCGGCTGGAGCAGGTCGTCTGCAACCTGCTCCAGAACGCCATCAAGTACACCCCGCGCGGGGGGCGCCTGTGGATCTCGGTGGACACCGAGGAGGCCGAGGCGGTCTTCCGGGTGCGCGACACCGGCGTCGGCCTCTCGCCCGGGATGCTGCAGACGATCTTCGAGCCCTTCGCCCAGGTGGAGAGCTCGCGCCAGCGCTCCGAGGGCGGGCTGGGGCTGGGGCTGCCGCTGGTGCGCAGCCTCGTCGAGATGCACGGCGGCCGGGTGGAGGCCCGGAGCGACGGTCTTGGGAAGGGGACCGAGCTCATCGTCCGCTTTCCCCTGCTCTCGAAAGACCGCCGGAAGCCCTCCTCCCGCCGCACCCCGCCGGCGGGCGCCATCCCTCTGTCGAGGCCCGCGGCCGGGCTCCACGTCCTGGTGGTGGAGGACAACGAGGACGGCCGCGAGTCGCTGCGCGAGCTGCTGGAGATCTGGGGGCACCGGGTGTCGGTGGCCGGCAGCGGCCCGGAGGGGGTGGAGATGGCCTTCTCGATCCGTCCCGAGGTCGCCCTGGTCGACATCGGCCTGCCGGGGATGGACGGCAACGAGGTGGCCCGCCGCATCCGCTCGCTCCTCGGCGCCGGCGAGATCTCTCTCATCGCCATGACCGGCTACGGCCAGCCCGAGGACCGGCGGCGGGCGCTCCAGGCCGGCTTCGACCGCTATCTGGTCAAGCCGGTCGATCCCGCCGTGCTCTCCCAGCTCCTCAGCGAGGCGAGCCACCGCGGCGAGACGCCCCGGCAGGCTTCCGCGATCGCTCTGGAAAGCTCCTGATCAGGGCTCAGGCCTGCGACGCGGCAAGCATCTCCAGGACGCGGCAAGCTCCTCCAGAGCGCGGCAAGCTCCTCCAGAGCGCGGCAAGCTTCTCCAGGACACGGCAAGCTTCTCCAGGATGCGGCAAGCTCCTCCAGGGCGCGGCAAGCTCCTCCAGAGCGCGGCAAGCTCCTCCAGGACGCGGCAAGCTTCTCCAGAGCGCGGCAAGCTTCTCC
>DASXJP010000398.1:0-4010 GCA_036497345.1 Thermoanaerobaculia bacterium
CATCAGCATTGTGGACACCAATCTCACCGTGATAACAACGGCCGTACCCGAACCGAGCCCCTTGATACTGGCCGGCACGGGTCTCTTGATCTCTCTCGGCTATACATTCCGGTCCGGACGATGGGGCCAGCCGTCCTGATCAAAGGCACTCGACCCCTTACCCCGACTCATGCCCTTGCCCTGGGCGCGACACTCGTGACCAATAACCTGGCGCATTTCCAACGGAACTCCGGCCTCTCGATAACGCGATGGCCCTCACCCGGAGTCTTCCGAGCGGCCTGGCGGATTGAGGCCGGCCGGTCGGGGCCGCGACCGACCGGGCGGCCGATCCCGAGTCCGTTCCTGCTCGCCGATCCGCCGAACGAGTCGACCAGAAAATGTCCCGCCAGATGACCCAGCCGTCAGAGTGATCGAGTCATGTCCCCATTCCGATTCTCCCAAGCTGGCCGCCGAGGTCTACGGCCCTGCGGGCATCCCGGTCTCCTGGATCGTCGACGTGAATCGACGCTGGGTCGAGGTGGACACGGGGCCGGCGCCGCACGGATACATGCTGCCCGCGATCTTCGCCGAGGGCCAGTCCCTCCCCGTCGCGATCGACGGGCGGGATGTCGGCCGGATCGCCGTCGCGGACATCCTGCCGCCGCCCCGACACCGAGGGGGCAAAAGGGTCAGAGGGGGCCTAAAGGGTCAGGAGTCGATTCAAAGGTTCCTTCTATGAAGTCGCTGGAGTCAAGCCCCGCGGTCCGGATTTTTTCTTCACCTCGATCGGGGTGCCTCAAGACGGACGACGATCGCTCCGAGCCTCCGACGGGTCCACTGCCTCGCCGTCACGTCAGGCGGTGAACCGCTCGTTCCCCGTCCCTCTTCGATCCCCTTGGGATCGATCGCAAGCCGCCGTCGTTGAGCTTGACTCCTCTTCGATGCGAGAACAGAGAGAGGCTAGCAGGGGTCCAGGGGGCGGCAATGAGCCCCCTGGTCGCCGGCACGATGCCGGCGAAATCCGGCATGGAGGCACTCGGCCCCAGCCCTTCACGTCGCCACCTCATCCCGGAAGATGGTACGACAATCCCTCGGCAAGTCTATCCGTGCTCTTATGTGGAATCAATAAGTATGCCTATGCGGTATCGCGAACGATCACGATATCTCCCGGCTCTTCGGTGTCCACCTCCCCGTCTCCGGCCATCCCTCACGAGTTCCAGCGGCTGGCGGCTTCGCGGTGAGTCCGGCCCCTCGGGCCGGCACAACCTTCTATCCGTGTCGGTCATATCCATGGCCGAGCACCACTTACTGCGTCCGTCTACCGACGACTCGAAGCCAGGACCGGGAAAGCGGACCCATCTGACCCACGGCCCCCTCGCGGAGAGCCCGGAACCGTCTTCGGTCGCTCCCTCCAGCCCTGTACGCTCGTGGTTCACTGGCGAGACGCCCTTGAATTCCCCCCTCTCGAGGCACTCGGATCCCCCGGTCCGGGCCGGCTCACGACGCGACCCGCCGTTCGCCGCCCGCGCCCCGGAACTTCGCCTTCTCGAGCACCGCCGCACCCGCCGGCACCTCGCCGGTCTCCAGGTACTTCCACAGCGCCACCAGCAGCTTCCGGGCCACGGCCACGATCCCCACCTTGCGCAGCCGCGCGTTCCCCGCCGCGAACCGCCGCTGATACCACCGGCTCAGGTCGCTCTCGGGCTGGTACCGCAGCCAACCCCAGGCCAGCTCGATCATCATCCACCGCACCCGCCGATTGCCCGCCTTGCTGATCCCTTGCTCGCGCCGACTCTCCCCGCTGTCGTACGGGGTCGGCGTCAACCCGGCCAGGCTCGCCAGCTCGCGGCGATTGCGGATCCCCCGCCAGCCGAAGAACTCCCGCACCAGCAGCCAGGCCGTGTCCTCCCCGATCCCCTTGAGCTTCAGCAGCAGCCGCACCTGCTCCCTCTGGGGCGTGTCGGGGTCGCGGATCTGCTGGGTGCGCCGCGCCCCCAGGTCGTGGATCTGCCGCCCGACGAGTTGCCAGCGCTCGAACTCCCGGAGCAGGCGCTGACGCAGTCCACTCGGCACGCCGGTGTCGTCCCACTGGCGGAGCCCCTCCAGTCGCCCGGGGAACTCGGCGTCGATGACGGTGCCCAGGCCGATCCCGGCCAGCAACCCCTTGATCCGGTTGGTGTGCTCGGTGCGCTGGGCCTTCAGCGCGATCAGCTCGCGGTGCAGTTGGCGATGGTCCTCGTCGGCGGCCATCGGCACGTGGACCACGCCCCAGAGCTTCTTCTCGCCGAGATGCCAGCGGATGAGCATGCCCACGAGCTTGGTGGCGTCGAGGTTGTCCGACTTGGCGCGGCGCCGGCGGCGGTTGACCTCGATGGAAGCGGCATCGACGACGAGGTTCTCGATGCCTTGATGCTCGAGGTAGCGATGGAGCCAGAAGCCGTCACGTCCGGCCTCGTAGCAGGAGATGATGGGGATCTCTTCGGGGAGTCCGAACCGGCGCTTGGCGTTCTGGATCTCGAGCATGAGGGTGTCGGTGTCGCGTGCGGGGATGGAACGGAGCCTGGGCTTCTGGCCGGCTCCGACGGTGAAAGCGAGCTTCCAGGAGGTCCAGCCCAGCTCGAAGGCCAGGTAGAGCACCGGCTGGGTCGCCATGGTAGAATCGGAGGTGTGGGGCGCTGACATCGGTAAGCTCCTTGCGTCAAAGGGTTGTCACACACCAATTGGAGCTTACCATCAGCGCCTCACATCAGAATACTGCCCTCCGGCATAGTATCTGACCCCTTAGGATGACCCCCTTAGGGTGACCCCTGACCCGTTAGGGTGACCCTGACCCGTTAGGGTGACCCCTGACCCCTTTAGAGCGCCTAACAGTAGCTCGTCCTGATCGGGAGATTGGCACGATGATCGCTCATTCTTCTCTCGGGAACTTTCTCCGGGAGATCACGATCATGGCCAAGCCCCTCTTGTCGGACGGTCTGTGGGAAGCCATCGAACCCTTGCTGCCCAAGTGGACTCCCGGCCCCAAGGGCGGCCAGCCCCCCATCTCCGACCGTGCCGCTCTCACCGGCATCCTCTTCATCCTCAAGACCGGCCTCCCCTGGGAGGACCTGCCCTGCGAGATGGACTGCGGCTGCGGGATGAGTCGCTGGCGACGGCTGCGGGACTGGCCACTGGACGGCACCTGGGACAAGATCCAGAAGATCTTGCTGGACCGGTCGCGGGGCGCCGACAAGATCGCCTGGGAGCGGGCGCCGATCGACAGCAGCTTCGTGCGGGCGGCCTACGGCGGCGCGGCGACCGGCCCCAGCCCAGTGGACCGGTCCAAGCCCGGCAGCGAGCACCATGTGATCACCGACGCCAACGGCATCCCCCTGGCCTCGAGTGTGACGTCGGCCAACACCAACGACATCACCGAGATGGCCCCGCTGTTCGACAAGCTTCCGGAGGTGGCGGGCAAGGTCGGTCATCCCAGGAAGGAGCCCGACGCCTTGCAAGGGGATCTGGCCTACGACTCCGAGCCGCACCGCCGGGGGTTGAAGCAGATGGGGATCGAGCCGGTCTTGCCCGAGAAGGAGATCGACGACCAGAGCGGCCTGGGGGAGACGCGCTGGCCGGTGGAACGGACGCTGGCGTGGATCCATCAGAACCGACGGCTTCGGATCCGTTATGAGCGGCGGCCGGACATCCATCAGGCGCTCCTGACCTTGGCCTGCATTAAGATCTGTGCAAGTGCATTATTCGGGGGGTTCTGTTAGGCGCTCTTATTGACCACCCACGAGGTTCTCGGGGTTCGAGGATACCCATCGAAGAGGGTCGGTGGTTGAAGGCCCAAGAGGCCCGCAACCGCTCCAAAAGTTGCCCGCTGACGGTAGCGTTCCAAGCGTTCGAGGATGTGGTCGAGATTCAAGGAAGTTCCATCGAGTCCCTTGGATGTAGCAGGGCCGGTAGGCAGCACATTATGCTCTCGGCGCCTCGCGTAGACTGCGGCAATCACTGCCGCAGAGATCGTGGCAAAGGCCCCTATCAAGGCG
>DASXJP010000399.1:0-8064 GCA_036497345.1 Thermoanaerobaculia bacterium
TGGAGATGGTGGCGTTCTCGACCGCCCGGCAGAGCAGGGTGGTGTAACGGTCCCAGGCCTGGGTATGGGCCCTGACGTCGTGCCCCTCGCGCCGCAGCCCCGCCACCTGCACGGCCTCCTCGGCCTCGAGGAGGTCGCGCAGGGCGGCGCGCAGGTCGAGCAGACCGCCCGAGAGGAGGAGAGGGAACCCCTGGAGGGGGGTGGCGCTCTCGTCCTCCAGGAAGATCGGCCGCGGTGTGGGGAGCACCCGCGGGAAGTCGGGGATCAGGCGCCGTACCTCCTCCGGATCGGTGGCGAGGAAGTTGAAGGGGCCTGGCAGGATCTGGAGCAGGGACGTCGTGCTCATGCGCGCGCTTAAAGACGGACGTTTCGTTTCCACTGGAAAGGAACGATTACGTATACCATATTCGACCTGCCGCGCCACACGGCTGCTAAGATCGGGCGCCGCGGAAACCAGCAGCGTTGAGGAGAGATCTCATGGGTGTGCTCGGATCGCTTCACGTCGTCCCGGCCGGCAGGCCGGAGGCGGACCTTCTGGCGGTGGGCTGCTTCGAAGGGGAGGCTCCCACGGTGGACGCCATGGAGGAGGAGATCCGGCGGGCGGCCGGACGGCTGGCCTCGCGCCCGGGCTGGAAGGGGAAGGAGGAGCAGTGGGCGCAGACCGAGGTGGAGGCAGGCCCGGTGGTCTCCCTGCACGGCCTCGGCCCCCGCGAGGGCTTCACCTTCGCCGGTCTCTCCCGCTGGCTCCAGAACGCCGCCGAGGAGGCCCGCCAGGGGGGCCTGCGCCGGCTGACCGCCGTCCTGCCCGCCCACGCCGAGACCTCCGGCCCCGCCGCCGGCCGCGTGCTGCGCGCCCTGGCCCTCTCCGGCTACCGGTTCGACCGCTTCCAGACCGAGGCCGACAAGGCCGGCCGCGTCGAGCGATTCGCCGTGGTGCCGCCGGCGGGGGAGGAAGAGGCCTTCCGCACCGCCCTGCCGGAGGTGGAGAGCGTGGCCGCAGCGGTCGCCTACGCCCGCGACCTCGCCAACTCGCCGGCCAACGAGGCCACCCCCACCTGGATGGAGGAGCGCGCCCGCGAGCTGGCGGACGGCCGCGGCCTGAAGCTGACCGTGCTGGACGCCGGCGAGCTGCGCGCCCGCGGCATGGGCGGCCTGCTGGCGGTGGGCGCCGGCTCCGCCCATCCGCCCCGGCTGGTGCGCCTGCAGCACGGGGATCGCGGCCCCAGGGTCGCCCTGGTGGGCAAGGGGATCACCTTCGACACCGGCGGCATCTCGATCAAGCCGGCCCAGGACATGGACGAGATGAAGTATGACAAGAGCGGCGCCTGCGACGTGCTGGCCGTGGCCCGCGCGGCGGCCGACCTCGAGCTGCCGGTACGCCTGGCGGTCTACGCCCCCCTGGCCGAGAACATGCTGAGCGCCAACGCCTACCGGCCGAGCGACATCGTGCGCTGCCACAACGGCAGGACGGTGGAGATCACCAACACCGACGCCGAGGGGCGGATGATCCTCGCCGACGCCCTCTCCTGGGCCGCCGAGGAGGGGGCCGAATCGATCGTCGAATTCTCCACCCTGACCGGCGGCGTGATCGTGGCGCTCGGCCTGGTGGCGGCCGGGATGTTCACCCCCGACGACGGGCTGGCCGGCGAGCTGGCGGCCGCCGGCGAGGCGGGAGGCGAGCGCTTCTGGCGCCTCCCCCTCTACCCCGAATATCTGGAAACCATGAAGGGGACGCACGCCGACCTCCGCAACTCCGCCGGGCGGCAGGGGAGCGCCTGCACCGCCGCGGCCTTCCTCTCGCAGTTCGTGGGCGACGTGCGGCGCTGGGCCCACCTCGACATCGCCGGCGTCGCCAACGTCAGGAACGGCCACGGCGGGACGTACGCCGGCGCCACCGGCTTCGGCGTCGCCACGGCGGTCGGCTGGCTGCGCCGCCTGGCCGGATAGCACCGTGACCGACGCTCTCCTCCAGATCCGGGACCTGGGAGTCGCCTTTCCCCTGCGGGACGGCGGGGGCTGGCTGCCCGTCGTGCGCGGCGTCTCGCTCGCCGTGGGCCGCGGCGAGATCGTGGGCCTGGTGGGGGAGTCGGGCTCGGGGAAGACCCTGACCGCCCTCGCCGTGCTCGGCCTGGTGCCGCCGCCGGGCCGGGTGACCGCCGGCGGCATCCTGCTCGCCGAGGCGGGAGGCGGCGCCACCGACCTGCTGAAGCTGTCTCCCAAGGCCCTGCGCCGGGTGCGCGGCGGCCGCGTCGCCATGATCTTCCAGGAGCCGGCCACGGCGTTCAACCCGGTCTATTCGATCGGCTTCCAGATCGCCGAGGCGGTGCGGGCCCACCGCCCGGTCTCCCGCGCGGAGGCGCGGCGGGAGGCGGCGCGGCTGCTCGACCGCGTGGCCTTCCCCGACGCCCGACGGCGCCTGGACGACTACTCCCACCAGCTCTCGGGCGGCCAGCGCCAGCGCGCCATGATCGCCATGGCTCTCGCCGGCCGGCCCGACCTGCTGCTCGCCGACGAGCCGACCACGGCGCTCGACGTGACCCTGCAGGCGCAGATCCTGGAGCTGCTCGACGAGTTGCGGCGGGACCTCGGGCTCGCCGTGCTGCTGATCACCCACGACCTGGGAGTGGTGGCCGAGATCTGCGACCGCGTGGTGGTGATGCACGGCGGCCAGGTGGTGGAGACCGCCGGGGTGGAGGAGCTGTTCCGGGCGCCCGCCGATCCCTACACCCGCGAGCTGCTGGCGGCCCTGCCGCAGCTCGCCGCGGAGGAGGGGGCTTGAGCGCCCTGTTGCAAATCGAGGGGCTCCGCAAGGAGTACCCGGTGCGGCGCGGCCTGCTCCAGCGCCGGCGGGGCACCGTGCGCGCCGTCGACGGCGTCGATCTGGAATTGGCCCGCGGCGAGTGCCTGGCCCTGGTGGGGGAGTCGGGGAGCGGCAAGACGACGCTCGGCCGCTGCGCCCTGCGGCTGGTCGAGCCCACGGCCGGCCGGGTCACTTTCGACGGCGAGGATCTGCTCGCCCTGCCGGCCGGCGCCCTGCGCGCCCGCCGCCGCCGCTTCCAGATGGTCTTCCAGGACCCCTACGGCTCGCTCGACCCGCGGCAGCGGGTGGAGCCCATCGTGGCCGAGCCGCTGGCGATCCACACCGCTCTCGACCGCGCCGGGCGGCGGCAGCGGACCCGGGAGCTGCTGGCGATGGTGGGGCTGGCCCCCGAGCTCGGCCGGCGCTTCCCGCACGAGCTGTCGGGCGGCCAGCGGCAGCGGGTGGCGATCGCGCGGGCGCTGGCGCCGGAGCCCGAGCTGCTGGTGGCGGACGAGCCGGTCTCGTCGCTCGACGTGGCGGTGCGCGGCCAGATCCTCTCCCTGCTCGCCGGGCTGCGCGAGCGGCTGGGGCTCTCCCTGCTGCTGATCTCGCACGACCTGGCGGCGGTCGAGCGGCTGGCGGACCGCACGGCGGTGATGTACCTGGGGCGCGTCGTCGAGCTGGGGCCCACGCGGGAGCTGATGGCGCGGCCGCGTCATCCGTATACGGTGAGCCTGCTGTCGGCGGTGCCGGTGGCGGACCCGCGGCGTCGGCGTTGGCGCCGGTAGGAGGGAATGGGAGCGCGCCGTGACACGCTTCTATCCCGGGGAGATGGGGGAAACGGGTAAGATTGGGCGGGAAGCTTCGTAGAAGCAGCGAGAGAACTTTTGAGCGGCCGGCGCGTACATCTCGGCGTGGGACGGCGCAAGCCGCGCCGCAGCATACCGACCTTCAGGTGAGGGGTCTTATTCAGGGGTCTATCTGATGAAGAGAACGTCTTTGCGATCCAAGTCATGGCACCGGCATGGAGCCCTCCTGCTCGCCGGGTTGTTGCTGGTGGCCGGAGCGCCGGCCCAGGGCGCGCAGATCCGCGTCGGCGCCGCCCTGCAGCCGCCGCCGCCGGCGGAGCCCCCGGCGTTCAACATCCGGGACAATTCCATCCTGCTGCCGATCGACCAGGCGATCGAAATCGCGCTGCAGCGCAACCTCGGCATCGTCATCCAGCGCTATACCCGCGTCGAGCAGCATCTCGCCCTCATCGAGGCCCTCGGCCTCTACGATCTCAACGCCACGATCGACGCGATGGCCAACAACACCAACCAGCCGGCGGCCACGCGGTTCGAGGCCTCGCAGTCCGAGAGCCAGATCATCAACTTCGGCCTCCGGCAGCAGACGCCGCAGGGGGGCCTCGTCTCGGTCGGCTGGCAGAACAACCGCAGCAAGTCCAACATCGGCACCAGCCCAGTCTCCTTCGGCTCGGGGATGACCTTCTCCATCCAACAGCCGCTGCTGCGCAACTTCGGCCGCTACGCCACCGAACGGAACATCATCATCGCGCAGATCAACAGCCAGCTCAGCCGGGAGGGCTTCGCGCTCCAGGTGACCACGATCACCCAGCAGGTGATCAACGCCTACTGGGCCCTGGTCAACGCCCGCGAGCAGCTCGTGGTCGCCGAGGAGAGCCTGCAGCTCGCCCGCGACCTGCACGAGCGCAACAAGATCCAGGTGCAGGTCGGCACCCTGGCGCCGCTCGAGCTGACGCAGAGCGAGGCGGCCATCGCCACCCGCGAGGAGGGGATCATCCAGGCGACCTCCGCCGTGGGCGACGCCGAGGACACGCTCCGGCAGCTCCTCAACCTGCCGCGCGGCCCCCTCTGGCAGACGCCGATCGTGCCGACCTCCGATCCCAAGACCGACCAGCGGCTGACGGTCAACGTCGACGAGGCGCTGCGCGCCGCCCTCGCCCAGCGGTCCGAGCTGGTCAGATTTCAGCTCCAGCTCGACCAGGCCAAGCGCGACGCCGAGTACTTCCGCGGCCAGCTCAGGCCCCAGCTCGACCTCATCGCGAGCTACGGCTACAGCGGCCTCGGCACCGCCTACAGCGACGCCTTCAACCAGATCACCGGTCTGAGCTTCCGCGGCTGGAGCGCCCAGCTCAGCTTCGCCTATCCGATCCAGAACCGCACCGCCCGCGCCGCGAGCGCCAGCGCCAACGTGGCCGTCGACAGCTCCCAGGCGCAGTACGACCAGGAGCGGCTGGTGGTCGAGACCGAGGTGCGCCGCGCCGCCCGCGCCCTCGACACGGCGGCCAAGTCGATCGACGCCGCCGTCAAGGCGCGCGAGTTCCAGGAGAAGAACCTGGACGCCGAGAAGAAGCGGTACGAGAACGGCATGTCCACCAGCTTCCAGATCACCCAGATCCAGGACCAGCTCACGCAGGCGCGCAGCGGCGAGGTCACGGCGATCGTCAACTACCGCACCGCCCTCGCCGAGTACTACCGCTCCATCGGCCGCCTGCTCGACCAGCAGGGGGTGGTGATCGACGATCCCCACGAGGCCGACGCCATCTCCCAGCGCTTCAGCTTCAGCCGGGCGCCGCTGCCCGGGGAGCGGAGGTAAGGCCATGGCCGCCCTCGAGGATTCCGGCTTCGGCCGCCTGATCGGCGTCCTGGTCTCGCCCGGCAAGACCTTCCGGTCGATCGCCGAGCGCCCCACCTGGGGGGTGGCCCTGATCATCCTTCTGATCACCACCACCGCGGTCGGAGTGCTGGCCAACACGCGCATCGACAAGAACGACCTGCGCCAGGTGGTGCAGGAGCGGATCGAGAAGAGCCGGGGCGGGCAGGCCACTCCCGAGCAGGTGGAGCAGGGGTTGGCGATGGCGGAGAAGGTGAATTCCGTGACCCGCTGGCTGATCCCCCTCTTCGCGGTCGTGATCTACCTCGTGGTCGCCGCGCTGTTCTTCGGCGCGTTCCACTTCTTCGGCGGCAGCGACATCCCCTATGGGACCAGCTTCGCGGTGACCCTGCACTCCTTCATCCCCGGCCTGATAGCGGGCCTGCTCACCCTGCCGGTGATCCTCAGCCGGGAGCACGTCAACCTCAAGGCCGCCCAGAGCGGCAACCTCCTGGCCTCCAACCTGGGGGCCTTCGCTCCCGAGAGCCTGGGGACCGCCGCGAAGTCGCTGCTGTCGAGCCTCGACTTGTTCGCCATCTGGAGCGTCGTCCTGCTCGTCATCGGCTACCGGATCGCCGCCAAGGTCTCCACGGCCACCGCCGCCACCGTGGTGGTGGTGCTCTGGGCTCTCTACGTCGCCTTCAAGGTCGGGCTGGCGGTGCTGTTCACCTGAGGAGCTGCGTGAAGAAATTCCTCATCGGGCTCGTGATCGTCCTGGCGCTGGGCGGCATCGTCTTCGCCAGCATCCACTCCCAGGGGCGCGACAAGGGCGCCAAGGTCTACGCCGAGAAGGCCGAGCGGCGGGAGCTGGCGCAGATCGTCAAGGCCACGGGGGAGCTGCAGCCGCGCATCCAGGTCAACATCTCGGCCCACGTCGTCGGCAAGATCGACAAGCTCTACGTGCAGGAAGGGGATTTGATCCGCAAGGGGCAGCCCTTCCTGCGCCTGGAGGAACAGGCCTTCCTCGCCCAGCGCGACCAGTGGGCCGCCCAGCTCCGCAGCACCGAGACCGCGGTGCAGCAGGCCCAGGTCTCGCTCGCCGACTCCCGCGTCAAGCTCGCCCGCGCCCAGAAGCTCAAGGCCGAGGGGATCACCACCCAGCAGGACCTGGAGGGGGCCCAGCTCGCCGAGACCTCCGCCAGGCTGCAGCTCGACTCGGCCCGCGAGGCCGTCAGCCAGACCCGGGCCAACCTCATCAAGGCCCAGGACGACCTCACCAAGACCACCATCTACTCCCCCCTCACCGGCCGCGTGATCACCCTCAACGCCAAAGAGGGGGAGGTGGTCGTCTCCGGCACCATGAACAACCCCGGCTCGGTGATCGGCATCATCGCCGACATGGCCGAGATCAACGCCGAGGTGGACGTGGACGAGACCGAGATCGTCAACGTCAGGCTCGGACAGCCGGCGATCGTGCGGGTGGACGCCCTGCCCGGCAGCGAGTACAAGGGCAAGGTGGTCGAGGTGGGGAGCTCCGGCTACAACCGCGCCAACCAGCCGGACGTCACCTTCTTCAAGGTCAAGGTCCTGCTCGACCATCCGGACGACAACCTGCGCGCCCGCATGTCCGTGCGCGCCGAGATCCGCACCGCCTCCCGCCCCGGCGCGCTGACGGTGCCCATCCAGGCCGTGGTCGAGCGCGAGGGGGAGAAGGGGCAGAAGGCGAAGAAGGTCGTCTACGTGATCGAGGGGGGGAAGGCCCACGAGCGGACGGTGGCGACCGGGATCTCCGACGAGACCCGCGTCGAGCTGACCTCCGGTCTCAAGCCCGGCGAGCAGGTGGTCACCGGACCCTACCGCACCCTGCGCGACCTCAAGGACGGCGATGAGGTGCAGGTCAGCGCGACCTCCGAGGACGAGGACAAGGCCCAGGACACGGAGAAGAAGTAATGGCGCTCATCGAGCTGCACGACATCTACAAGGTCTACGACATGGGCGCCGAGAAGGTCCACGCCCTGAACGGCGTCGAGCTGACCGTCGAGCGGGGGGAGTACCTGGCCATCATGGGCTCCTCGGGCAGCGGCAAGTCGACGCTGATGAACCTCATCGGCTGCCTCGACACGCCGAGCTCCGGGAGCTACGTCCTCAACGGCACCGCCGTCCAGGAGCTCGACGACACCGAGCTCGCCGGGATCCGCAACAAGGAGATCGGCTTCGTCTTCCAGACCTTCAACCTGCTCGCCCGCACCGACGCCCTGCACAACGTCGAGCTGCCGCTGATCTACGCCGGCCTGTCGCGCGCCGAGCGGCGGGAACGGGCGAAGAAGGCGCTGGAGAAGGTGGGCCTGGGGAGCCGCATGACCCACCAGCCCAACGAGCTCTCCGGCGGCCAGCGCCAGCGCGTCGCCATCGCCCGCGCCCTGGTCAACGACCCCTCGATCCTGCTCGCCGACGAGCCCACCGGCAACCTCGACTCCAGCACCTCGGAGGAGATCATGCAGCTCTTCGACGAGCTCCACCAGGCGGGGAACACCGTGGTGCTGGTCACCCACGAGCCCGACATCGCCGAGCACGCCTGGCGCAAGGTCATGCTGCGCGACGGCAAGGTCACCTCCGACCAGGCCACGGCGCGGGCGATCGCCGCCGGC
>DASXJP010000400.1:0-43590 GCA_036497345.1 Thermoanaerobaculia bacterium
CCAGTCCCTGGGAGATCCCCGGCAGGCTCTGGACCAGCTCGCGCCGGCCCTCGAGCTCTTCGTCGCCGCAGGGAAAACGGGGCAGGCGGCCCAGACCCTGACCTCCATGGGCAACGCCTACAGCCGGATGGGCCAGGGACAGACGGGTGTCGAGCTCTTGCAGCGCGCCTTGGCGATCGAACGGCGGACCGGCGACCGGCAGGGCGAGGCGCTGACGCTCAACGACCTCGGCTGGGTCTACATCCTGCTCGACGACTGGCGGCAGGTCCGGGAGTGCTTCGCCCAGGCCCGCGACCTGTATCGTCAGGCCGGCGATCAGCCCGCGGAGGCCGTGGCCCTCGCGAACGTCGCCTGGGCCGACCTCAAGGCAGGGCGCTCGCGGGAGGCGAGCGCGGAATTCGAGGAGTCCCTGCGGCGGCTCGCCGGCTTCGGCGACCGCACGACCGGCGCCTTCGCCCTGCTCGGTCTGGCTGAGGCGCGGCGGGCCCTGGGCGACCTCGCGGGGGCCCGGGCGGCGGTCGGGCAAGGCATCGCCTGGATCGAGTCGCTGCGGGGCACCTCGGCCAGCCCGGAGATCCGCACCTCGTTCTTCGCCAGCAAGCGGGAGCTCTACACCTTCGAGGTGGACCTGCTGATGGCGATGCACCGCCCCGACGAGGCCCTGGCGGCGAGCGAACGGATCAAGGCGCGCGGCCTGCTCGATCTGCTGGTGGAGTCCAGAGCCGACCTGCGGCGCGGCGTCGATCCCGCTCTCCTCGCCCGGGTGGACGAGGCCGGCCACCGGGTCAACGAGGCCGACCGCGGCCGCTGGAAGCTCCGGAGCACGCAGGCGTCCGGCGAGCGGCAAGAGGCCGCCGAGAGGACCTTGCGCCAGGCGCTCGCGGATTCCGATTGGGCCCAGACCGAGCTGCGCCAGGCGAGCCCGGCCTACGCCGCCCTCACCCAGTCCCGTCCTTTGAGCGTGCCGGAGATCCAGCGGCAGGTCCTGGACGCCGATACCCTGCTCCTCGAATACCATCTGGGCGGTGAGCGGAGCTTCGTCTTCGCCGTCACGCCGGATCGTCTCGACGCCTTCGCGCTGCCGGGGCGCGCGCGGATCGAGGAGGCGGCCCGGCGCGGCTACCGGCGGCTGGAACGCAGCCATGGGGCCCTGGCGCGGCTCCCCGCCGCGGATTCCCAGGACGAGCTCTCGCAGCTCCTCCTGCAACCGGTCGCGGGGCTCCTCGGACGCAAACGGCTGCTGATCGTGCCAGACGGCGCCCTCTTCTATCTCCCTTTCGCGGCGCTCTCCGTTCCAGGCTCGTCCGAGCCGCTCGTCGCCGCTCATGAGATCGTGATCTCCCCCTCCGCCTCCGCCCTGGCCGTGGCCCGCCGCGAGCTCGCCGGCCGCCGCTCCGCCCCCGGGGCCCTGGCGGTGGTGGCCGATCCGGAGCTCGCCACCTCCGGCGCGCGAGACCGCCTCCGGCCCCTTCCCTACTCCAGTCAGGAAGCGAAGGACCTCCTGGCCCTGGCGCCTCCGGACCAGCGGCTCGCCGCCCTCGGCTTCGACGCCAGCCGCGAAGCGGTGCTGAGCGGCAAGCTCGCGGGCTACCGCATCGTCCACCTCGCCACCCACGGCGAGCTCGACACGGAGCATCCGGAGCTGTCGAAGCTCGTCTTCTCCCAGGTGGACGAGCACGGCAGGCCGCGGGGCGAGGACGGCTTCGTGTGGGCCCACGAGATCTACGGCCTGCGCCTCCCCGCCGACCTGGTGGTCCTCTCGGCGTGCAGCACGGCCCTGGGCAAGGAGATCCGCGGCGAGGGCCTGGTGGGGCTCACCCGCGGCTTCCAGTACGCCGGCGCCCGCGCCGTGCTGGTCAGCCTCTGGGAGGTGGACGACCAGGCCACGGCCGAGCTGATGAAGGTCTTCTACCGCGGCATGCTGGAGCATGGCCAGCCCCCCACAACGGCCCTGCGCGCCGCTCAGGAGACCCTGCGGCATCAGCCGGGGTGGGAGGCGCCGTACTACTGGGCCGGCTTCGTCCTCCAGGGGGACTGGCGAGCCGGCCGACCGCACCGAACGCCAAACCGATCCGCGTCGACGGGATCTGTCCACCCTGAGCCCGAGCCACGCGGCTTTTCAAGGAGGAGCCCATGAAATTCCAGACCCTGTTCCCCGAGCACGGCCCCATCGCGACCGACGGTCCGGTCGACACCAAGAACCCGCCCTGGAGCGGTCCGCCCCCGCCGCCCGAGTCGTAACGCCGTCTCCTGCCCGACTCCCCGGCCGGCCCGCTGATCCGCGGGCCGGCTCTTTTCTTTTTGGACCTAACCCATCCGCCCGCCGTTTGGATCTACACCCCGCGATCCCAAGGAGGAGGACGGATGAGCACCCGCACCCCCGAGCCCGACGACGAGAGCCTGCTGGCCGCCATCGCCCGCGGCGACCTCGAAGCCTTCCATCAGCTCTATGAGCGCTACGCCGGCCGCGTCCTCGCCTGCGCCCGCCATCTCTGCCGGGACGCCGCGCTCGCCGAGGACATCACCCAGGAGGTCTTCACCGCCGTCTGGACCCGCGCCGGGACCTTCCGGCCCGACCGCGGCAGCGCGCCCGCCTGGCTGTTCACGCTGACCCGCCACAAGCTGGTCGATCACTGGCGCAGAACCGGGAAGGGCGTGGAGCTGGAAGCTCTGGACGACCTCCGGCCGCTGGCGCAGGACCCCGAGGACGGCGACCTGCGCCTCAGCCTCCGGCAGGCGTTGGCTCACGCCTCCCCGGAGCAGCGCGAGGCCATCGAGATCGCCTATTTCGAAGGCCTCACCTACGAGGAGACCGCCGGCCGCCTGGCGCTGCCGCTGGGCACGCTCAAGTCGCGCATCCGCCTGGGGCTGCGGGTGATGCGGCAGGCCCTCCTGGAAGCTCCGGAGACGCGGATCGGCCAACTCTGCTGAGCTCCGGAAGAGACGCGCTGTCCCCGGGGGAGGACGCGTCCGGCCTTCGACACCCTCGGAAACGGAGCCTGGCAAGGGATTCGCAACCCTTCCAGTTGCTTATCATTGCTCTGCTTTCGAGGAGGATTCATGAGGATCGCTCGTCTCCCGCGCACCCGCTGTGCTCCGGCTGTCCTTGTTCTCTCTCTGACTCTGATCTCGGGAGCCTGGGCGCAAGAGCCCGGCACCCCCAAGGCCCGCTCCCCCCGTCCGCCGGTCGGGCATCCGGTGCTGCCGGGGATCTGGCGGCTCGACGGCTACGACCCGACGCTTCCGACCGGCGATCTGGAGCCCCTGCGGGGGATCGTCGGCAAGGCCACCACCGTGGGGCTCGGCGAGTCCGTCCACACCTCCGGCGGCTTCTACGAGATGAAGGACCGCACCATCCGCTTCCTGGTGCAGAGCCTGGGCTTCCGCGCGGTCGCCATCGAGAGCCCCTGGATCGACGCCGACCGGGTAGCCGCCTACGTCCAGACCTGCGAGGGGACGCCGGAGGATGCTCTGAAGGGGCTGTTCGGCGTCTGGCAGAGCGCCGAGGTCCGCGATCTGGTGCAGTGGATGTGCGAGTGGAACCGCTCCCATCGCAAGCCCCAGGACAAGCTCACTTTCTTCGGCTTCGACATCCAGCAGCCGCAGTACGACCAGCCGGCCCTGACCGCCTTCCTCGTCCGCACCGGTGTGCCCGCGGATTCCCTCTGGATCACCGCGCTCGCCTCCTGTGACGTACAGGGCGTCCTCAACGTCAGCGACGCGAGCTACGCGCAGTGTGCTGAAGGGTTGCAGCAGATCGACGCCTACTTCCAGCAAAACGCGGCCGCGATCGTCCGGCAGACCTCGCAGAAGGACTTCGAGATCGCGAAGCTCAACCTCACCGGTCTGCGCGCCTGGGAGGATGAGAGCTACTACTACACCAGGAGCACCGCGCTGTCCCTCAACGCGCGCGACCAGGCGATGGCCTATGCCTTCGGGGTGCTGCGAGGGCTGCGCGTCCCCAAGGCCAAGACGGTGGTCTGGGCTCACAACTTCCATCTCTCGAAGGGGGAGATCGGCGGGGCGCAGCCCATGGGCAGCTACCTCGCTCAGAGCCTGGGAACGTCCTACGTCAACCTCGCGCTGGTCGCCCACGAGATGGACATCGACTGGCTCAGGGTCGGCTGCGGCGCCGCCGACCCACCCCTCCCCGGCTCCGTCGAGGAGCTCCTCCATGTCCTCGGCGAGCCGACCCTCCTCGTGGACCTGGCCTTCCCCGGCACCAGCGATCCCTACATCCCTCCAGGCCGGCGGGGGCTCGGCTATTACGTGGTGGATCCGCGACAGCTCTACAACGGCGTCCTGTACCTCGAGGTCTCGCCCAAGATGACGCCGCTCGCCTGGCCCTCCTGCCGCTAGCCGCGGAATGCCCCCCGGCAGGGGCTTGTTGTAGCCTGCGGACCGTTCCTTGCCGGCTCCGGTCCCCGGTTGGGCCGCTGGTATAAACTGAGGCCCACGCTCGCCTCGCGGCCGCGAGGCAATTTTATCTATGGCTCCCAGGAGGGGAACGACCCCGATGTCCAGTCCCGAGCAGGGCCCCCACAACGTCAGCAACTACCACCGGGTGATCATCCTCGGCTCGGGCCCGGCCGGCCTCACGGCGGCGCTCTACGCCGCGCGGGCCGACCTGGCGCCGCTCGTGCTCGAGGGGAACCAGCCCGGCGGCCAGCTCACCATCACCACCGACGTCGAGAACTTCCCCGGCTTCCCCGAGGGGATCCTCGGCCCCGAGCTGATGGACCGCATGCGCGAGCAGGCCCGGCGCTTCGGCACCAAGGTCAAGTTCGAGCGGGCGGTCGAGATCGACCTCGAAAAGCGCCCCTTCACCCTCCGCACCGACGAGGACACCTACCGCTGCGACGCCCTGATCGTCTCGACCGGGGCCACCGCCAAGCTGGGCGGCATCCCGGGGGACGCTGAGCTGATGGGCTACGGCGTCTCCGCCTGCGCCACCTGCGACGGCTTCTTCTTCCGCGACAAGGAGATCGTCGTCATCGGCGGCGGCGACTCGGCCATGGAGGAGGCCACCTACCTGACCAAGTTCGCCAGCAAGGTGACCATCATCCACCGCCGCCGCGAGCTGCGGGCCTCCAAGATCATGCAGGACCGCGCCTTCGCCAACCCGAAGATCGCCTGGATCTGGGACTCGGTGGTCACCGAGATCGTGGGCACCCGCGAGGGGGGCGTCACTGGAGTCAAATTGCACAACAAGCGGACCGAGCTCGAGAGCTTCTACCCCACGCAGGGGGTCTTCTACGCCATCGGCCACCAGCCCAACACCGACCTCTTCCGCGGCAAGCTGGAGATGAACGACGTCGGCTACATCCAGGTCCAGGAGCCGACCACCCGGACGAGCGTGCCGGGCGTCTTCGCCGCGGGGGACGCCACGGACCCGATCTACCGCCAGGCGATCACCTCCGCCGGCAGCGGCTGCCGCGCGGCGATCGACGCCGAGCGCTGGCTCCAGGAGCTACAAGACTGATGCAGCTTTCCAGGCCCACGTCCCAGATCAAGACCCTCGGCGCCCTGCGCGACGCCGGCTACCGGCCGCGCTCGATCAAGCAGGAGATCCGCGACAACCTGCGGGCCCGCCTCGCCAGTGGCGGCCCGCTCTTCCCCGGCATCCTGGGCTACGACCGCACGGTGATCCCGGCGGTGGTCAACGCCCTGCTCGCCGGCCACGACTTCATCCTCCTCGGCCTGCGCGGCCAGGCGAAGACCCGCATCCTGCGCTCGCTCGTCACCCTGTTGGACGAAGAGGTGCCGGTGCTCACCGGCTCCGAGCTGAACGACGATCCGCTCGCCCCCATTTCCACCTATGGCCAGCGCCTGACCGAGGAGGCCGGCGACGACGCGCCCGTCGAATGGATGAGCCGCGAGCAGCGCTACAACGAGAAGCTGGCCACGCCCGACGTCTCGATCGCCGACCTCCTGGGCGACATCGACCCGATCAAGGCGGCGACCCGCAAGCTCACCTTCGCCGATCCGGAGGTGATCCACTTCGGGATCATCCCGCGCACCAACCGCGGCATCTTCGCCATCAACGAGCTGCCCGACCTGGCGCCGCGCATCCAGGTGGGCCTGTTCAACATCTTGGAGGAGCGCGACCTCCAGATCCGCGGCTTCCCCGTGCGCATCCCGCTCGACATCATGATGGTCTTCTCGGCCAACCCCGAGGACTACACGAACCGCGGCAGCATCATCACGCCGCTCAAGGACCGCATCTCGTCGCAGATCCTCACCCACTATCCGCCGGACGTGGCGGTGGCGGCGGACATCACCCGCCAGGAGGCCTGGACCGAGCGCGACATCCCCCACGTGGTGATCCCCGAGGAGGTCCGCGTGCTGGTCGAGGAGATCAGCCTCGCGGCCCGCGAGAGCGACCTGGTCGACCAGTCGTCCGGCGTCTCGGCCCGCGTGGCCATCTCGGCGCTGGAGCTGCTGGCCTCGAACCTGGAGCGGCGGGCGCTCGCCACCCGCGACAACCCGGTCTACCCGCGCCTGAGCGATCTGCAGATGCTGCTGCCCGCCATCACCGGCAAGGTCGAGATGGTCTACGAGGGGGAGCAGCAGGGGGCCGAGGTGGTGGCCCGGCGGCTCATCGGGCAGGCGGTCAAGAAGATCTTCGACAAGCGCTTCCCCGAGGTCGGCAAGGAGGCCGGCAGCGGCGGCGAGGACGACAAGGGCCCCTACGCCCGCATGATCCGCTGGTTCGCGGACGGGAGCTCCGTGACCGTCTCCGACGAGCAGCCGTTCGCCGATTACGAGACCGAGGTCTACAAGGTGCCGGGCCTGAAGGAGCTCGTCTCGCGCAACGGCCGGACCCGCGAGGAGCGGGCCCTGGCCGCCGAGATGGTGCTCGAAGGGCTCCACCAGCACCTCAAGCTCGCCCGCCAGGACCTGGACAGCCAGATCAGCTACAAGGAGATGGTCAAGTTCCAGCTCCTCAAGCCCCGCCGGGGGTCCGGCGGCCGGGATCGCGGGGACGTCAACTGATCACGGAGCAGGCAGGACCATGCGGCATCAATATCTCTACCTCGATCCCGAGCTGATCCAGCAGCTCCTCGCCGGGCTCGACCTCCTGCGCCTGTTCAACCAGCTCGTGCTGGCGACCGGCGGCGACGTGGAGGAGGCGATGGACTGGATGCGCTACCTCCAGCAGCAGGGGCATCTGCCCGAGGAGATCGATCTCGAGCAGTTCTTCGCCAGCCTGGAGAATCAGAGCCTGGTGGCCCGCGACAACGAGGGCGCCCTACAGCTCACGACGGGCGGCGAGCGCAAGATCCGTCGCAGCGCCTTCGAGGAGATCTTCTCGACCCTCGACAAGACGAGCCCGGGTTATCACCAGATCCGCGCCGCCGGCGAGGGGATCGAGCGCCTCCCCGAGACGCGACCCTACTCCTTCGGCGACGACATCCATCTGCTCGACTCCTCCCGCTCGCTCCAGAACGCCTTCCGCCGCGAGCAGAGCGATGAGTTCAGCCTGCTGGAGGAGGACCTGGAGGTCTACGAGACCGAGCACCTGACCTCCTGCGCCACGGTGGTGGCCATCGACATCAGCCACTCGATGATCCTCTACGGCGAGGACCGCATCACCCCGGCCAAGACCGTGGCGCTCGCCCTGACCGAGCTGATCACCACCAAGTACCCCAAGGACGACCTCTCGGTGGTGCTCTTCGGCGACCAGGCCGAGCAGGTGTTCCTCTCGGAGATCCCGTACATCCAGGCCGGCCCGTACCACACCAACACGCGCGACGCCCTGCAGCTCTCGCGCAGCATCCTCGCCCGGCAGAAGCAGCCGAACAAGCAGATCTTCCTGATCACCGACGGCAAGCCCTCGGCGATCACCGAGAACGGGCGGATCTACAAGAACCCCTTCGGGCTCGACATGCGGATCGTCAACCTCACGTTGGAAGAGGCCGACCTCTGCCGCCGCCAGAAGGTGGTGATCACCACCTTCATGCTGGCGACCGACACCATGCTCACCCAGTTCGTGGAGAAGCTGACCCAGATCAACCGCGGCCGGGCCTACTTCGCCTCGCCGTACAATCTGGGGGAGTTCATCCTGGCGGACTACATCCGGAACAGGCGGCGGCGGGTGCGGTAGAGGTTTCCAGTATCATTGGGCAGAGGAGAATGGCATGAGCGAACCATCCAGGCTGCCCCCCCAGGTCCAGACGAGCTTCAGGGCCGTGGTCCACGCTGAGACGGGAGGGGGATACTGGGCCGAGGTTCCAGAGCTTCCGGGATGCTTCACCCAGGGAGACACGCTGGACGAGGTCTACCAGAATCTGGCGGAGGCGATCGCCTGTCACCTGGATGTGGACACAACCGCCATCCGTATCAGTCTCCTGGAAATGGCCTCCGACTCGTGAAAAACATAACGGGGGCCGAATTCTGCCGTGCTCTCGCGCGAAACGGTTGGAAACATCTCCGCACGCGTGGCAGCCATCAGACCTGGAGCAAACAGGATCATGTCAACGTCACCGTGCCGGTCCAATCGGGGAGAAGCCTGGGGCGTGGGCTACTCTCAACTCTTCTCAAACAGACCGGCCTTACCGAAGAGGATCTCTGAAGTGAAATCGGGCGCGTTCAAGACCACCTGCCTCCTGCTCGCCCTAACCCTCTCAGTAGCCTGCGCCTCCAGCGCTCCCCCGCCCCCTTCCGGGCCGGGCCGCCTCACCGCCGAGACCGACATCGCCGAGGCGGTGTTTCGCTATCAGTTCGGGCACAACGCCTCGTCCATCCAACAGAAGGCGGATCACTATTGCCTCTCGTTCCCCAACGAGCGCCCGCCCGACGCGACATTTCTCCAACGCTTCGATGGAAACCACCCGCAGGTCCTGAGCTCCGATGAGTGCCAGCGGAAGTCGGGGCACGACCTCTTCTTCCGCGTCCAGCGGTACGACTGGCGGAGCGATACCGAGGTCTGGGTGAGCGGCGGCTATTGGGAGGGCAACCTCAGCTCTTCCACAGAGTCCTACCGGGTGCGCCTCAAGAACGGCAAATGGGTGGTGGACGGCGCGCGAAGGGAAACGATCTCCTAAGCGCGCGGCAACCCGAGTTCTTCCGCGATCAGCTCATACGAGCGCCGGCGGGCGGCGTGCTCCCAGGTGATGGTCACCACCATCACCTCCCCCGCCCCATACTCGCGCGCCACCTCTTCGATCCCCTCCCGCACCTTGGATGGCGAGCCGATGATGGCCCGCCGTCCCGGAGGCAGGGAGGGACCGCCCTGCTCGGCGAGGAAGCGCAGGGCCGTCTCGACCGGCGGCACGGGGATCAGACGTCCGCGGTACAGGAGCGAGATCGCCATGCGGGTGCTGGCGGCCAGCCGCTCCGCCTCGGCGTCGGTTTCGGAGCAGATGGCTGACACGGCGACGATCACCCGCGGCTCCGCGCACCACTTCGAGGGCTGAAATTGCTCGCGGTAACGCTTCGCGATCGGGCCTCCCACCGCGTGGATGAAATCGGCGAAGGCGTAGGGCAGCCCGACCTCCGCGGCCCAGATCCCGCTCTGGGGGGACGAGCCCAGCAGCCAGGGATCGGGGCGCTCGGGCAGGCCCGGCAGCGTCTTCGCCAGCGGCGCGAAGGGGTGATCCGGCGGCATTGTGTCGCCGAGGTAGGCCAGCAGCTCGGCGAGCTGTTGCGGGAAGTCGTCCGGCGCGAGCTCGCGGCGGTCGCGCTGGAGGGCCACGGCGGTCCGCTGGTCGGTCCCCGGCGCCCGGCCCACGGCGAGGTCGATCCTCCCGGGGAAGAGGCCGCTCAGCATGCTGAAGGCTTCGGCGACCTTGAACGGGCTGTAGTGCGGGAGCATGACGCCGCCGCTCCCCACCCGCAGCCGGGAGGTGGCGGCCGCGATCGTGCCGATGAGCACCTCGGGGCTGGCGCAGGCCAGCATGGGCGTGCCGTGGTGCTCGGCGACCCAGTAGCGGTGGTAGCCGAGCCCGTCGGTCCAGCGCGCGAGATCGATCGAATTCCGCAGCGCGTCGCCACCGGTCGAGCCCTCCGCGATCGGCGATTGATCAAGCACGCTCAGGCGCAGCGGCCGGTGTCCTTCCATCCTACAACCCCCCGATCCCTTTATATCCCATGGAGCCGTTCTTGCAATTGAAGCGGGGTGAAAGGAGGATGATCATGCCCACGGACACCGCTGAGATGAAGGACACGGCACAGACCGGCACCGCGACGATCACCCAGGGCCCGGAGCACCACCAGACACAGGCCGCGGCGGGCTCGCCGCAGGCGGGCGGCGCTTCAACCTCCAACACCCTGGGGAGCGGTGCCACCGGCACCAGCGCCGGCACCGGCTCACCACGGACCACGGGCGGCGCGCCGTCCCAGGGGCTGACCCGTGGCGGCGCCTCCCCTCTGAGCCCCCTCTCCCTGCTCGGGGACCCCTTCGGGATGATGCGCTCGATGATGGATCAGATGGACCGCCTCTTCGGCGACCTCACGGGCGGCCGCTCGCGATCTTCAAACCTCTCCGCGCCCTCGAGCTCCACCGGAATGGGGCAGGGCCTCTGGTATCCCCAGGTCGAGGTCTCGGAGCGGGACGGCAACCTCGTGGTCTGCGCCGACCTGCCGGGGATGAAGAAGGAGGACGTCCACCTGGAGATCCACGACGACTTCCTCGTGCTGCGCGGGGAGCGGCGCCAGGAGCAGGAGCGGAACGATGGGGGCGTCTACCGCAGCGAGCGCAGCTACGGCCAGTTCTACCGCACCGTCCCGCTGCCTCAGGGGGTCAACCCCGATCAGGCGAAGGCCAACTTCAAGGACGGCGTCCTGGAGGTCACGCTTCCGCTGCCGCAACAGGAGCAGCGTCAGGGTCGCCGGATCGAGATCCAGTGAGCCGGGATAGAATCCCTCCCTGAACCCAGGGAGGGATTCCAGGTGACCACGTCCACTCGGCTCCTCATCGCGCCGTTCCTGCTCGCCGCCGCGCTGTCCGCCTCGCTCGCGGGCTGCCGCGGCGGCGTTGATTCCAAAGCCAGCGAGCCCCTCAAGGTCGACGCCTGCCAGCTCTTCACCGACCAGGACGCCCAGGCGATCGCGGGCGAGACGCTCGCCGCCATGAGCAGCACCATCGACGAGGCCAAGGGGCGCAACCCCCTGGAGTGCATCTACAACAGCGGCTCTCTCGACCAGCCCCGCATCCTGAGCCTGCTCATCCGACCGCACCGCAGCGCCTCGGCGGCCAGGGACTTCCTGGCGTCGAGCCGCTCCGCGCTCAGCTCGATGTCCGCCGGCAAGGTGGAGGACGTCCGGGGGCTGGGGGACGCCGCCCTCTGGGTGGGCGGGCGCATCCAGCAGCTCCACGTGGTGACGGGCAACCTGCAGCTCATCATCACCGTGCAGAGCCCGGACGGCACCGATCAGCTCGACCGCGCCCGCCAGATCGCGACGCGCGTGCTGGAGCGGCTGAAGACGGTGCCCAGGCCCAAGTAGCGATATACAATCCTTCGCGATGTTCGATGCGATGTCCGATGCACAGCGGGAGCCCTGCCCGTGCTGCGGCGAGCCCGCCGCCCTTTCGCTGAAGGCCTGTCCGGCCTGCCAGGAGAGCCTCCTGGTCGACGTGGTGCTGGCGGCGCCCGTCGCCGAGCCCCGGGCCCGCTATGGGCTGGCGCGCGAGATCGCCGCGTTCGGCCCGCCGGCGCTCCCCTTCTCCACCCTGCAACAGAGCCTGGGCTCCGACCGGCCCGTGCTGGCGCGGAGCGCCTCACGGCTGGCCGCCCATCGACTGAATGAGCGGCTGGCCGGGCTGGGCCTCCACGCGGAGCTCACGGCCGTCCAGACGGAGCAAAAGCCCCCTTCACGGCTGCGGGGCTTCGTGACCGCCGGCCTCGGCGTGGCGGCTCTCCTGGCCCTGCTGCTGGGGATGCGCTCCAAGGCCGAGCCGTTCCGCTCCCCCGTCCACCGGCCCGGGCCCATCTCAGCCGTCGAGCCGAAGAGCCCCTGGCCCAGGACCCTCACGCTTCAGGAGCTGTCTGCTCTGGCCCTGCCCGCGGTGGTGAATTTCCACGCCGCGGGCGGCCGGCTGATCTCCGGCTTCCTGGTCGCTCCCGGCCTGGCCCTCACCCACGGCGCTCCCGTCGACGCCGAGGTCGCCAAGCAGGACAGTGGGATCGGCCTGGCTCTCGTCAACGTCCCCGACCTCAAGGCGGAGCCCCTCCAACTCGGCGACGCCGCGGCGCTGCGCGGCGGCGATCCGCTCGTCTTCGCGGTCCCGACGGACGGCGCGCCGATGCTCCTGGAGGGGAAGCTCGGCGCGACCACCCGACAGATCCAGGGGATTGCCTACCTGGCCCTCGAAGGCCACCCCCCGTCCGGCAGCGACGGCGGCCCGGTGCTCGACTACCAGGGGCGCGTCGTGGGGCTGGTGGCGATCCAGCCGGACGGCGCCTACCTCCTCCCTATCAACTACGCCTATGCGGAGTCGAGCCTGGTGGAGCCGCCCCAGCCCGCTCCCGACGCGGGAAAGTGGGCGGATCTGCTCGCGGACGTGGCGGCGGCCGAGCGGCTGCGGGTCGACACCACCTCCCGCTGACCGCGGCTCCCTCTCCATGTGGTCCGACCGCCCCTCCGGGAAACGGCGCGAGCGGCTCGTCCACCGGCTCCAGGCCCTCCTTCCCCCGCCCCGTCCGGGATCGCGGGGCTCGAAGACGCCCCTGCGGGTCCCCGGACCGAAAGGGCCGCCCGGCCCCGAGCAGGTCGCCGAGGAGCTGCGGGAGCAGCCGGGCTTCTCCTGGCTGGACGGCGCCGCGAGCGGTCACCGCCTGGGCTCCCGGCCGCTGGCGACGCTCGCCGTCCGCAACGGCCGGGCCACGGTGAGCGGTCCCCAGGGGCGCGCCACCTTCGCCGCCTCCGGCTTCGACCTGCTGGACGCGGCCTTCGACGTCTGGGGAGGGACGGGGGCCATGCTGGTGGGCTATCTCGGCTACGAGCTGGGGGGAGAGCTGGAGTCCCTCCCCCCGCCGCCGGAGGACGACCTCGGCCTCCCCGATCTCCATCTTTCCCTCTACGACGCCATCCTGCGTTGGGACGGCCGGAGCTGGACCCTGGATGCCACGGACGCCTGGCGCGACTGGCCGGCCTTCGAGGCCGAGCAGCTCCTGGCCGCCGCCCGCCGGCGGAGCGGGCCCGAGGTCCCGGAAGGCCCGCTCGCGCGGGACGGCGTGATCAGCCGCCCCAGCCGCGGAGGCTTCGAGGCGGCGGTGACGCGGATCGTCGAGCGCATCGCATCGGGGGAAATCTTCCAGATGAACCTCTGCCGCCGCCTGGAGGCGGAGATCGCTCCGGCTCACCTCTGGCCGCTCTACCACCGCCTGCGCGCCGCCAGCCCGGCCGCCTACGGTGCCTTCCTCGACCTCGGCAAGGGACGGGCCGTGCTGTCGATCTCGCCGGAGCTGTTCCTCGCGGTGCGCGGGGAAGAGGTGGAGTCGCGCCCGATCAAGGGGACCCGGCCGCGCGGGGCCAACCCGCGGGAGGACAAGGCGCTCGTCCGCGAGCTGCTGGAGAGCGAGAAGGACCGCGCCGAGCTGACGATGATCGTGGACGTGGTCCGCAACGACCTCGGGCGGGTCTGCGCCACCGGCAGCGTCGAGGTGACGGGCCACGCCGAGCTGATGAGCCTGCCGACCCTCCATCACACCGTCTCCACGGTGCGCGGGCGCCTGCGGCCGGACGCGGGCGCGCCGGAGCTCCTCCGCGCCGCCTTTCCTCCCGCCTCGATCACCGGCGCGCCCAAGATCCAGGCCATGGCCGCCATCGCCGCAGAAGAGGAACGGCGGCGCGGCCCGGCCATGGGCGCGCTCGGGTGGATCTCGCTGAGCGGCGATCTGGAGCTGGCGGTGGCCATCCGCACGGCCGCGGCCGCGCGTGGCCGGATCGCCTATCACGCCGGCTGCGGCGTGGTGGCCGACTCGGACCCCGAGCTCGAATTCGCCGAGAGCGCGGCCAAGGCCCGCGCCTTCCTCGCCGCCCTGGGAGCGCGGGAGGCGGGATGAGCCTGTCGTACTGGAACGGACGGCTCGTCCCGGCCGGGGAAGTCCGCATCGCGCCGGACGACGCCGGCTTCCTCTTCGGCGACGGCCTGTTCGAGACCCTGCGGGTGGACGGCGGCCGGCCGCGCGACCTCTCCGCGCACCTCGACCGCCTCCTCGCCGGCCTGGAACGGCTGGCGATCGACACGCCCGAGAGCCGCTGCGACCTCGGCCACGCCGTCAACGAGGTGGCGAAGGCGGCCCCCCGGCCCCTGGCGCGGCTGCGGATCACCATCACGCGCGGGACCGCCGCCGGCCCCACCTGCCTGATCACCGCGTCCCCCTACGAGCCGCCGGGAGAAAGCGTCGCCGCCATCCTGCTCACGGACTGCCGCATCGACTCCCGCTCTCCGCTCGCCGGCCTGAAGAGCCTCTGCTACCAAAATAATCGGGTGGCACTTAGTAAGGCGGAGGCCCAAGGCGCCTTCGAGGCCCTGCTCCTCAACGAGCACGGCCGGCTGGCCGAGGGGTCGCGGAGCAACGTCGCCCTGGTCCTGCCCGAGGGGATCGTCACCCCTCCCGAGAGCGAAGGGTGCCTCCCGGGGACCGTCCGCCGCCGCCTGCTCGAACGGGGAGCGCTCCGCGAAAGGCTCCTCACCCTCAAAGATCTCGCCGCGGCGGACGGCCTGTTGTTGATGAACAGCCTGATCGGCGTGCTGCCGGTCGCGCGGATCGATGGACGGGAGATCCCGGTGGGGCGGGAGGCGGCGCGGCTGCGGCGGCTCCTATAGCTTCGCCCCCTCCGGCAGCTCCCCGCCGACCACCCGTTTGACCTCGTCCCCCGCGGCGAAGCCCGTGGCCGCGTCCGCCTGGTTGATGAGGACGAGAGTTTTGAGATCCACCGTCGAGGGGTAGCGCCGGGAGAATTCCTCCAGGGTCATGGCGGCGGGGAGGGTGACGATCTCCAGCCGCTTCGGCTGCACGTCGAGCAGGCTGCGGTCGATCTCCGGGCGGAAGCTCTCCACGGCGGCGGTCAGGGCCTCCTGGTAGCGTTGCCAGTCCTGCGCCCGCGTGATGCCGAGGATCTGGTGGACCCGGCCGCCATACTCGATGAACCCGGCGACCCCTTGCAGGTCCCCGGCGTCCGTGTCCGCGAGGCCGAACGTCCGCACCACCCCCGGCTGGCCGTTCACCTCCATGCTCAACGTCTCTCCGCTCTCCATCCCCGCATGAAGGAAGAATTCCCGCGCGGCCTTGCGCCACGAGGCCTCCCCGGAGAGGGTCATCACCAGCACGGCGTCCTGCTTCGGGGCGACGGCCTCCACCGACGACCGCCCGTTGGCCGTCTTCCAGCCCTCGGGGAAGCGGATCTCGGCGGCGAGCGCCGGCTGGACGAAGGTGCTCCCCAGGAAATATCCCTCGCGCGGATTCCGGCCGAAGGCGACGTGGTCGAGGCTCCGGAGATACTCCTCGCGGCCCACCACGCGCCCGCGAAAGTCGTTGCCGAGCCGGGCGACCGCGGCGCTGGTGGCGCGGATACGCTCCTCCTCGGAAGGATGGGTGGACTGCCACTCCGGGATCCGCTGCCCCCCCTGCCCCTCGCTCACCCGGCGCAGGACCTCGAAGACCCGCGGCATCTCGCGCGGGTCGTACCCCTGCGCGACCATGTAGCGCAGCCCCAGGTCGTCGGCCTGGCGCTCGTCGTCCCGGCTGTACTTGAGGAACAGCACGTCGAGCCCATGAGCGGCGAAGCCGGCCAGCGTCGGGCTGATGAGGGCCCCGGCGAGGACCCCGATCTTGGCGAGGCGCTGCTTGCTCATCTGCGTCACGCTGTGACGGGCGGTGACATGGCCGATCTCGTGGCCGAGCACCGCCGCGAGCTCGGCCTCCGACGTCAGATGGGTCATCAGCCCGCGGGTGACGTAGACGTGCCCCCCCGGCAGCGCGAAGGCGTTCACCACCGAATCGTCGACCACCCGGAAGGTCCAGGCGAGGTCCTTGCGCTCCGACCCCGCGGCCAGCTTCTGCCCGATCCGGTCGACATTCTCCTGGAGCTTTGGGTCCGGATAGACCCCGAGCAGGCGCTGGATCTGCTGGTCGTAGTCGCGGCCGAGCTCAATCTCCTGCTGCTCGGAGATCAGGGCGAGCTGAGGCCTGCCGGTCGCGGGGTTGGTCGAGCACCCCCAGACGGCGGGCAGGATCAGCGCCAGGCCGACGGTCAACCCACGCAATCCCTTCGTCTTCAACCGGTCCATCCACTACCTCCTCGGAGGGAGATTGCAAGAGGAATGCCCTTCGGCATGTCCCTTGCTTTACCGGACGGGTGCAATGAAAATCACCGTCCTCGGAAGTCTCGAAAGCGACGATCCCAAATCTTACGACGTCGTGGTCGACCAGGTCGCGTCGGCCCTGCGCAAGAACAAGCACCGCGTGTCGATCTTCGGCGTGCACGACGACCTGCGGAAATTCGTCTCCGGCTTCTCCCGGCGCCAGCCCGACCTCGTCTTCAACCTGGCGGAGACCTTCGGCGACTCGCTGAACGGCGACTCCGGGGTGGCCGCGGTGCTCGACCTCCTCGGCATCCACTATACCGGCGGCGGCCCGGGGGAGCTCTACCTGCGCCAGGACAAGGGGCTGGCCAAGAAGGTGCTCGCCTTCGAGGGGGTCCAGTACCCCCACTTCGCCATCTTCGGCAAGGACGCGGACCTGGAGGCGGCGGGCAAGCTCCGCATGCCCCTCTTCGTGAAGCCGCTCACCGCCGACGCCTCGATCGGCATCGACGGCGAGTCGCTAGTGCGCGACGCGATCTCGCTGATGAAACGCGTGGTCATGATCCACGAAAAGATCGGCGACAGCGCCCTGGTCGAGGAGTACATCGAGGGGCGGGAGTTTTATATCGGCATCCTGGGCAACCGCGAGCCGATCGCGTTTCCGCCCGTCGAGATGGACTTCTCCGGCCTCCCCGAGGGGCTGCCGCACGTGGCCGGCACCAAGGCCAAATGGAAGAAGAACAGCGTCGAATATAAAGGGACCAAATCCGTCCTCGCCGACGTCCCCGACGAGCTCCGGGCGAAGCTCCAGAAAGCCGCGCTCGACGCCTACCGCGCCCTCCGCGTGCGCGATTACGGCCGCGTCGACCTCCGCCTCACCGAGGCCGGAGAGATCTACGTGATCGAGGTCAACGCGAGCTGTTATCTGGAAGAGAGCAGCGAGCTCGCGATGGGCGCCAGGGCGATGGGGATCGAGTTTCCGGAGCTGGTGCAGCGGATCGTGGACCTGGCGGTGGAACGGTACGGATCATAGGCCCGGGTCCGCCGTCGGGCGGGGTTTCTCGGAATCCGTTATACTATTCTTAGACGTGCTCCAATCCCGCAGCCTCTGAAGGGAGGATGACCCATGCCGGCCTTCAAGCTCCTCCGGACGGCGCTCCTCGCCGTCCTCCTCGCGCTGCCCGTGGCGGCCGGCGCGCAGAATCCGGGCTTCTACGTCTCCTTCTCGGGAGAGTCGTCGAAGTCGTCGCAGCCGATCACCAACGTCTATGCCCTTTCCACCAGCGGCAAGACCCTGTCGACGACGGTGCTCGATCCGAGCCAGACGTATCTGGAGCTGCGCGGCATGGCCTTCGGTCCGGACGGCAAGCTCTACGTCTGCCAGGCGCAGAAGAGCCACTCGGCGATCCTCCAGCTCAGCGCCACGACCTCCAGCGGCGGCTACACGCGTTCATTCCTCGGCCAGTACGCCACGCCGCAGTCCTCCTCGGGCCTCGTCCACCCCTATCAGCCGGCCTTCGACGGCAACGGCAACCTCTACGTGACCAGCCAGGACACCAACGTCGCCACCGCCTTTTACGGCCCGGCGAGTCAACAGGCCGGCCAGGCCATGCCCAATTCGCCGTTCCTCCAGCAGAGCTACCCCTCGGGCACATTCAATCCGGGGACCTTCGTGCCGGCCTACTCGGCGGACAAGAAGGTGCCGAAGTTCACGCCCGTGCCCACGTCCCAGGGGGGGTTGACGTTCGCCAGCTCGGGCAGCTCCACCCATTCGGTACGGGGGCTCGCCTTCGACAACGCCGGCCATCTTTTCGTGGCCGACGAGGGGAAGAACCGGATCGGCGTCTACGACGCCACGAGCGGCGCCTTCCTGGGAGCGATCACCCAGTCGAGCAACCATTCCATCAACGACCCGGTCGCCCTCTTCTTCAACGCCGCGAATTCCACCCTTTATATCGGCAGCCCGGGCAATCAACGGCTCTTCACCTACGACGTCACGAACGTGGCCAAGAAGAATTTCCAGGCCAACGTCCTGATCCACGACTCCAAGCTGGACAAGCTCTCGGGGATCACCGTGGACGCCGGCGGCAACATCTATACCTGCAGCCGCAAAAACAACAAGATCTACAAGTGGTCGCCCAACGGGAAATCCCCCAGCGACTTCGCCGGGCCGTTCAGCGACAATCCGGAGCAGATCATCGCGGTGGCGAATGTGGGTGGGTAGCCCGCCAATCCTCTTTCAGGATGGCCCAGCGCTCGTGATCCCGCCAGCGGCCGCCGATCTTGAGGTATCGGGGGGAAAAACCTTCCCGGCGAAAGCCCAGGCTCTCGACCAGCCGTTTCGAAGCCGTGTTGGCCGGCTGGATGTTCGCTTCCAGGCGGTGTAAGCGTAGGGTTTTCACGGCGTGATCGAGGGCCAGCCCGAGCCCCTCGCGCATGTAGCCCTGGCGGGCGTAGGGCGCGCCGATCCAGTAACCCAGATACGCGCTCAGAAAAACCCCGCGCACGATCTCGCTCAGGTTCACGGCGCCGAGGAGGGCGCGGTCCTCCCGGCGGACGAGCAGCAGCGCTTCGAAGGTGCTCTCCTGGCTGCGCCGAAGGTAGGCCGCGAACCGCTCCGCGTCGGCGGGAGGAGAGACCCAGCGGCCGAGCAATCGTTGGCTGCTCGCGACAAGGGAGAGGAATTCCTGCTCGTCCTCGGCTCGCGGTGCGCGGAGCAGCAGGCGCGCGCCTTGCCGGGGTTTGGGATCCGGGATCATGGCCTGGGCAAGCCTACGATACACTCCCCCGCCATGAGAATCCCTGTCATTGCCGCATTCACCCTCGGCCTGTGGGCCGCGTCAGGAGCGTTCGCCGTGGAAGGCAAGTGGACCCCCGAGCAGGTGCTGGAGCACGATCCGCAGTGGCTTCGGGAGCTGGGGCTCGCGATCCCACCGGAGAAGCTGTGGACGCAGGACGGCGCCGGCCTGTTGGAGGCGGCGGTGCGCATCGAGGGGTGCTCGGCCGGTTTCATCTCTTCCCAGGGGCTGATGATCACCAACCATCACTGCGCGTTCTCGATCCTCCAGCAGCATTCGACCCCGCAGCGGGACCTGATCACCCACGGCTTCCTCGCCCGCACGCCGGCCGAGGAGCTGCCGGGCTCGGGCGTCCGCGCCACCCTCCCCCACCGCATGACCGACGTCACCCGCGAGGTCGAGGCCGCGGTGCCCGCCGGCGCCGACGATCTGGCACGCCACCGGGCGATCGAGCGCAAGCAGAAGGAGATGGTGGCGGCGTGCGAGAAGGCCGAGCACCACCGCTGCCAGGTGGCGGCGTTCGACGGCGGGCTGCGCTACGTGCTGGTCGACAGCCTGGAGTTTCCGGACGTGCGGCTGGTCTACGCGCCGCCGCGGGCCGTGGGCGACTACGGCGGCGAGGTCGACAATTGGAGCTGGCCCCGCCACGTGGGGGATTTCGCCCTGCTGCGCGTCTACGCCGGCCCGGACGGCCAGCCGGCGCCCAAGGGGGACGCCAACGTGCCCTACCGGCCGCGGCATTTCTTCCCCGTGGCGCCGCGCGGCCTCGAGCCGGGCGGCTTCGTGATGGTCGCCGGGTATCCCGGCCAGACGTTCCGCTCCTGGACCGAGGCCGAGATGCGGGAGCGGGCCGAGCTCTTCTATCCGCGGCGGGCCGCCCTCTACCGCGTCTGGATCGACATGATGGAGGCCGCCTCGAAGCAGGACGACGCGGCGCGCATCGCGCTGGCCGACCGCATCAAGGGGCTCGCCAACAACGAGAAGAATTCGCGCGGGCAGGTGGCCGGCATCCGCCGCGGGCGCATCCTGGAGAGGAAGACGGCGTCGGAGGAGGAGATCCTCGCCTGGGCGGCGCAGCGGCCGGAGCAGCGGGAGGCCGTGGCGGCGCACGACGAGCTGGCGCGGCTGATCGCCGAGCGGCGGGCCACCTGGGAGCGCGACTTCCTGCTGAATCAGATGAAGTCCGGCCCCAAGCCGCTGGAGCTGGCGCTCACGTTGGCGCGCTGGACCGGGGAGAAGGCGAAGCCGGACCTGGAACGGGAGCCGGAGTATCAGGAGCGCAACCGCGAGCGGCTCGGCGAGCGGCTGGAGCGCGATCAGAAGCGCATCCATCCGCCGACGGAGGCCGCCCTGCTCACCGACGTCCTCGCCCGCTTCGCCGACCAGCCGGAGGGGAGCCGCGTACCGGCCGTGGAGAGCCTCCTCGGCGGCACCCGTGACCGCGCGGCGATCCGCGCCCGGGTGGACGATCTGCTCGCGCGTACGAAGGTCACCGATCTGGCGGAGCGCAAGCGGATGTTCGCAGGTAGCGAGGAGCAGCTCCGCGCCCGCCACGATCCGCTGCTCGACCTCGCCTTCGCGCTCGACCGCGAGCTGCGCGATCTCAAGGAGCGGGAGGACCGCTTCCAGGGGGCGGTCTCGCGCCTGCGACCCCGTTGGCAGCGGGCGGTGATCGCCCATGCCGGCAAGCCGGTGGCCCCAGACGCCAACGGCACCCTGCGCGTCAGCTTCGCCCACGTGCAGGGGTATGCCCCGCGCGACGGCGTCTGGATGACGCCGCAGACGACCGTGGGCGGCGTGGTCGAGAAGAGCACGGGCGAGGAGCCGTTCGCGGCGCCGGCCGAGTTGCTGGCCGCGGCGTCCAAAGCCCCCGCGAGCCGCTGGGCGGACGCGAAGCTCAAGGACGTGCCGGTCGACTTCCTGGCCGATGCGGACACCACGGGCGGCAACTCCGGGAGCCCGGTGGTCAACGGCCGGGGCGAGCTGGTGGGGGTGAACTTCGACCGCGTCTGGGAGAACGTGGCCAACGATTTCGGCTACGACCCGGACGTGGCGCGCAATATCAGCGTGGACGTGCGCTACATGCTCTGGCTGATGGAGACCCTCCACGGCGCAGCGGCGGAGCCGCTGCTGCGCGAGATGGGGGCCCTCACACCACGTTGAGCCCGGCCGCGCGCCACACGGCGCACGCCTGTTGGGTGGCCTCCTCGGTGGGCGGCAGGGTGTCCGCCAGCGTGTATTCGAGCCCGAGCCGCCGCCACTTGTAGCGGCCCATCTGGTGGAACGGCAGCACCTCGACGCGCTCCACGTTGCCGAGGCCGGCGGCGAAGGCGGCCGATCTCGCCATGTCGTCCGGGTCGTCCGTCAGCCCCGGCACGAGCACGAAGCGGATCCATACCGGCTTCCGGAGGGCAGCCAGCCGGTGGGCGAATTCGAGCGTAGGGGCGAGCTCCTGTCCGGTGAGGTCCTTGTGGCGCTGCGGATCCCACGTCTTGAGCCCGAGCATCACGAGGTCGAGGGTGTCGAGATCGGCGTCCGACAGACGATCGCCGAAGAAGCCGTTGGTCTCGATTGTCGTATGGACGCCCATCGCCTTGGCGGCGGCCAGGAGCTTCACCGAGAAGCGGTGCTGCATCAGCGGCTCGCCGCCGCTCAGCGTGAAGCCGCCCGCCATCACCTTGAGGCCATGACGGTACTTGCGGACCTCTTCCGCGGCCCGCTTCAAGCTCACCGGGACACCGTTCTTCAGGGTCCAGGTGTCGGGATTGTGGCAGTACCGGCAGCGCCACATGCAACCGGTCGTCCACGCCACCACCCGCACGCCGGGCCCGTCCACCGTGGAGCCGGTGGTGAAGGAATGCAGGAACCCCATGTCGCCGGAGGCGAGCGCCTCGCGCACGGTCTGCTCCGGGACGTCGTCGCCGAGCCCCACCCGCAGCTCGAACGGGTCCTTCGCAGTGAGCGCCGTCAATCCGGCAGGCCTGCCGCTGGACACGCTGGCCATGGTCATGTCTCCTTCCGCTTGCCGGTCCGGCGGGCCGTCACCGTGATCTCGACGTGCCCCTCGCCCACGAGCGCGGCCACCACGACCGTCGTCCGGGTCGGGCGCGGGTCCTTGAAATAGGCCGTGTACACGGTGTTCATGCGCTGGAACAGGGCGCCGTCCGTGAGGTACACCTGCGCGCTCACGACGTCGGCCGGCGACATCCCGGCCGCCTTGAGGACGGTGCCGATGTTGTCGAGGGACTGTTTCACCTCGGCCTCGAAGGTGGCCGGGATCTTGCCGTCCTTGTCCTCGCCGCCCTGGCCCGAGACGTAGAGCGTGTCGCCGACGAGGATCCCCTGGCTGTAGTTCCCCCCCGGCCGGGTGCCCGGCGGACGGACGATCCGCTTCTCCGCGGCGAAGGCGAGACCGGCGCACACGACGGCCAGGAAAACGGTGCTGCCCAGGCGCTTCAGCATGCGAGACTCTCCTTCCCGGAATAGGAGCATGGCGGTCAGGCTCCGTGGAACGTCCGGTTGATGACGTCCATCTGCTGCTCCCGCGTCAGCCGGACGAAGTTGACGGCGTACCCCGAAACCCGGATCGTCAATGAAGGGTATTTCTCGGGATGGTCGATCGCGTCGAGGAGCGTTTCGCGGTTGAGCACGTTGATGTTCATGTGATAGCCGGTGACGCCGAAGAAGGCGTCGAGCATGGCCGTGAGGTTGGTCACCCGTTCCTCGGCCGTGCGGCCGAGGCCGGTCGGCACCAGCGTGGTGGTGAGCGAGATGCCGTCCTGCGCGTCGCGGTAGGGGATCTTCGCCACCGAGGCCGCCGAGGCGTGGATGCCGATCTTGTCCCGCCCGTGCATCGGGTTGGCGCCGGGGGCGAACGGCTCCCCCTGCCGCCGGCCGTCCGGCGTGTTGCCGGTCGCCTTGCCGTACACCACGTTCGAGGTGATGGTCAGGATCGACTGGGTGTGCAGGGCGTTGCGGTAGGTCGGGTGCTTGCGGATCTTGCTCATGAACGCTCCGACCACCCAGGCCGCGATGTGGTCCACCCGGTTGTCGTTGTTGCCGAACATCGGGAAGGTCCCCTCGGTCGGGTAGTCGATCACCAGCCCGGAGTCGTCACGCACCACCCGCACCTTCGCGTGCTTGATCGCGGAGAGGCTGTCCGCCACCACCGAGAGGCCGGCGATGCCGCACGCCATGGTGCGCACCGGCGCGTAGTCGTGCAGCGCCATCTCGAGGCGCTCGTACGAGTACTTGTCGTGCATGTAGTGGATGACGTTCAGGGCGTTGACGTAGACGCCCGCCAGCCAGTCCATCATGCGGTCGAAGCGCGTGACCACGTCCTCGAAATCGAGACATTCGCCCCGCACCGGCTCCTCTTCCGGCCCCACCTGCTTGCCGCTGACCTCGTCGCGGCCGCCGTTGATGGCGTAGAGCAGGCACTTGGCGAGGTTGGCCCGCGCGCCGAAGAACTGCATCTGCTTGCCCACCAGCATCGGCGACACGCAGCAGGCGATGGCGCCGTCGTCGCCCCAGGCGGAGCGCATGATCTCGTCGCTCTCGAACTGGATGGAGCTGGTGTCGATCGCCACCTTGGCCGTGAACCGCCGGAAGCCGTCGGGGAGCCGCGGCGAGTACCAGATGGTGAGGTTGGGCTCCGGCGCCGGCCCCAGGTTGTACAGGGTCTGGAGCATGCGGAAGCTGGTCTTGGTCACCAGCGAGCGGCCGTCGTCGCCCATGCCGCCGATCGACTCGGTGACCCAGGTGGGATCGCCGGCGAACAGCTCGTCGTACTCGGGAGTGCGCAGGAAGCGCACGATGCGGAGCTTGATGACGAAGTCGTCGATGATCTCCTGGGCCTGGCTCTCGGTGAGGCGGTCCGCCTGGAGATCGCGCTCGAAGTAGATGTCGAGGAAGGTGGAGCAGCGGCCCAGCGACATGGCGGCGCCGTTCTGCTCTTTCACCGCCGCCAGATATCCGAAGTAGAGCCACTGTACGGCCTCGCGGGCGGTGCGGGCCGGGCCCGAGATGTCGAAGCCGTAGCTCGCGGCCATGACCCTGAGCTCCTCCAGCGCCCGGCGCTGCTCGGAGAGCTCCTCCCGGTCGCGGATGATCTCTTCCGTCGAGGGCTCGGCATCGAGGGCCAGCTTCTCCCGCTTCTTCCCCTCGATCAGGCGGTCCACGCCGTACAGCGCCACCCGGCGGTAGTCGCCGATGATGCGGCCCCGGCCATAGGCGTCCGGCAAGCCGGTGAGCACGTGCGAATTCCGGCAGCTCCGGATGTCGGCGGTATAGGCGTCGAACACGGCTTCGTTGTGGGTCTTGCGATACTTGGTGAACGCCTCCACGACGTTGGGATCGGGGGCATAGCCGTACGCCTTCAGGGCGCTGAGCACCATGCGCAGCCCGCCGTTGGGCATGATCGCCCGCTTGAGCGGCGCCTCCGTCTGCAGCCCGACGATGATCTCGTTCTCCTTGTCGATGTAGCCGGGAGAGTGGGCGGTGATCGAGCTGGGTTTCTGGGAGATGTCGAGGACGCCCTTCTTCCGTTCCTCCACGAAGAGCTTGGTCAGGATTTCCCAGATCTTCTTCGTCCGCTCCGTGGCCGGCGCCAGGAACGTCTCGTCGCCGTCGTAAGGCGTGTAGCACATCTGGATGAAGGCGCGGACGTTGATCTCCCGCTGCCAGAGCAGCCCCTTGAATCCTTCCCAGGGCGATTCGGTTTTGCTCACCTCGGTCTTTTCCGGCGCCAGTAGGGTCATCTCAGGCTCCTTTGCGGCTCGCTCTCCCGGGCGGCGCCCGCGATCCCCAGCAACCGTCCGGTGTGCCGCGCGATCATCAATTCCTCGTTGGTCGGGATCACCCAGACGGAGACGCGGCTGCCCGCCGCGGAGATCCGCGTTTCATGGCGGCCGTTGGCGGCGCCGTCGAGCGCCACGCCGAGCCAGGCCGAGGCTTCGCAGATCCGCCGCCGGATCTCGGTGGAGCGCTCGCCGATGCCGGCGGTGAACACCAGGGCGTCCACCCCGCCGAGCACGGCGGCGAGGGCGCCGACGCTCTTCGCGGCCTGATAGACGAAGTAGTCCACGGCCAGGCGGGCCCCGGGGTCGGGGCTGCCGAGCAGGTCCCGCATGTCGTTGCTGATCCCGGAGATCCCCAGCAGGCCCGATTTCTTGTAGAGGAGGGTCTCCACCTGGGCGGCCGAGAGGCCCAGGGTCTGGAAGAGATGGAGGATGGCGCCGGGATCGACCGCTCCCGGCCGGGTGCCCATGCAGAGGCCGTCGAGCGCGGTGAAGCCGAGCGTCGAGTCCACGCTCTTCCTCCCCTTCAGGGCGCAGAGGCTGGCTCCGCTGCCGAGATGGGCCACGATGACCCGGCCCTCCGCGATCTCCGGCGCCACCTCGGGGAGCACGGAGGCGATGTACTCGTAGGAGAGGCCGTGGAAGCCGTAGCGCTGCACGCCGGCGTCGCGGATCTCCCTCGGCAGCGGCACCAGTTGGGCGACCGCAGCTTGCCCGCGGTGGAACCCGGTGTCGAAGCAGGCGACCTGCGGGATGTCGGGAAAGCGTTCCGCGGCGGCCTCGATGGCGGCGATGTTGTGGGGCTGATGGAGGGGCGCCAGCGGCACCAGCGCCCGCAGGTCCGCGAGCACCTCCGGCGTGACGACGCAGGGCGCGCCATGGCGGGCGCCGCCGTGGACGACCCGGTGGCCGACGCCGAGCACCCGCGCTCTTCCCTGGTAGCGCTCGCGGAGCCAGCCGGCCAGGGCCGCGAGCGCGGCCCGGCTGTCGCACACGCTGCCGGCGAGGGTCTGATCGACCAGCGGGTTGCCGGCGCCGTCCTTCGCGGCGATGCGGGGGGAGCTGCCGATGCCGTCGATCTGGCCGCGCGCCTCGAGCTCCCAGGAGGATTCCTCGGGGCGCCGGTAGACGCAGAATTTCAGGCTCGAAGAGCCGGCGTTGAGCACCAGGCCGTAATCGTTCATGACGCGATTCCTCCGGCCGCCTCAGGCGACGAGAGCCGCCGGCGCCTGCCGCCGCGCGTGGGCCACCAGCGCCGCCACGGCGCAGCTCGCGATGCGCGCCCGCGCGCTGTCGGCGCGGCTGGTCAGGATGACGGGCACGCGCGCGCCGAGCACGAGGCCCGCGCTGTCGGCGTTGGCGAGGAACGAGAGCTGCTTGGCCAGTATGTTGCCGGCTTCGAGGTCGGGCGCCAGCAGGATGTCGGGATCGCCGGCCACCTCGGATTTGATGCCTTTTGTCCGCGCCGCCTCGCGGCTGATCGCGTTGTCGAACGCCAGGGGACCGTCCAACAGCCCGTCCTTGATCTGCCCGCGGTCGGCCATCTTGCACAGCGCGGCGGCGTCGAGCGTGGCCTGCATCTTCGAATTCACCGTCTCCACCGCGGCGAGGATCGCCACCTTCGGCCGCACGACCCCGAACGCCCGCGCGAGGTCGATGGCGTTCTGGCAGATGTCCACTTTGTCTTCCAGCGTCGGCGCGATGTTGATCGCGCCGTCGGTGACGACGAGCACCTTGTGATAGGTGGGCACGTCCATGAGGAAGGCGTGGCTGAGGCGCCGGCCGGTGCGCAGGCCGGTCTCCTTGGCCACCACGGCGCCGAGGATCTCGTCCGAGTGCAGGCTGCCCTTCATCACCAGCTCGGCCTCGCCCATGCGCACCAGCTCGACCGCCTTCGCCGCGGCGGCGCGGCTGTCGTCGACGTCCACGATCCGCGTGTCGTCGCGCGAGAGCTTCGCCTTGCGCGCGACCTCGGCCATTTTCTTGGACGGCCCGACGAGGATCGGCCGGATCAATCCCAGCCGCGAGGCTTCGAGGACGCTGCTCAGCGAGGTCTCGTCGCAGGGGTAGGCGACGGCGGTGGGCAGCGGCTCCAGGCCGCGGCACCGCTCGAGCAACTTTTCGTACCGGCCCGTCCCGATCTCTTTCTTCATGGCTTTGCCTCCACCAGTACCGGGACCGGCGGCTTGGCGGCGGCCGGCCCGGTCTCCTTGAGCAGCAACGTGAGCAGAACGGCGAGCCCCACGCCCGCGAGCAGGGGGCTGAAGGCCGTCTGGTAATGCGCGAGCTCAGGGGCCGCGGCGCCCGCCGCGGCCCGCACCAGCAGGCCCGCGAATACCGGGCCGAGCAGCGCGCTGAACGTGAAGTTGATGAAGTTGATGACGCCCGTGGCGGTGCCGCTCAGGTGCGGCGGGTTCGCTTCCTTGATCACGGTGTAGGGGAGCATCGCGGCGCCCGAGGCGATCCCGGCCAGCAGGCCCAGCACGTACGGCGGCAGCACCCCCGGCGGGCCGTAGAGTATCCAGGTGAGGCAGGCGAGCAGCACGAGGCCGCCGGCGACGACCACCGGCTTGCGCCGGCCGATGCGGTCGGAGATGAAACCGAGCAGGGGGCAGCCGATGATCCACCCGAAGGGGACCGTCGCCGAGCGGATCACCGCCATGGCGTAGTCGAAGCCGTGGGATTCCTGCAGGAACCGCACCCCCCAGACCATGTCGAAGATCGTGGTGGGGATGAACAGCAGCCCCGCGATCAGGCCGCAGAGGATGGACTGGGGGTTGCGGAAGACCAGGCCCATGGACCGCGCCGCCTCCCCCGCCCAGCCGGGGCTCCGCTCCGCCGGCCGGGTGCTCGGGAGCAGGGCGAAGAGGACGGCGCCGACCGCCAGGCCGGCGATCCCCATGGCGGTCCAGAAGCGGGTCCAGACCACGCCGGAAGCGATCACCGGACCGACCACGAACTGGCCCGCGGCGCCGCCGGCCATGCCGAACATCTGCGTGGCGCCGATCAGCGTCGCGGCGCGCGAGGCCGGGAAGGAGGTGCTGGCGATGTACACGGCGCCCACCAGCGCGAAGACGCCGCCGGCGCCCTGCAGCAGGCGCCCCGCGCCGGCCAGGGAGCTGTTGCCGGTGGCGAACAGCAGGGCGCCGAGGCCGACGGCCGCGGCGCCGAACGGCACCACCCGGCGCGGGCCCAGGCGGTCCATCGCCACACCCGCGACGAGGCTGAACGGGGAGTAGCCGTAGTAGAAGAGGCCGACCAGGGAGGCGACGGCGGCGGCGCTGAGGCCGAAGCCCGCGGAGAGCTGCGGCATCATCACCGACGGGGCCGAGCGGAGGATGTACTGATAGAAGTAGTACACCGCCGTGACCAGCCAGGCGATCACGGCGGTCCTGCCGCCGGCGCTTGCCCTTTCGTTCGCCATGGTCTCGCTCCCGGCAAGGCTCCTAGCAGAGCACCACGGAGAGGGCGAGGCCGCCTTCCGAGGTCTCCTTGTACTTGGAATTCATCTCCTTGGCGGTGAGCGCCATCGCGTCGACCGTGCTGTCGAAGTCGACGCGGCGGTTGCTCGGGATCTCGTTGCTGGCGATCATGAAGCCGGTCCACGACTTGACGGCGCCGTAGGCGCAGCGCTCGATGCAGGGGATCTGGACGAAGCCCGCCACGGGGTCGCAGGTCATCCCCAGATGGTGCTCGAGCGCCGACTCGGCCGCGTTGGCGATCACCTGGTTGTCGAAGTCGTGCGCCTGCGCGATGAGGGCGGCACCCATGGCGGACGCGACGCCGATCTCCGCCTGGCAGCCGCCCTCGGCGGCGGCCAGCGTGGCGTTGTGCTTGCACAGGTAGCCGACCGCCGCGCCGGCGAGCAGGCCGCGCCGGATCTTCTCCGGGGGCAGCTTGCGGCCGCCCTCGCCCAGCGAGTAGACGAGCGCCGGAATCACGCCGGCCGAGCCGCCGGTGGGCGCCGTCACCACCAGGTGGCCGCGCGCGTTCTCCTCGGAGCCGGCGAGCGCGTAGGCCGACACCACGCCGAGCCCCCGCTGCTTTTCGTAGACGTCGTCCATGGCGCGCTTGTAGACCTCGCCCGCCTTGGTCTTGAGCTTGATCGGTCCGGGCAGGGTCCCCGGAGGCGCGGCCAGCCCGGACTTGACGATGTTCACCATCGCCGTGCTGACCTTGTCGACGAGGGCGTAGACCTCCTCCTCGCTGCGGCCCATGATCGACATCTCGTTCGCCAGGACGACGTCCGCGATGGAGAGCTTGTTGTCTTCGGCGTGCTTCTGCAGCTCCTTCATGGTGGAGTACGGGTACTTGGGCGGGTTCTTCTTCGGCGGCTGATAACCTTTCCATTCGATGAACCCGCCGCCCACGGAGTAGTACTCCTGCTGGAGGAGGACGTCGTCCCCCGCCAGGAGCGTGCACGTCATCGTGTTGGCGTGCGGGAAATTGCCCTTCACGGCGTCGTAGACGACGTCCTTGAGCGAGACGTTGACGGTGCTGCCGCCGAGGGTCACCGGGAAGGACTGGTCCGGCTTGGCGGCGAGGTCGTCGAGCCATTGCGGATCGATCGTGGCGGGCTCATGGCCGGTAAGGCCGGCGAGGCAGGCCCGCTCGGTGCCGTGCCCCTTGCCGGTGGCGCTCAGGCTGCCGAACAGGTTCACTCGCAGGCCGGTCACCTTGGCCAGCTTGTCGGCGGGCAGCTTGGCGCAGCGCTGGTAGAAATCGTAGGTGATGCGCATCGGCCCGATGGTGTGGGAGCTCGACGGTCCCGGCCCCACCTTGTAGAACTCGTCCACGGTGGTCATCACCGGTCCCTTGGACTTCTTCACCACGGCGAGGCTCGGGGACAGTCCCTTGGCGGGTCCCTTGGACGCGGCCTTCTTGGCGGCCTGCGCCGCGATCGCGGGGACCACCCCCCCGGTGAGGACGGCGACGGCGCCGACCAGGGCGCTCCGCATGAGGAGCTCCCGCCGGTCGACTCCCACGGGCGCCTCGGGAAGCTCATCCAGGAAGTCGTCGGGCTCCGGTGTCTTGAGGCTCAGTTGCGGACTTTTGTCCTTGTCGTCCGGCAAGCTCATGATCTGGCTCCTCCTTTTCCGTGGCTCGAAGCTACGCCCGGCGGGAAAAGGGCACCATTGGACCTTGGTCTTACGCGGAAAAGGCTCAGAAGCGCTCGTCCACGTACCTGAATTTGTAGTCGGGCTCGCTGTAGTCGCCGCGCTTCTGCCGCGCGGGCAGCTTGATCTTCTCGCGCGGCGCCTTCTCGTACGGAATGCGGCTGAGCAGGTGGGTGATGATGTTGAGACGCGCCCGCCGCTTGTCGTCGGAGCGCGCCACGTACCAGGGCGCGAAGTCGGTGTCGGTGGCGGCGAACATCTCGTCGCGCGCCCGTGAGTAGTCATACCAGCGGCTGTACGACTTCAGATCCATCGGCGAGAGCTTCCAGATCTTCCGCGGATCGTGGATGCGCTCTTCGAGCCGCTGGGTCTGCTCCTCCATGCTCACCTCCAGCCAGTACTTGATGAGGATGATGCCGGAGCCGACCATCGCCTTCTCCACCAGCGGCACCTGCTTGAGGAACTTGCGCGCCAACTCCTCGCTGCAGAAGCCCATGACGCGCTCCACCCCGGCGCGGTTGTACCAACTGCGGTCGAAGATCACGACCTCGCCGGCCGACGGCAGGTGCTGCAGGTAGCGCTGGATGTACATCTGGCTCTTCTCGCGGTCGCTCGGCGCCGGCAGCGCCACCACCTGGAACACGCGCGGGCTGACGCGCTCGGTGATCGCCTTGATGGTGCCGCCCTTGCCGGCGCCATCGCGCCCTTCGAACACCACGCAGACCTTGAGGCCCTCGTGCTTGACCCATTCCTGCAGCTTCACCAGCTCGCCATGCAGGCGCTTGAGCTCCTTGTCGTAAGCCTTGCGGTCCAGACCTTCTCCGTTACCGTTGCCCATGGTTTCGCCAGTCCCTCCATTCATAGCTCTCCACATTGCACCGGGAGAAGAAGCGGGAACAATTGGACCTTGGTCCCATCCGCGTCGTCTCTTCGATTCGCTAGCATTTCTCGTGCGGGAGGGCGTCATGAAAATCCCATGGAAAGCCATCGCGCCCCTCGCCGTCGCCGCCGCCCTCGCCTTCATTCCGGCGCCGGGCGGGCTGCCGCGGCACGCCTGGTATTTCTTCGCGATCTTCGCCGGGGTCATCGTGGGCCTCATGTTCGAGCCGCTGCCGGGAGGGGCGATCGGCCTCATCGGCGTCATGCTGGCGACGGTGCTGGCGAGATATGTATTGTTCAGCCCGGAGCAACTGGCGGCGCCCGGATTCGCTCCCGCCCGCGCCGCGTTGGGCTGGGCTCTCTCCGGCTTCTCCAACGGCACGGTGTGGCTGATCTTCGGCGCGTTCCTGTTCGCCCTCGGCTACGAGAAGACCGGCCTCGGGCGGCGCATCGCGCTGCTGCTGGTGCGGTCGATGGGCCGCAGGACGCTGACACTGGGCTACGCGGTCACCCTCGCGGACCTGCTGCTCGCGCCCTTCACGCCGTCCGTCACCGCCCGCAGCGGCGGCACGATCTACCCGGTCATCCGCAACCTGCCGCCGCTCTATGGCTCGCTGCCGAACGACCCCTCGATGCGGCGCGTGGGCTCCTACCTCATGTGGGTGGCGATCGCGTCGACCTGCGTGACCAGCTCGCTGTTCCTCACCGCGCTGGCGCCCAACCTGCTCGCGACCGAGCTGGTCCGGAAGACCGTCAACATCGAGATCGCCTGGATGGATTGGCTCCTGGCGTTCGCGCCGGTCGGCATCCTGTTGCTGGCGCTGCTGCCGCTGCTCGTCTACTGGATCTATCCGCCGGAGGTGAAGCAGGGGGCGGAGGTCCCGGCCTGGGCGGCGAAGGAGCTGGAGACGATGGGGCCGCTCAGCCGGCGGGAGATCACGCTGGGCATTCTGGTCGTCATCGCGCTGCTGCTGTGGATCTTCGGCGGTGAGACCCTGGAAGCCACCACCGTCGCCATCGCCATGATCGCGCTGATGCTGGTGCTCCGGGTGATCGCCTGGAGCGACATCACGGCCAACCAGGCGGCCTGGAACACGCTGGTGTGGTTCGCGACGCTGATCGCGCTCGCGGACGGGCTGACCCGGGTCGGCTTCGTGAAATGGCTCGCGGCGACCGTCGCCGGTCAGCTGGGCGGCCTGTCGCCCGCGGTCGCCGTGGTGGCGCTGCTGCTGATCAACTTCTTCGGCCACTACCTGTTCGCGAGCCTGACCGCGCACGTGACCGCGATGATCCCGGTGCTGCTCGGGGTGGCGTCCCAGATCCCGGGGGTCAACCTGAAGACCGTGGCGCTCGCCCTGTGCCTGGAGCTCGGCATCATGGGCATCCTCACGCCGTACGCCGCCGGCCCGAGCCCGGTCTACTACGGCAGCGGGTACCTGCCGGCGGCCGACTACTGGCGCCTGGGCACGATCTTCGGCCTGATCTTCCTCGCGGCGTTCCTGGTGATCGGGGTGCCGTGGATGCTGGCCATCGGTTGAGCCGGCTCAGCTCGCCGAAACCGGCATCCGCGGCACTACCACGGAGGCCGGAGGGCTCCCGGCGGGGGCGGCGGCCAGGGCCACGCGCTTGAAGCCGCGGGCCTCTGCCTCCTTGCGGACGGCGGCGAGGGTGGCGCCGGCCGCCGGATCGCCGGCGCCGCGCTGGGCCTCGCCGAGGGCGAGCCGCGCTTCGAGAGCGGCGGCGGTAAGCCCGAGCGCCGCGGCCTCGTCCGCCGCGCGCCGGAGCTGCCGGAGCGCCTCGGCGGTGTGGCCGGTGGCTGCCAGGAACCTTGCGAGGCGGACGCCGACGACGATGCGGAGCTCCCGGTCCTCGCTGGTGTCGAGCCGGCCGCGCGCCTGCTCCGCCGCCGCGAGCGCCTCCTTGGCGAGCCCCTGGCGCAACTGGGCCTCGGCGAGCAGGGAGAGGGCCTGGGCCTCGCCGCCTGGGACGCCGTGCTGCTGATACCAGGTGGCGGCCCGCCGCGCGAGCAGGGAGGCCTCGGAGGCCCGATTTTCGGCCAGGGCGAGCCCAGCCAGGTCGAGGCGGATCTCCATGGCTCGCAGCTCGTTCCCCAGCGAGGAGCAGACCCGCAGGGCCTCCTCGAGCTCGGCGCGCGCCTTTCCCGTGTCGCCGGCGGCGAAGTCGGCGTGAGCGAGGCTCTGGAGGGCCAGGACGCTGACCGGCCGGGCGCCCGTCTGCCGCGCGATCCGGAGCTCTTCCTGGGCGTTCCCCCGGGAGGCCGCGAGGTCGCCCATCTGATAGGCCAGCCACGCGCGCAGGCCGAGGATGCGGCCGGCACCGAGGCGGTCTCCGGCCTGCCGCGTGGAGGCGAGGGCCTGCGTCGTGCGCTGCCAGGCGGTGCGCAGGTCGCCCAGTTGGGCCGAGGCGCTGGCGGAGCCGGCGAGCGCCGCCGCCGCCGCGCTGGCGTCGCCCAGGCGATGGAGCAGGAAGAAGGCGTCCTCATGGCGGCGCCGGGCTTCGGCGAGCTCCCCCTGAGCCTCGAGGACGTTCCCCAGGTTGTCGAGCGCGGTGGCCTCGAAGGCGCGGTTGCCCAGCGACTGGCTGAGGGCGAGGGCGCGCTCGAAGCGCTGACGGGCACCGGCGAGGTCCCCCTGGGCGCAGAGCACCTGGCCCGCGGCGTTGAGCGTCAAGGCCTGGAACAGCCGGTCGCCGATCCGCACGTACCAGCCGTAGGACTCATCGAACATCCGGAACGCCTCATCGAGCTCCCCTCGGGCCTGGTGGATCTCACCCAGGGAGTGTAATTGGGAGCCGATGGCGAGGCCGCTGCCGAGCCGGCGCGCGATGTCGAGCGCCGCCGTGTTGGCCTGCTCGGAGGCGTCGAGGTCACCCATGGCCTTGTAGGTCTCCCCGAGGTTGGCCTGGGCTGTGCCCATACCCCATTGGAAGCCGGCCTTCGTCGCCATCTCCCCGGATTCATGGAACAACGGGATCGACTCCTGAGGCTTGCCCACCTTGACTAGCGCGTCTCCCTGATAGATGAGCGCCTGGGCAAGCACCAGGGTCTGGCCGGACTGGCGCGCCTTCTCGGCCCCGGCCTGCCCGGCGCGCAGCTCGGTCGCGTAGTCGGCGAGCCGGCGCGCGTTCTTCGCCTCGGCCACGTCGATCCGCGGGTCCTGGCCGGCCGGCGGCGGCAGCTTGCGCAAGGCGGCGATCGTCGACGCCGCCTCGGCGCCCCGCCCGCCCATGGTCAGGCTGTCGACCAGTTGCAGCCCGTATTCGACGTCGTCCGGGAAGAAGGTCCAGAGCGAGCGGTAGGCCTCGACCGCCTGGCTCCACTCCTTGCTCGTCCGGTGGAGCTGCCCCTGGATCACCAGCCGCTCCTCGCGCGACAGCGAGCCGGCGAGAGCGAGCGCCTTGCGGGCCTCCTCGCTCGCCCGCGCGTCATAGCCGGAGGCGGTCCAGGACTGCGACAGGGCGGAGTGGATCACCGCCGATCTGGGATCGATCTCCACCGCCTGCTGGAGGGAGCGGAGCGCTCCCGGAGGATCGAAGGCGCGCAGGGCCTTGAGGCCCTCGGCGTAGAGGCGGGACGATTCCTCGTTCGACGGCCGCAGGGCCCGCGCCTCCCGGACCTGCTGCTCCGAGAGCGACGTGACGCCGAGCGACTGCCGCAACGCCTCCCCCGTGTGCGACATCAGATCGAGCAGCGAGCTCTGCGCGCCGACCTGGGCCAGGGAGGTCACCGTCTCGCCGCTGGGGACCTCCACCACCCGCAGGTCGACGCGGATCTTCCCCTCGAACGGCAGGTAGGAGCCGACGACGAGCAGATCGGCGCCGAGGGCGTCGTGCAGCTTCTTCAGGTCGGCGGGCCCGAGGCTGCCGGAGTCGCGCAACCCGAGCGACCGCATGGTCTGGGCCACCGTATCCCCCCGGATCACCCGCATCTTGCTGCCCGCCGCCAGCTCGGTGGTGAGCATCTCGGCGATCGCGCTCTCCAGCCAGCGGGTGTCCGGGCTCGGCGAGAGGCTCTTGAATTCGAGCACCGCGATCGCCTGGCGGATGGCGCCGGCCTTCCCCATCGCCGTCTTCGGGGCCTCGGGGCCGAGGTGCTTGATGACATGGGCTCCGGTGGCGATCACCAGCGCCGCCGCAGCAGCCCAGGCGGTCCAGACGACGGCGCGCCGCCAGCGCGGGACCGGCTTCGCCGGCGGCGGGGCCGAGGCCGCCGCCGGTGCCGGCGCCGCCGCCACCAGCGCGAGCGCCGGGAACGGCTCCGGCGTGACCGGCAGGGAAGGACCGGCATCCGCTGGCGCGGAGGCAGGCGGCTCCGGCTCCACCAGGATCGGGATCTCGGACGTCGAGGTGGAGAGCCGGTCGATGCGCCGCAGCTCGCCGGCGAACATGTACCCCTGGCCGGGGACGGTGACGATGTAGCGGTTGTCGTTCGCCCGCTCGCCCAGGCACTTGCGGAGGGAGAAGATGTTCTGCGTCAGGTTGGCCTCGGTGACGAACACCCCGGGCCAGACCTTCTCGAGCAGCTCCGTCTTCTCCACCACCTCGCCCGCCCGCTCCAGCAGCGCGAGGAGGATCGAGAAGGCCTTGGGCGTGATCGCCACCGGCTCGCCGCCCCGCAGCAGGACACGGCGGACCGGATCGACGCGGAACGCGTCGATCTCGTACAACACCCTTTCCTTCTCTTCCGGGCGGGCGATCATCGAAAGCTTCAGCTCTCTAAGTATTGCCGGATTCTAGCGCAGTTGGGGACGCGGCGGGTACTGCGGCAACTTCGTCGCGATCAGGATGAGCATCAAAGTTACAGGTGCGCGCCAGCCGCGAGGAGAGTCCGCGGCCGCGGCCCGCCGGTCCTCGCGACCTGGGACGGGGAATCCGGCATCGGCGTCCGTCTAGAGAGGCAATGGGGTGAGGGGACGCGATGCGGAGCAATTTCACGGCCCCTCACCCTGCGCCTTTCCTACCCCTTCTGCGACGCCTCCACGAACCAGTCCTCGAGCTGCGGGAAGCGCTCCCGGTAGTCGGCGCGGCTCCGCTCAATCACCTCGCGGGCCTCGGCGGCGCCGTAGACACGGGGGATCTGGACGGGGTCGCGCGCCACTCCCGGCGGCAGCTTGTAGGTGAGGAAGTAGTGCTTGAGCCGTTCGATCAGGGGCTCCGGCAGATCGTGGATCTCCGTGCAATGGCCGTAGGCGGCGTCCCCCTTGAGCACGGCGACGATCTTGTCGTCCGCCTGGCCGCGGTCGATCAGGCGCAGCCCGCCCAGCGGCACGGCCTGCAACAGGACGCCGCCGTGCGAGAGTTGGCGCTCGGAGAGCACGCAGATGTCCATGGGATCACCGTCCCCTTCGAGCGGCGAGGAATCGCCCGTCGCCGCTCCGAAGGCCGCCACCCGCGCGCCGCAGAACGTGCGCGGGATGAGCCCGTAGAGGGTCGGGCAGACGTTCGAGAGCTGCTGCGGCCGGTCCACCTTGAGATGGCCGCTCGCCTTGTCGATCTCGTACTTCACCGTATCGGTGGGGACGATCTCGATATAGGCCGTCACCACGCGCGGGGCTTCGGGACCGATCGAGACGCCGTGCCAGGGGTGGGCCTGGAAGAGCAGGCCCAACAGCTCGAGAGCGTTGTCGCCGCCCGGGTCGTCGCTCATGAGGGGGAATCCTACACGCCTTCCGGCGCCCGCGCTCAATCCTCCCCCGCCGATTCCCGCGCCGGCTCCTGAAAAACGCGCCAGTCGTCGAGCCGCAACGCGGTCAGCTCGCGCCCCCAGGCGGCGCCGCTGTCGAGCGCCGCGATGCCGCTTCCGATCTTGAGCCCCAGCGCGGCCCAATGGCCGAAGATCACGGTCGCGCCCGCGCTCTTGCGCCCGGGGACGTCGAACCAGGGGCGGCACCCCTTGGGGGCGAGGGCGGGCGGGCCGACGAGCTCGGGACACATGCGGCCGGCCTCGTCCAGCATGCGCAGGCGGGCGAAGCCGGCGAGCGCCACCTGGGCCCGCTCCAGGCCGGAGAGGCTCTCCTTCCACCGCACCGGCGCCTTCTGCTCGGCGGCGGCCAGCAGCTTCGCCGCCTTGTCACCGCGCAGCCTCGCCTCCACCTCGCGCGCCAGGCTCTCGGCCTGGGCGGCCGTCCACTCCGGGAACAGGCCGGCGTGCACGAGCAGGAGCTCCCCCTCGCGATGCACCAGCGGCCGGCTCTGGAGCCACGCCAGGAGATCGTCGCGGTCCGGAGCCTCCAGCACCTCCTCCAGGTTGTCGCGCCGCTTGGCCTCGGCGACGCCGGCGGCGCGGGCGAGGAGATGGAGATCGTGATTGCCGAGCACCACCACGATGCGGTCCCCCTGCGCCGCCGCCCAGCGCAGCATGGCGAGCGATCCCGGGCCCCGGTTGATCAGGTCCCCCACGAGCCAGAGGCGGTCCTCCCCGGGGTCATACCGCACCTTCCGCAACAGGCGCTGGAGCGTCTCGAAACAGCCGTGGACGTCGCCGATCGCGTAGGTGGCCATGGGAGGGTAAAGATACACACTTCGTGCCCCGCCCGGGCATGAATGCCCGGGCGGCCCCCCCTACACCCCACCCAGCCACGGATACCCCTGATCCTCCCAATACCCCCCCGGCCGCTCGCTGGTGAACGTGATCCGGGTGAGGTATTTGGTGAGCTTGTACCCCAATTTGGTCGAGGAGTAGACCCGCAACGGCGCGCCGTGGGCGGGCTCCAGGGGGCGGTCGTTGAAGGCGTAGGCGAGGATCGTCTGCGGATGGAGCGCGCTCTCCAGATCCCAGCCGTTGTAATAGTTGGCGTCGAAGGTGTCGAAACGGACGTAGCGCGCCTCGTCCGTGGGCTCCACCAGGTGGATCACCGAGGCGAGCGGCGCGCCCGTCCAGGTGGCGATGGCCGACCACCCCTCCACGCAGTGATGCTTGATGGTGTAGCGCACGCGCGGCAGGGCCTGGATCATCGCCATCGTCAGCCGCGTGGGCTTGCGCACCTTCCCCCCCACCTCCAGCGCCCAGGACGCCGGGTCCTGGAGCTGTGGCAGCGGCCGGCTGATGGCGTAGGCGGGGAAATTCCGCTCGGGGGTGCGGGCCGAGAGGGGGTAGTCCTTCGCCAGATGGCTATGGGAGAGGAAGACCTTCTCCCCCACCCAGTCGTTCAGGCGGGAGACGCCGCGCAGCGCCGGCATCAGCGGCCCCCCCTGCCAGCCGCAGGCGCCGGCGAGCGAGGCGGCGCCGGCGGTCAAGCCCAGGCGGAGGAGATCGCGACGGCTGAAAGGACGGTCAGTCATGGCTCGGGAACCTCCCCCGGTACCAGCCGGTGATCATGGCCCGCAGCGACGCGGGATCCACCAGGAAGACCAGGGCGACGTGGACGATGATGAACGCGACGAAGATCCAGACGGCCCAGAAGTGCCAGTAGCGGGCCAGCTCGTAGCCGCCGAACAGCGCCGTCAGCCAGCGCAGCTCGGTCGGCTTGTAGACGGCGAAGCCGGTCAGCACCGACAGCGCCCCCAGCAGCACGATCGACGTGTAGGCGAGCTTCTGGAGGGCGTTGTGCTTCCCCTGCGGCGGATGCTCGCGGCGCAGGCGCAGGTAGTAGAGCTGCATCTGCCAGGCGCGGGGGACGTCGCGCGGCCGGAACAGGAGCGAGCGCCACTCGCCCGAGACGGCGAGGTAGACGATGTAGAGCAGCCCGGTGAGCACGAACGGCCAGGCGAGCGCGAAGTGCCAGTTGAGCCCTCCCGCCAGCCACCCTCCGAGGCGGGCCCACTCCGGGAACGGCTTGCCGTCCCAGGGATTCGGATAATACCGGCCGCCGCGGATGCCGAAGTGCGAGAAGGCCATGTAGATCTGCAGGCCGCTCGCGATCATTCCCAGCAGCAGCACGGTGTTGGCCCAATGGGCGAAACGCACGATGCCGTGATGGCGCTTGACCAGCGGCCGGCGGGCGGGAACGGCGGGAGCGACAGGCGGCGGGTCGGGGGGCGCGGCGGGCTCCTCGGCTGCGGCCTCGGTCTCCGCCTCGGCGACGGGAGAGATGGGCTCCTCCTCGGCGGGAGGTGTATCTTGGATCATCGGGTCTCGGCCTCCTCCTCAACAATACGTCCTCTGAGGGCCTTCTGGACTCTTCGATGCCGGACGAGCGGCAAGGTTTCACCGAAACCCGGAAGGCCGAGACGACGTAAAGCGCGACAAAGGAGAGATCATGAGAAAGACATCCCAGCTGCTGGCCGGCCTCCTCCTGCTCGCGTCCGCCCTCGCGGCCCAGCCGCCCGCGCGTACCGTCGCTCAGAAGCTCAAGCCCTGCTCCATCGAAGGCCTCAAGGAGGAGGCCCTCTGCGGCACTGTATCGGTCTGGGAAAACCGCGCCACCCGCCAGGGGCGCAAGATCGACCTCTACGTGGTGGTCCTCCCCGCCCAGACCCCCAATCCGGCGCCGGACCCGGTCTTCTACATCAACGGCGGCCCCGGCTACGGCTCGGCCGGCGCGGCGGCGGGCTTCGCCGGGTTCCTCGGCGGCATCCGCAAGCAGCGGGACCTCGTCTTCGTGGATCAGCGCGGGACGGGCAAGTCCCACGCCCTCCATTGCGACCTGCCCGGCAGCGACGCCGACCTCCAGGGCTACGTGCGGACCCTCTTCCCCCAGGAGGTCCTCAAAGCCTGCGAGCCCAGGCTCGCGGCCCAGGCGGACCTCACCCAATACACCACGCCCATCGCCATGGACGACCTCGACGACGTGCGCGCCTGGCTCGGCTACGACCGCATCAACGTCTTCGGCGGCTCCTACGGCACGCGCGCGGCTCAAGCCTATATGCGGCGACATCCGGAGCACGTCCGCAGCGCCGTCCTCAGCGGGGTCATGATCATGGACGCGAGGATGCCGCTCTATCACGCCCGCAAGGCCCAGGAGTCGATCGAGAAGCTGTTCGACGACTGCCTCGCCGACGAGACCTGCCGCGCGGCCTTCCCCGATCTCCGCGGCGACCTCGCGAAGGTGGTCGCCCGGCTCGACCAGGGGCCGGTCAAGCAGACGATTCAACATCCCAAGACGGGCAAGCCGGTCGAGCTCGCGCTCGCCAAGGGGGCCTTCACCACCACGCTCCGCTCGATGCAGTACTCCCCCTTCCTCTCCGCGCGCATCCCGCTCTACCTGCACCTGGCGGCCCAGGGGGACTACCGCCCGATGATCCTGATGACCGTGCTCGACCGCGCCGATCCGGGGTGGGACATCGGCATGTACCTCGCGATCACCTGCGCCGAGGACGTGGCGCGCATCGATCCCAAGGAGGTCCCGGCCCTGATCGCCGACACCTATCAGGGGGACGACCGCATCCGCGACCAGATCGCCGCCTGCGCCGGCTGGCCGCGCGCCCAGGTGCCGGAGCCCTTCTTCCAGCCGGTCGGCTCGCTGGCGCCGACGCTGCTCCTCACCGGCTGGCTCGACCCCGCCACGCCGCCCGAATGGGCCGCCGAGGTCACGCGCCACCTGCCGAACAGCCTCAACGTGGTGATCCGCGACGGCGCCCACAGCCCCGGCGGCCTGTCCCACCTCGACTGCTACGCCAGGCTGATCGGGGATTTCATCGCCAACGGCACCCCCTACGGCCTCGACACCTCCTGCGTGAAGGAGATGAAGCGGCCGCCCTTCCTCACCAAGGACGAGCCGCTGCCGCCGGGCGGGGATTGAGGAAGGACCCAAAGGACTGCAAGGACAGAAAAAGTCCGTGTTTGTCCTTGCAGTCCTTGCAGTCCTTTGGGTCCTTTTGCAGCCTCCCCCTACTGCTCCTTCCCGACGTTCACCATCCACGGGATCCCGAACCGGTCCACCAGCATGCCGAACCGCACGGCCCAGAAGGTCTCCTCGAACGGCATGTTGATCTTCCCGTCCTCCGCCAGCGCGTTGTAGACCCGCTCCGCCTCCGCCACGTCGGTGAAATGGAGGGACACGTAGAAGCCCTGGGGCTGCTGGAAATGCCCCGGAGGAGCGTCCGACGCCATGATGACGCCTTCGCCCACCCGCAGAGAGGCGTGGATGATCTTGTCCCCCCATTCCGGGGGCACATGCCCCTCCGCCGGCGTCCCCTGGTGCTTCATCATGGCCTCGATCGTGCCGCCCAGAATCCGGGCGTAGACGTTGAAGGCCTCCTCGCACTGGCCGTCGAAGAACAGGTAGGGATTCACTTGCATGACAGTTGCCTCCTGGGTTCGAAGTTGACGGGGTGTCGCCCCCCACTCGGTAGTCGAACGAGAGGGGCTGGAATCGACAGCCGGCGCGGAAATTTGTTTGTCCCGCTTTGGGGCGTCTCACGCACTCTTCAGCCGAAGCATTGCATTTGGTATGACTCGCGGTCCTCCCGGGGCCGCCTAATTTCCGGAGCGCTCGTCGCTTCCAGGGGGGAGAAAATCAGTGAAACAGGAAACGTACGACGTTGCTGTGCTCGGTTCGGGCATCGCCGGCTCCACGCTGGCCGCTATTCTCGGTCGCCAGGGATTTCGCGTGTTGCTGCTGGAGAAGGGCACCCACCCCCGCTTCGCCGTCGGCGAGGCCATGCAGCCGCAAAGCTCAATGCTCATGTGGATATTAGGTGAAAGATTTGATGTTCCGGAGATCGGCAACATCAGCAGCACCGAGAAGATCCTGACCCGCGTCACCCGGAACTGCGGCGTCAAGAAGACCTTCGGCTTCCTCTATCACGAGGAGGGAAAGAAGCAGGACCCGGCGCAGGCCCACCTGCTGGTCCCGCCCCAGACTCCGCTGGTCTCCGAGAGCCACCTGTTCCGCCAGGACATCGACGAGTACCTGATGAAGGCGGCCGTCAAGTACGGCGCCGACTACCGCGACAATACCGACGTCGAGGACTTCGAGATCAATGACGACGGCGTCGTCCTGCGCACCAGCGCCGGCGAGGAATTCCGCGCCCGCTACCTGGTCGACGGCACCGGCCACAAGTCGGTGGTGGCCAACAAGTTCGGCCTGCGTCCGGCGGTGCCGGACCTGCGCACCCAGTCGCGCACCATCTTCACCCACATGGAGGGGCTCGAGCGGTTCGACGACACGATCCCGCCGGAGGAGCGGCCCGGCCTGTCCCGCGGTTGGTACGAGGGCACGCTGCACCACATGATCGACGGCGGCTGGTTCTGGGTCATCCGTTTCGACAACGTCCCCGGCTCGGAGAGCAAGATCACCAGCGTCGGCCTCACCCTCGACATGCACAAGTACCCGCTGCGGAACGACGTCACTCCCGAGCAGGAGCTCCACGAGATCGTCGCGCGCTATCCGAGCATCGCCAAGCATCTCGAGAAGGGCGTGGCGGTGCGCCCCTGGGTGGGCACGGGCCGGCTGCAGTTCTCGGCCACGGACAGCGTGGGCCCGCGCTGCTTCCTGATGTCGCACGCCCACGGCTTCATCGACGCGCTCTATTCGCGCGGCATGATCAACACCTTCGAGCAGATCCACGCCCTGGCGCCGCGCCTCATCCAGGCGCTCAAGGATGACGACTTCTCGCCCGAGCGCTTCGACTACCCACGGCGGCTCCAGCAGTCGATGATCCAGGACAACGACCGGATGGTGTTCAACTCCTTCCGCTCCTTCGCGACCTTCGACACCTGGAACGCCTGGCTGCGGCTCTGGCTGATCAACATCATCTTCGGTGACCTGCGCATGTTCCGGATCTGCCTCCGGTACCTGATGACGGGCGACAAGGCCGAATTCACGCGCCTGGACGACGATCCGCTGCCGACGATGGGCGACGAGGGGGAGAGCCTGATGGAGGACATCTACCGCTCCGGCGACGAGATCTTCAACCGCTGGGAGGCCGGCGAGCTCACCGCCCAGGAGGCGTCCGCGGCCATCTTCCAGATGCTCGGCGAGACCAACCTGCCGCCGATCCACGCCTGGAGCGATCCCAAGGCCTGTCACCTCGACTTCCTGCCCGAGAAGCTCGGCATGATGGTCGGCTGGGGCATGACCGCCGCTCCGCCGTCGATCGCCCGCATGTTCGACTTCGACCCCTCCGTGCTCGCCAAGCTGCCCCCGCAGCCGGTGGTGGCGGTGGAGCCGGAGATGGTCGCGGCGGTGGCGTAGGCCCTGCGGATTTTCCCCGGCCGGGAGGCCGAGCCAGGCGGTCGCCGGGCTCCTTCCCGGCCGGGCTTCTCCACCGCTCGCGGGTCCTCACCAAGCTCTCCGGCAGGGGCTCTCGGGTCCGTCTACTGAGCTTTACAGACCTCACGTTTCTAGCGTCAGTAAGTCCGCCAGCTCGTGTCAAGCTTGATCCCCGCCTGCCGGATCTCGCGGGCGAGCTCCTGGTGCCAGCGCTCGGATGTATCCATAGAGATATATTGGACTCCCTCGTAATCGGAAGGAATCTCAATCGACTTTTTCTCTTGTCGCGAAAGAACGCTCACCCTCTTTCTACCCAAAGCTCCGACGAAGAATCCAAGCTCGAAGATCACATTCTGTCGAGCGCGCGGCTGGAGCTTGAGCGCCTTTCCGCGCCGAGCGCCTACATCGTCCGGAGTCAGCAGGATGATGGCAAAGCTAACACTCGAATATTCCTCAAATTTCTCGATGATTGTTCGTCCTTCTGATGGTTGATCGCGGAGCACTATCGGCCGCAGCTTCGATTTTTCCAAGAAGAGAACAACTGCGGTCTTGGCGTCTTCATCTTGACCATGAACGACAAATACTTGAGGTACGATTGCTTCTCGTACAGCCTTTAGAAGCTCATCAGGC
>DASXJP010000401.1:0-2911 GCA_036497345.1 Thermoanaerobaculia bacterium
CAAAGCGATCGCTCGAATCCATGGCTCAAGAAGGATTCAGGCTCTTGACCACCTCACGGAACGGCTTGAGAGCGGTCGGGTCCTGGACCACCTGTTTGAAGACCACCTCGTTCTTGTTGATGCTCACGACGTCGCCGTCAAAGAGCTGGTCTCCCTCCTTCAACAGATAGCTTTTCTTCTGGTTCGCGGCCACGACCTGCGCCACGAACCCCTTGCTGGTGTGAAAGATCCCCCGCAGATCGATCTCGTCGATCATCAGCCCGGGCACTCCCTCGGGGCGCGGCCCGCGGATCTCCGGCCGGTCCGGGCCCGCCAGCAGCGACTTGAACGGATCGCGCCGGTTGCCGGGGTCGTAGGAGAAACCGCTCCCGGAGAGCGCCTCCTCCTCGCCCTGGAGAATCTCGTCGATGTTGCCGAAGTCGGCGCCGGTATCCCCGCTCGCCGGGGGACTCCCGGCCGTGGCTCCGCCCGCGGGCGGAGCCGCGGCCGCGGGGCTCGCGGGCTTCTCCGCCGGCTTGGCGGGCGCCTGCGCCTTGGCGGGCGGCTGCGTCTTGGCCGGGGGCTTCTGCGCCGGCGCCTTCTGCGCGAGCGCCACCCAGGACAACGCCAGGCCGAGGACCAGAACGGTCGCGGAGATCAGGCTCGTGGCTCGGGTGAGACGCATCAATCGGGCCCTCCAGGACGGCTGCGGGTGGTCGGTCCTTCCTCACTGCCTGGGCTGCCGGGCGGCGGCGTGGGCCGGGCCACCGCCGGCGCCTTGCCCTTCCCCTTCTTGTCCTTGTCCTTGGCCGTCGTGTCCTCGGGCTCCGGCTCCTTGTAGACGAAGGTCTTGGCCGTGAACTTGGCGTTGATCGTGTGCGGGTTCGCCTCCGCCCCCGCTTTCGGGTTCTTCACCTGCGGCAACGCCTTGATCTCCAGGTTCTCGACGTTGATGATCCGTGAGAACCGGCTGATGCGGTCGAAGAACAGGGCGAGGTTGTGATACGAGCCGTCGAGGTCCACCTTGATCGGCCACTCGCTGTAGAACTCCTTGTCCCCCATCACGCCGGGAGTGAACGCCCGCAGGGTGAAATCCTCCTGCTCGGCCAGCGAGCGGATGCGCCGCATCAGGTCCGGCGTGTTGCGCCGCGCCGGCAGGATGCGCAGCAGCTTGTCGAGCTCCAGCTCGAGCTGGCGCACCTCCTCGCGGAACTTCTGCAGCTCGTTCTTGGCCGCCCGCCCCTCCTGGATCTTGCTCTGGAGACCGGCGAGCTGCGTCACCGCGCGGTCGTAGTCCTCGCGCAACGGATCGAGCAGGCGCCAGTAGCCGACGGCGAACAGCAAGATGCCGATGCCCAGCCCCGCGGCGAGGCCGATATACCAGGGCTTTCCCTCCAGTCCCGTCTTGATCGCCACGGGCCCGCCCTCCTATTCCGCCGACGCCGGCGCCTTCGCCGGGGCTGGTTTCGGGGTCTTCGCCTTCGGTCCGGCCGTCTTGCTCGCGGTGGCGGTGGCCGCGCCTTCCGCCGCCTTCTTCTTGCCGGAGAACGAATAATTGAAATCGATCCGGAACTTGTAGATCCCGCCCTGCTGCAGATCCGTGGACTTCAGCGTCGGCTCGTCGAACTCCGGCACCTTGTCGAGGTTGTCGATGAAGTTGGCCACCGCGTTCATGTTGAACGCGCGCCCCTCGACCGTGATCGAGTCCGACTTCATCGACAGGGTGTCGAGCCACAGCAGCTCCGGCAGCGCGCGCGAGATGTAATCCATCACGTGCACCGGCCCGCGCTGGTTCGCCTTCAGATCGTTGATGATCCCGATCTTGCGCTCCAGCTCCGCCTTCTTCCCCTTGTACTCCTCGACCTCCTTGATCACCGAGGCCAACTGGTCGACCTCGCGCTGCGCCGCCGCCACCTCCTCCTGCTTCGCCGTCGTCTTCTGGCTCTGCAGGTACCAGGCGCCGGCGAGCGCCAGCAGGCCCAGCAGGATGCCGACGAGCAGCATCCACTGTCCGACGTCCTGCCCTTCCAGCTTGGCCGCGCTCTTCTTGCGGACCGCCGCCGGACGCTTCCCCTCGGAGAGCAGGTTGATCTTGATCATCGGCTAATCCCCCGCCTTCCGAATTCCCAGACCCACGGCGACCGCCATCATCGGGGCGATCGACTGCAACCAGTGACCGTCGAAATCGCTCTCCTTGTGCTGGATCCGGCGCAGCGGATTCATCAGCTCCGTCGGCACCTGGAACCGCTCGCGCAGCACCTGCTGGAGATTGGAAGTCAGCGCGCAACCGCCCGAGAGCACCAGCTCGTCCACCGGCCCTTCGGAAGAGGTCGCCGAGAAGAAGTCGAACGTCTTGCGGATCTCCGACGCCATCTCCGCCGACACCGCGTCGAGCACCGGCCGGGCGTCCGCGGGCGCGTAGCGGTCCACCGACTCCCCCTGCTTCAGCCCCTCGGCCTGCTGGAACGAGAGATTGAACTCCCGCTGCAACGCCTCCGTGAACTGGTTGCCGCCGAACGAGATGTCGCGCCAGAACACCGTGCCCCCCCGCGCCAGGATGTTGATGTTGGTCACCCCGGCCCCCATGTTGATCAGCGCCACCACCTTGCGCGGATCGAGGTCGTAATTGACCTCGTAGGCGTTCTGCACCGCGAACACGTCGACGTCCACCACCACCGGCGTCTTCCCCGTCTGGCTGATCACCGACACGTAGTCGTTGACCTTGTCGCGCTTGACGGCCACCAGCAGGACCTCCATGTTGTCCCGCCCCGGCTCGCCGTCCGAGAGCACCACGTAATCCAGGCGGACGTCGTTGATGTCGAAGGGGATGTACTGCTCCGCCTCCCACTGGATCGAGTCCGCGAGCTCCTCTTCCGACATCGCCGGAAGCTGGATCTTCTTGATGATGACCGAGTGGCCCGACAGGGAGGTC
>DASXJP010000402.1:0-15482 GCA_036497345.1 Thermoanaerobaculia bacterium
ATGATCACTGGGCGACGGCCGGTCTGTTCTTGCGGGCGGTAGGGGCCAAGATCTGCCCACCACACCTCGCCCCGTCTCAACGATGGTCCTCCTCGTCCAGCGCATCAGCCCATTGGGCGAGCCCCTCTTCGGCAAGAGCCCGATCTTCTGCCCCGCTCCGGGCTAAGCGTTCGAGGTCCCAGCGCTTTGGATCGGGATGGCGGACCACGATCAACGCCACACGCTCTCCCGGCGTGAGCGCCAGAGGTGCCTCCGGCTTGAGCAGGCCTTCTTCGTAGCGGGCTTCGATCAATCGCATGGTGTCAATCCTACCAGAAGACGTCGTAAGGCACCGTCGGCTCCCCTCGACTCGGAGCCAAACTTGCATATCCCCCCTCCCCGAGGTGTAACGGTCCGCCTCCTGGAGGACGTCCGCATGGCAGGAGCTCCCAAGATATCCCCCCTCCTCCTCTCGATGTTCGGCCGCTATTGCGAGGACTACCTGGCCCGGAGCTTCCACGCCGTGCGCCTGTCGAAGAGCCAACGGCCCGATCCGGTGGCGATCCGCGACAAGCCGCTGATCGTCTACTTCAACCACCCGTCCTGGTGGGACCCCCTGGTCTGTATGCAGCTCGCGACACGCCTCTTCCCGGAACGGCGCCATTTTGGCCCGATCGACGCCGCCTCCCTCCAGAGCTACCGCTTCTTCGGGAAGCTGGGCTTCTTCAGCATCGAGCCCGGCACGGCGCGCGGCGCGCGGCGGTTCCTCGCCGTCTCCCAGGAGATCCTGTCGCGGCCGGACGCCGCCCTCTGGATCGCCGCCGAGGGGCGCTTCACCGACCCCCGCGACCGCCCCGTGCGGCTGCGCTCGGGGATCGGCCACCTCGCCTCGCGCGTGCGCAACGCCGTGCTCCTCCCCCTCGCCCTGGAGTACCCCTTCTGGGAGAAGAAGAGCCCCGAGGCGCTCGCCCGCTTCGGCGAGGAGATCACCTCCGGCGACGTCGACCTCGCCGCCGCCGACTGGACGCCCATCCTGGAGGACTGCCTGGAGTCGGTGCTCGACGCCCTGGCCACGGAGGCCCGCTGCCGCGACCTCGCCCGCTTCGAGGTCCTGCTCGACGGCGGCGCCGGGGTGGGCGGGGTCTACGATGCCTGGAGACGGTTGAAGGCCCGCTTCCGCGGCGAGAAGCTCCGGCCCGGGCAGGATGAGGAGGAGCCGCTGCCGCGCCAGGAGGAGGATTGACCTCACTCCTCGCGGGGCACGGTCTCCGACCCCCGCGGCCAGCCGCCCCGCAGGAAGGTGTCCGCCGCCGGGAAGAATTCTTTCGGCCGCTCGATGTAGGGGTGCGATCCCGCCCCCTCGATCGCCAGGAAACGGCCGTTGGCGGCGTGGGCGGCCCACTCGCGCGAGGCCTCGACGGGCACCAGGTCGTCCGTCCCCTGCATCACCAGGAGGGGAGCGCGCAGCTCGGGGAGGCGCGGCCGGAAGTCCCACCCCTCCATCTTGGGGACGATGTGGCGGAAGTAGAGGCTCATCGTGTGCTGCGGCCACTCGTTGGGGAAGGAGGAGATGTCCTCCAGCGGGAAGCGCGCCGCCGCCGCCAGCTCCCCCATCTGGGCCGGCAGCAGGAAATAGGTGAACCAGGCGCGGCAGAAGGCCACCGGGTCCTCCTCGTCGATCCCCTCGCGCCGCATCTCCTCCAGGCGCGGAATGCCCGGCGGATAGATCAGCTCCTCCGGGGTCGGCAGCTCCTGCTCCCACTCCCCCGGCCGCCGCGGCGTGATCGGACAGACGAGCAGCATGCGGTCGACCCGCTCCGGGCTGTCCAGCGCGTAGGCCGCGGTCACCGCGGCATGGTAGGAGGCGCCGATCAGCGAGGCCTTCTCCAGGCCGAAATAGCGCCGCACCGCCTCCAGGTCGGCCACGTCGTCCTCCAGGCTCAAATGGCGGCCGTCGGTGACGGCGCTCGACCGCCCCCGGCTGCGCGGGTCGTAGAAGATCAGGCGCCGCCCCTCGGCCAGCGGCTGCAGCAGCTCGGCCAGCCAATTGGCGTTGGGGATGATCACCGTCTCCGGCCCGTCCCCCAGGACGTGGTAGTAGAGGTGCAGCCCCCGCCGGACGAATACGAACCCTTCGCTGCTCCGCATCGGGCGGATGGTATCAAACCGCTCCGGCGACGGCGGCCTCCACGGGAACCTCGACCTCGAGGATGCGGAACGGCCGGTCGGGATGGGACGCCCTGAGCAGCGGCAGGCTCACGTTGTAGACCGGCACCCCCAGCGCCGTCTTCCCCTCCGGCCGGCCGCGGTGGGCGTGGCCGTGGAAGACCGCCTGCACGGGGTAGCGGGAGAGCGGCTCCTCCAGGCGGCTGGAGCCCAGGAAGGTGAAGATCTCCGCCGGCTCCCCCTCGACCGTCTCCTGGATGGGGGAGTAGTGGAGCACGGCGATGCGGGGCTTGTGGCGCAGCCGGGCCAGCGCCGACTCCAGCTTCAGCGCCTCGTCCACCGCCTCGCGCACGAAGTCCTTGATGATCCGCTCCCCCCAGGGCCCGAGGGCCCGCCGGCCGAAGCCGCCGCAGAACCCCTTCACCCCGGCGAACCCCACCCCCTTCACCTCGGTGGCGTCGCCGTCGAGCATCCGGATGCCGCCGTCGCAGAGCACCCGCGTGATCTCGTCCTGCTGGTCCCCCTCGAAATCGTGATTGCCCAGCACGGCGATCACCGGCACGTTCACCGAGGAGTGGAGGTCGCGGGCGAGCACCCTGGCCTCCTCGGCCAGCCCGTGGTCCGTGAGGTCGCCACAGAGCAGCAGCACGTCGCACTCCCGCCCCGCCCGCGCCAGCAGCTCGCGCATGGCGGAGTCCGGCGTCCGCGTATAGTGGACGTCGCCCAGCGCGGCGATGCGCACCGTTCCGTTGCGTTCCGTCATCTCGTCCTCCCTCTCGTCCCCGCCATGGGGTTCAAGAGACATGCCAGACGCCGTCACGAGACCGTAACGTGGTACGCCTCTTGCTGTGGCGCCAGAGCCTCAGAGGAGGCTCGAATGGCGACCCAGACCGCAGCTCCCCACCCGGACGTGCTCAGCGAAGAGACGAAGGAGCTCTACCGCGAGGCCATGCAGACGTTCGACGAGGCCCAGGTCCCCTTCCTGGTCGGCGGCGCCTACGCCTACGCCCGCTACACCGGCATCGAGCGCCACACCAAGGACTTCGACGTCTTCGTCCGCCCCGGGGATTTCGACCGCGCGCTCGACGCCCTCGCCCGCGCGGGATGGCAGACCGAGCGCACCTTCCAGCACTGGCTGGGCAAGGGGTACCGCGGGGAGGACTTCGTGGACGTCATCTTCAGCTCCGGCAACGGCGTCGCCCGCGTGGACGAGGAGTGGTTCGAGCACGCGGTGGCCGAGGAGGTGCTGGGCTACCCCACCCGGCTCATCCCCGCCGAGGAGATGATCTGGTCCAAGTCCTTCATCATGGAGCGCGAGCGCTTCGACGGCGCCGACGTCGCCCACGTCCTGCACGCCCGCGCCCGCGACCTCGACTGGGACCGCCTGCTGCGCCGCTTCGAGCCCCACGGCGGCTGGCGGGTGCTGCTCGCCCACCTGACCCTCTTCGGCTACATCTATCCGGGCGACGCCGCGCTGATCCCAACCCAAGTGATCGACACCCTCAACGACCGGCTGCGGCGCGAGACCGCCCAGCCCGCCTCCGAGGCCAAGTCCCGCCTCTGCCGGGGGACGATCCTCTCCCGCTCCCAGTACCTGATCGACACCCACCTCTGGGGCTACGAGGACGCCCGCCTGCAACCGGTGGGGGCCATGACCCCCGCGGAGATCGAGCTGTGGACCGAGTCCTCGGCCAAGGACGGCGACCCCGGCCAGCTCGAGGTGATCGAGAATCTGGGGCGCCCTGCAGGGCGATAACGCTTAAGGCCCCGGGCTCCATCCGGCGGGCGCCATCTCGAAGCTGGCGAATTCGAACCCCGGCGCCACGGTGCATCCCACGAGAACCCAGCCGCCCAGCGGCCGGGCCGCCTGCCAGATCCCGGCGGGAACCACCGCCTGGGGTCGTTCCCCCGCGGCGAGGTCGGGGCCAAGCCGCAGGGACGTGCGCTCGCGGCCGTCCGGCGAGAGGGTCAGCTCCAGGGGGGCTCCGGCGTAATGATGCCAGACCTCATCCGCGTCCACCACCCGGTGCCAGGCCGAGACGTCCCCCGCGCGCAGCAGATAGTAGATGGCCGTGGAGGCGGCGCGGGCGCCGTCGGAAGCCGGGGCACGGAAGGTCTCCCGGTAGAAGCCCCCTTCCGGATGGGGCTGGAGGCCGAGGATCTCGACCACCTCCTCGGCCGTCAGCTCTCCGCTCACGAGCAGGGCCCGTCGCCGGGGCAGGCGGCGATCCGCCAGCGGACGGTGACGCTGGCCTCGACCCCCACCTCTCCCGCCGAGACCGGAGTGGCGGTCATCGCTTCCGCCGCCAGGGCGACCCGGCCGCGGAAGGGCGACGGGGGCGGCGCGATCGAGACGCCCCCCTCGGCCACCTCGACGATCTCGACCAGCTTCACCCGCAGGGCCCGCGCCAGGGCCTCGGCCTTGACCCGCGCCGACTGCACGGCCTCGGTGAGCGCCGCCGCGCGGGCCGCGTCGTCCTTGCGCAGGCCGAAGTCGACGCCGTCGAGGTTGTTCGCTCCGGAGGTCAGCCCGGCGTCGATGACCGGCCCTACCTTGGATAGATCCTCGACCAGGACGGTCACCGTGTTGGAGGCCTGATAGCCGGTGATGCGCGGCCCCTGGTCACCGCGCCCCTGGGCGTACTGGGGGTTGAGGGAGAGGCCGGTGGTCTGGATGCGCTCGGGCGGAATCCCGACCTTGCGGATGGCGTCGAGCACGGCCTGCGCCGAGCGGTTGACCCGCTCCTGGGCCTCGCGCGCGGTGGCACCTTGAGCGAGCACGCCGAGGCGGACGGTCGCCTGGTCCGGCGCCACCCGGGCCTGCCCGGTCCCGGAGACGGTCAAGATGGGAGACTCCACGTCCCTCGCCTCGCTTCCTCTTGGCATGGAGGCCGGCCGGGGGGCCTGGCCGATGAGCGGCGCCGTCAGGGCCAGGGCGATCCCGGACAGCCACAAGATCTTGCGCATCCGCACCTCCTCACCCTCAGTATAGAAAAGAAAAAACCACGAAGAAGCCCCCGCCGGCCGTCGGCGGGCCGGGCGGGGGCGGGGGGCCTGGGACGGCAGACCCTGGGTCAGTAGCGGTTCGTCGTATCGGGCCTCTCCGGGCTCGTGGGAGGCTTCGAGCCGCGAGCGCCGGTCGCGGGATCGTCCTTGCCCGGACCGCCTCCGGTCGCGCCGCCCTTGGGCCTGCCCGCGCCGCGTCTCTGGAAGAAGTCCCAGAGGTTGAAAATCAGGCTGAGCAGGGCCAGGATTGCCGCGGCCACGCAATATCCCAGGAAGCCGGCCACCACCGCGCCCGCCGCGAAGACCATGCTGAATGCCCGTGGGGGAGAGGGTGCGGCCGGGATTCCTGGCGGCGGATATCCACCCACGCCGGTCCCCGTGTTGCCAGTGTTACCGTCGCCCATGAGACCCTCCTGGTCGTGACAGAGATCTATTCATCCTCTCCCCTCCTTGCGAGGCCCGGGTGCCTGACCGGCTCTCGCATCATGGACCGGAGCCGGATGTGGCCCCGGCGCGATGTTTATCAGTCCTATGAGCAGGCGATGAGCTGTAAGCGAATGTTACAGGCCCGGCCCGTCATTGCGGCTCACCCAGCAGGATGAACGGGGCCCAGTACGTGGGATAGGCATAGGTTCCCCGGTCGATCATCGTGAGCTTGGCCCTCCGTAGTGCCCCGGACTTGTCCTGGAGCTGATCCATACCCGAATAAAAATCCCGCATGAGCTCCGGCGTCGGGCCGTCCACGACGTTCCAGAGGCTCACCACCAGGCTCGGTACTCCCGCGTAGAAGAAGGCCCGGGTCAATCCTACCAGCCCTTCTCCGGTCACCTGTTTACCCAGACCCGTCTCGCAGGCCGACAGAACGGCGAGCTCCGCGGAGAGCTTCAGGCCGAAGATCTCGCGGACGTCGAGATAGCCGTCCTCCCCGCCTCCACCCGGGCTGAGGATCAGCGCCGAGAGCTCCGGCCGCGCCTCGTCGATCTCGGCGTGGGTCGCGAGGTGCAGGCGGCGGGCCGCCGCCACCTGCGGATCGTGCTTGAAGGTGCTCTCGTTAGCCTCTCCGCCCAGGAACTGCAGGGCCGCTTCCGGATAGAGGTGGGAGATTTCCGAGACTTCCCGCGAGGAGGCGGGGAGCGGCTTGAACCGCTGGGACGGCGCCGGTCGGTGCGCCGTGTCCGGAGCCGGGCCCCGGAGGAGGCCGCCGGCCCCGGCCGTGGCGAAGGGTGCGAAGGCGGCCACCTGCTTGCGGGCCGGCCGGGCGGGCTCCGGCCTCGGCTCCCGAAGGCCGGCGAGCACGCTGGCCGAGGGGACGTACGCGACCGAATGGCGGCGGAGCAGATAGGGCAGATCCCGCCAGGAACGGCCCTTCGCCGGCTCCGTCAGCAGGGTTTCGAAGGGGACGTAATAGAGGACACCGTCCGGGACGATGATCAGGTTGGGCCGCCCCTCCAGGGCGTCGGACGCGGGCGCGAGGAGGTCCTGGTAGAGCTCGAAGGCGGTTTCGCGGTAGTCCCTCTGCGTCGACAGGCTGTCCCGCTCCAGATCGGCGCGCAACCGCCGCACCCGCTGCGAGATCGCGGCGGCCGCCGGCAGCGGATAGACCTTGAGCTGACCGCGGGTGACGACGAACAGGGTGGACCGCTTCTCGCCGAGCGAGAGCTCCAGCAGAGCCGTCCGGTCGTCCAGGAGGCGGCCCTGGACCTCCTGCAGCTTCAGCGGGACGGGATAGCGGACCTCGGCGTAGCGCTGGTTCCGTGTTCGGATCTCCAGGTCGAGGTGCTCCCGCTCTTCGTCCAGCTTCCGGGCTTCCGTCTGAAGCCGGGCGAGCTGGTCCGGCTTCATCCCGCTGCTTTCGAGGTCGCGCTGGGCACGGGACAGTTGGCTGGAGAGATCGGTGTCCCGCCGGCGCAGGTCCGGATCCAGCCCCTGGCTGAGGTCGATCCGCCCTTCTGCCAGCAGGTCGAGGAGCCCCCGCGCCCGGGCCCTCTCGCTCGCCTCGAAGGCGAGAGCCCGGTATTGGTCCGTCTCGGGATGGCGCTGGTCCAACGCCAGCAGCAGGTCGATGTCGAGATCGTAGTAGGACCGCTTGGTGGCGAAAAAGCCGACGCGGAGCGAATCCCCGGCGAGGCCCCGGCGGGTGGACTCCACCACCTGGAGCGCCTCCTCGATGTCCTTCCGCGCCTCCTCGAGACGCCCCTGGCCTCTGGCCAGCCGCGCCCGCCACAAGAGGGCTGGAGCGACGACGGCTTGATAATCGATCTCCTTTGCGACGGCGATCGCCTGGTCCAGGCTCTCCTTCTCGGGGCCCGCCTGGCCGAGCGCGGCATGGGCCCTTCCCAGGGAGAGCAGAGTGGCTCCCTCCTGGGACCGGCTGCGGCTTGCCCGCGCGAGCTCCAGGGCCTTCTGGAGCGGAGGCAGGGCCTCCGCCGGCCGGCTCAGGTCGATCAAGCCGAGGCCGATGGAGTGGAGGACGCTCCACCTCTCGCCCGGCGGGATGCCCTGGGCCCGCCGGTACTCGGCGAGGGCGGCTTGCGGGTCCCCCTTCTTCTGGTAGGCCCGCCCGATGCCGATCATCGACGCCACCTCGTAGTCCGCGTCTCCGACGGCGTGGGAAGCGGCCCGTGCGAGCTCGAAGCTCTCCAGCGCTTTGTCCGGGCTCCCGAGCTCCAGGTAGGCGAGACCCATGTTGTAGCGCAGGAACTTGGCGTTCTCGGTCCCGGGAGAGGTGTTGGGGGCCAGCCGGATGTAGAGGTCCAGCGCCGTCTGGAGCTCCCCCTGGTTCATATAGAGCACCGCCAGGTTCTGCTCGAGCAGCACCTCGTCGACCGGATCGCCGGCCTGGCGGCTCACGTTCAGGGCCCGTTCCCAGGTCTCGCGAGCCTGTCCGAGGTGCGAAAGGTAATAATGGCTGGCGCCGATCCCCGACAGGGCGCGGCACAGTTGGGCGAGGTCCCCTGAAGCCTCGGCGGCGACTCTCGCCTCCTCGAAGGTCCGCAGAGCCATCTCATAGTCCGGCTTCGTCGCGTACACGTAGAAATTGCCCAGGGACTGGCGGATGGAGGCCCGGTCGTAGGGTCCGCCGATCTGGTCCCAGATCTTCCGGGATTCCTGATAGAAAGTGACGGCGCTCTGGTCCTGGCCCAGCTTCCTGTAGCAGTACCCCAGATTGCTGAGCGCCAGCGCCTGTTCCCTCAGGAGGCCACCCTCCCGAGCCCTCTTCAGAGCCTCTTCATACCAGGGAAGGGCCCCCTTCATGTCACCACCCTGCGCGGTCTGCAGCGCGGCTCTGGCGAAGAGAGCCTCGACCTCCCCTCGGGCGTCGTTCGACTTCCGCCAGGCGGCGAGCGATTCGGCGGCGAGGGTGACCGCCCTCTCCTTCGCGCCGGCCTCCTGGAGAGCCGAGAGGCGCCGGACCTCCGCCAGGAGCGCCGCGCCCGTGACCCTCGCTTCGTCCTCGGGCCGGGCAGGCCGCAGATCCAGGACCCGCAGACCGAACAGCTCCGAGACCTTGGCTCCGCGGGCGGTGATCTCCAGCCGGCAGGCGCAGTCCCGGTCCACCCGCGCAACCAGGAGTTGGGAATCGGAGCCCTCGGCGACTGCGAGCTCCTTCCCATCCGGGCCGAGAAGGCGGCTGAGCAGGCTCAGATCCCGCGGGGAGATCTCGAGGTAGAGGAAGGCTCCGGCGCTCAGCCGCAGGCCGAAAGCTCGCGTCATCCCAGGGCGGATCTCGCGCTCCAGATGGAGATCCGGCTTCAGCTCCAGGGCTTCGGCTTCAACCGCGGGCGAAGCGGCCTGGGGAGCCGCGGCGGCCCGGCCCGGGCACAGCCCAATCGCCAGCAGCGCCACCAGACAGGAGGAGAGGAGGGGAGCGGCGCTGCGAAAGGCAAAGGAGGTTGTCACAGGAGTCCGCTTTTTCTCCATTTTAGCCCAACCGGGAGGTCCAGGGGGCGGGTATTCGGCGATCCCGTCAGAGAAGGATAGGATGTCGTCTATGGCTAGCGACGACCGGGAGATGGTCACCCGATTCCTGCGGGGCGAGCCCGAGGCGGTAGGGACGGTGGACGGCTGGATCTCGCGCGCCGCCTGGCCCTACCAGCGCCGGCTGGCGGACCGCTGGGAGGACGTCCTCCAGGACGTCCGGCTGGAGGTGACCCGCCTGCTGGGGCAGGGGAAGTTCCGTGGCGAATCGAGCCTTCGGACGTACCTCTGGAGAGTGGTGAGCCACACCTGCCTCGATCAGATCCGGGCCCAGTCCAAATGGAAATGGGCCGATCTCGACGCCCTGGACGGAGACGACAGCCCCACGTCGGCGATGGAGGCCCCGGCCGCCCGACGGGAAGACAAGGACCTGCTCCTCCGCGTGCTCGCGCGGGTTCCACAGGATTGCCGCGAGCTCTGGCGGATGATCGTGGCCGGGCTCTCCTACCGGGAGATGAGCCTGCGGCTGAGCGTCGCGGAGGGAACGCTGCGGGTCCGCGTGCTCCGGTGCCGGGAAAAAGCGACGGCTCTGAGAGGACAGCTCCTCGGAGGGGGCCCGGGGAACGGCCGTAACATCATGGTGAAAAATTCGCCTAAGAGCAGTGGAGGGCGAAATACCGATGAATTGTGATGATGCGATCGAATACCTGCCCTGGTTGCTGAACGGCACCCTCGAAGCAGGAGAACGGGATGAGGTCCAAACACATCTGAAAAGCTGCCAACGCTGCCAGGAGGCCCTGACGGAGACCCGGTCGGCCTGGTCCACCTTCGCCCAGCACGTCCCGTCGCAAGACCTGACGGCCCTGGCCTGGGGCGAGGCCCCCACGGAGGTCGAGCGCGCCACGGCGGAAGAGCATCTGGCGTCCTGCCCCCAGTGCGCGGCCGATCTGGAGCTGGCGCGGATGAGCCGGCGCCTGGCGGAGGAGGACAACGTCGCCGTCTTCCCCCAGGTCCGGACGCGGCCCGCCGCCGGGGCGTCCCCCCGGACCTGGCGCGCCGCCGCCATCGCCGCGAGCCTGGCGGCCGTCGTCGCTTCCATGGGATGGGTCCACACCCTGCAACAGGCCGCCATCCCGCCCCGGGTGGCGCAGGCGGCTCCTCAGCCCGCTCCGGCTCCGGCCGCCCCGGCGGACGTCTCCGGGCAGAAGAAGCGCGCGGACATGGCCGCTCAGGTGACCGCGCTCGCGGCCAGGCTGCAGCAGGCCGAGACGCGTGACCAGGACAACGAGCGCCTGGTCGCCGAGCTCAAGAAGCGGAGCGAGCTCCCGCGCGCCAGCGCGCTCACGATCCTGGACACGGCCGCCGTGGTCCGGGGCCCCGAGGCCCAGGAGACCCCGGAGCCGACGGCGGTCCCCCCGTCGCCCCTCCCCTATACCCTTCTCCTCCAGGGAGCGAAGGACGGGGCGGAGAGCGCCGGCGGGCGCAAGGCCGAGATCGCCGACGCCGCCGGTACGAAGCTCCGGGTCGAGGAGACGCTTCCGAGCGACCAGGGCTACTATGCCCTCACTCTCCCCGCCGGTTTCCTGAAGCCCGGCCACCGCTACACGATCCGGCTTCAGGACGCGAAGAGCGGCAAGACCCGCGAGACCTTCGAGATCCGCGTCCGGTAGCCCCTACCGCCCCACCTCCCGGGCCGCCGCGCCGTGGATGGCGAGCGTCGCGGGGTCCTGGAGGAAGGCGACCACGCCGAGGTCGTCCGTCTTCCAGCGCTTGTCGATGCCGAGGACGACCTCGCCGGACTTCTCGGCTCCGGCCGTGGCCGGCAGGGTGAAGGCCTTCTCCAGGCGGCGCACCACGCGGTCGTTCCTGAGCAGGCGTGAGGCGTTCTCCCCGGCCTTCACCTCGGTCGAGAGGTTGCTCTGGTAGATCGCCACCCAGAGGTCGAGATCCCCCGCGCCCACGGCCTTGGCGAGCTTCGCGTCCACCTTCACCCGCAGATGGCCGTCCGGCGTCGGCGGCTCGAGCGCCAGGCTCACCCGCCCGGCCGGCTCGGCGGCCAGGGCGTCGTTGATCCGGCCCAGGACCTCCCCCTCCGAGGTGCCCACGCACTCGGAGCGGCCGTTCACCACCACCTGCGGCGTGTAGATGCGGTTGGTATGGAAGACCCGGCCCGCGTAGGCCTTCTGCCGGTCGGACCAGCGGGCGGCGGAGAAGGGGTCGGTCCAGCCGATGTAGTTCCAGTAGTCGACGTGGAACGAGAGGGGGATCACCCTCCCCTGATACTTGGCGTCGTGGGCCAGCTTCGAGAGCAGCCGGTCGGCCGGCGGGCAGCTCGAGCAGCCCTGCGAGGTGAACAGCTCGACCACGGCCACCCGGTCCGCGGGCGCCGGTTGCCCGGCCTCTCCACGCGAAGAGAGGACGGCGAGGGCCAGGGCGAGGAGCGAAAGTCGGACGATCATGCTCATGGGATCAGCCTCCAGGGTGAATCCTACGCTTCGGAGGAGATACGGGCGAGCCGGCGTGAACGGCTTGGCCCGAAACGCTTTCCCCCCTCCCATCATTCAGAGTGGTAGGATCTGCTCGATCCAGCCTGCCAAAGGAGGAGACCATGCAGCCCCTGGCCCTCGTGATCAGCGTCTTCTTCGCGATCTTCGTCTTCTATCTCCTCGCCCGCGTGCTCTACAAGAAGGCAGGCCCGGACGAGGCGCTCATCGTCTACGGCCGCCGGAAGATGTTCGGCGAGAAGGTCCGCGACGAGAAGGGGGTCTCCGAGGGGTTCCGGATCGTGCGCGGCGGCGGCACCTTCGTCCTCCCCGCCACCGAGCAGTACCGCATGCTCTCCCTGCGCATGATGACGCTGGACATCGACCTCCAGCACGTCTACACGAGCCAGGGGATCCCGATCAACGTCAAGGCGGTCGCGCAGGTGAAGATCAAGGGGGACACCGAGCACATCCGCAAGGCGGCGGAGGGGTTCCTCGGCGTGCCGCCCGAGCAGGTCCGCTCGACCATCCAGGAGACGGTGGCCGGCCACCTGCGCGGCATCATCGGCACGCTGACCCTGGAGGAGCTCTACCGCGACCAGAAGCGGTTCCAGGAGAAGGTCCGCGACGAGGCCCACTTCGATCTCGAGGGGATGGGCTTCGAGTTCAAGTCGTTCGTCTTCCAGGCGATCCAGGACGCCGAGGGATACCTCGACTCGCTCGGCCAGCCGAAGATCCAGGAGGCCCTGCGCGACGCCCGCATCGCCACCGCCCAGGCCGACCGCGCCGCCAAGCTGGAGGAGGAGACCGCCCGCCAGCAGAAGGAGCAGAAGCGCTTCCAGGTGGACACCGAGATCGCCGACGCCGAGAAGTCCCTGTCGCTCAAGCGGGCCGCCATCCAGAAGGAGGTCGACGTCGCCAAGGCGCAGGCGGTGAAGGCGGGGGAGATGGAGACCAAGGTGCAGGACATCACCATCGCCGACAAGGAGGTCGAGCGCCGCAAGCTGGAGCTCAACGCCACCATCCGCGAGCAGGCGGACGCCAAGAAGTACGAGACCGAGCGGACCGCCGACGCCGAGCAGTACAAGGTCGAGCGCCAGGCCGCGGCCGACCGCAAGCGGCGCGAGGAGGCGGCGCAGGCGGTGAAGGCCGAGGGTCTGGCCAAGGCCGAGGCCGAGTCGGTGATGCGCAAGAACATCGGTCTCGCCGAGGCGGCGGCGATCCAGGCCAAGGGCGAGGCCGAGGCCGCGGCCCGGCGCCTGCTGGCCGAGGCGCTCAAGCTCTACAACGAGGCCGGCCTCTCGATCGAGGCCCTCAAGGTGCTGCCGGAGATCGCGGCCGCCGTCTCCGAGCCGCTGTCGCGCGCCGGGACCACCACGATCATCAGCAACGGCAACGGCCACGAAGGCACCGGCGCCGCCAGACTGAGCCAGGACGTGGTGCAGGTGCTCTCCCAGCTCTCGCCAATCATGGAGCAGCTCGCCGGAGTGGACCTCAAGCGCTTCCTCCAGGACGTCTCGAAGATCCCCTCGGCGGTGGCCCACACCGCCGGCGGCGAAAAGCTGCTCCGCGTCGAGGCGCAACCGCAGCCGCCGCGGACGGCCTCGTAAGGCCCTTTCGGGGATAGATCGGGGATCGACCGCAGATGCCTCCCGCACCCGAGACCCTGCCCGAGCTGGTGCAGCAGCTCGGGTCGACCTTCTCCCCCTTCGAGCGGCTGAAGATCCTCAGCCGCGCCTGGAGCCTGCTGCGCAAGATGACGCCCCAGGAGCGGCTCGCCGTGGCCACCCAGCTCGGGCTGGACCACGCCGACGAGGTCGTGGAGGCGATCGCCAGACGGAGCGGCCACGAGGCCTCGCCGGCCCTGATCTCGATGATCGAGAAGGCTCAGACCCAGGGGACGGCCCATCTGCCGGCGCTGATCGCCGACCTGCGCGATCCGCAACGGCGCGCCGAGCGGCTGAAGCAGGGGGCCCAGGCGGTCGTGGAGGGCGCTCTGACTGCTCCGCCCGCGCCCGAGCCCGCGCCGCCGCTACCGAAGCCCGTGCCGATCCCGCTGCCGCCTATCGAGGCCGCGCCGATCCCGCCCGCGCCGAAGCCGGCGCCGGCTCCACCTCCTCCCGAGCCCGTGGCGCCGCCGCCCGTGCGGGCCGCTCCGCCTCCTCCGCCACCTCCGGTGCGGGAGCCTCCGCCACCGCCCAGGCCGGAGCCGGAGCCGGAGTCCGTGGCCCGGAAGGTGGACAGCGCTCTCGCCGGAAAGCTGAGCGAAACCTCGTCGCTGACCAGCCGTTTCCAGGTCCTCCGGCGGCACCTGAAGGAGGCCCGGGGGCTCTCCGGCGAGGATCTGCACCCGGTCCTCGAAGCCTTTCCCGACGGCTGGGCCCGCCGCCGGGCGCTGCTGGAGCTCCTCCGCTCCGGCGCTCCGGCCGCGCTCCAGGACGCCCTCGGTCTGGTGGAGACCCTGGGCTCCGAGCGCGACCGCGCCTGGTGCCTCGGCGCCCTCGCGGACGAGCGCCCTTTGAATGCCCGCGACCGGGAGGCGCTGCTGGCCGCGGTGCCCACCCCGGCGGCCCGGCGGCGGCTGGAGGGGCGGTTGGGGGGTAGGAAGAGCACGGACGATCACAGACAGACACGGACGAACACGGACAGGGGATAAGAAGGGCGGCATTGTGTGTCGTCCGTGAGGGTCCGTGATCGTCCGTGTCAGTCCTTGAAGGGCACCCCGGCCCCCTCCGCGCTACAATACCCTCGAAAGGAGATCTGGATGAAGCGGAACACCCCCCTCCACCTTTGCCTCGGGAGCGCCCTCCTCGGCCTGCTGGCCTTCGGCACGGCCGCGGGCGCCGCGCCCCAGGCCCTCAAGATCGGGGACCCCGTTCCCCACTTCAGCCTCCAGACCCTCGACGGCAAGACGCTCGACATCACCAGCCTCAAAGGCAAGGTCGTGCTGCTCGACTTCTGGGCCACCTGGTGCGTGCCGTGCCGCCAGGCGATGCCGGAGCTCAAGACCCTCCTCCAGAAGAACAGCGGCAAGCCGCTGGTGGTGGTCAGCGTCAGCGCCGACCAGGACATGAAGGCCCCGGCGGAGTTCGCTCACGCCAACGGCATGACCTGGATGCAGGCCTGGGACGGCACGGGCAAGGTGATCGGCGGCGTCTTCGGCGTCAGCGGTCTGCCCAGCTACGTGGTGATCGACGCCGACGGCCGGATCGCCTATCTGATGAAGGGGTGGACCCCGCTGAGCTCCTCCGCGCTGCTGAGCCAGGCCGTCTCCCGGGCGCTGCAGACCGCCTGCACGCCGTCCAATTCGGAAAAGGCCTGCTGAGCGTGGCGGAGAGCGATCTCGCGCAGTCGCGGGTCGGCCAGATCGCGGTCGTCGTCCAGGACCTCGACCGGGCGGTGGCCTTCTACCGCGACACCCTGGGATTGAGGTTCCTCTTCCAGGCGCCGCCGAAGCTGGCCTTCTTCGACTGCGGCGGGGTGCGCCTGATGCTCGACGTCCCCGAGGAAGAGGAATTCAAGCACCCCGCCTCCATCCTCTACTACAAGGTGGACGACATCCGGGGGACCTGGGCCGCCCTGCGCGACCGGGGCGTCGAATTCCGCGACGAGCCCCACCTCATCGCCCGCATGCCCGACCACGAGCTGTGGATGGCGTTCTTCCGGGATGGCGAGGGGAACACCCTGGCGCTGATGAGCGAGGTGCGAGGGTAGCTGTGCCCTCTGGGGCGTCCTGCCCTTCGAAGCCTCACCCTCGGTCCCTCTCCACTTCGTGGAGAGGGAGGGCCCAGAGATCGAAATCTTCTAGATCGGCAAGACCCTCTCGGTTACGTTCCCCCTCTCCACGGAGTGGAGAGGGGGCCAGGGGGTGAGGCTTCGGAGGGCAGACCGCACCAGAGGGCAAAGACGTGTGGAATCCTGACTCACCCC
>DASXJP010000403.1:0-6963 GCA_036497345.1 Thermoanaerobaculia bacterium
TCCGGCGGAGCCCAGAGGTCAAACAGCTCGGGTCCGTTCATCGTTCGTCTCCGTTTCGACCAGCACGGCGAGGTCCTGGGCGAGGTGATCGACCCGCGGCCGGCTGGCGGCGCGCCCGTAGGCTCCGGCGGCCCGGCCGTCGACGGTGTATATCCCGACGCATGGATAGACGCCTCCCTCCGGCGCCTGGAGCGGCACGGCGGCGAAGCGCCGCTGAGCCGCCCAGTGCCGCGGATGCCGGCGGGCTCCCCGGCGGATCACCTCCCACTCCCGATCCGCGGTGGCTCCGGCCACGCCGATCAGGTCGCCCACCCGGCCCAGGGCCGGCTTGAGCACCCAGCTTTCGTCGCGCCGCCAGCCGGCGTCCCGCGGGTCCCGTGTCTCGGGCAGGAGCCGGCGCCAGGTGGAGAGATCGGTCCGCAGACGGTCCCAGACCAGGGGGAACCGTTTGCTCTGGGTGAGCAGGGCGTACGCCGGATTGCTCGCCGGCGTCTCGGAGCCACCGAAGAAATGTCTCCAACCGCAGGCGCCGGGTAGGTTCGGCAGCCATTCGGCGGGGAAGAAGCGCACCAGGAAGCCCACCGGCTCGGCGCCGGCTCCGCCGGCGAGAAAGGCCTTGCCGCCCCGCCAGCGCAGGTGGTCGGGCCCGGTGAGGACCGGCCGCAAACCGCGCGCCGCGAGCTCGCCGGCGAGAAAGACCATCACCTGCCGATCGTCAGTGTAGGCGGTGGCGTGGACCAGGGCCACGGCCGACTCCGCGGGGACCGCGGCGGCGATCGCCTCCGCCAGCCGGGCGGTGGGATCTCCGGCCGGCTCGGTGCCGGGGAAGTGGGACGCCATAAGGCGCGTGAAACCGGAAGCCTCGTTGAATCCGCCGGGGACGTCCGAGTTGACCTCGGAGATCCGCCACCCCTCGCGCGTGGCGTGGAAATCGAAGCGCATGACGCGCGCCGCGCCTCTGGCCACGCCCTGCCTGGCGGCGTGGCGCAGCACGCCGCGGATGGGGCGGGGGAGACCCAGGTCCCGGTGCAGCTCCGGCCGGCCCGCCAGCTCGGCCTCGGCGGCCAGGGTCTCCGCGGCCAGCGCTTCGGCCGCGGCGGCCAGCCCGCGCCAGGTCTCCCGCCGCAGCACCAGCGGATAGGGGGCGAGAATGGAGACGTCCTCGACCTGCGGGTCCCACTTGCAGCATTCGAAGATCGCGCGCCGCCGCACGCTCTCGAACCGGCCTGGCTCGAGGGCGGCCGCCACGCGCCAGGGGGACGTCACCTCCACGGTCCCGCCATCCCGACGGCCGCGGCGCTCAAGCCCAGATAGAGCAGCGCGGGCACGGCCCCGTGAGTGAGCGCCGGCCGGTCCGGCGCCGCGGGCGAGGGGCGGAGCCGGCGCTCCAACGCCACCGCCAGAGCCAGCAGGACGGCGGCGGGCCACCCCTTCAGCGCGAAATCGAGCAGCGCCGCGCCGCCGTCCAGCCAGTCGCCCGCCACGGCTCGGCCGAGGATCAGCCCCAGGGCGAGGAAGAACCCCGCGACGCGGACGCCGGCCGCGGGATCGCGATCGATGGTCACGGCGTCGGCCACACCGGTGAGGCGGTCGAGGAGAGTCCAGAAGAGCAGCAGCGTCCCCGTCGACAGCAGGGCGCAGAAGACCACGGCCCACCAGCCCGGGCCCTCGCCGAGGTTGCCGCCGGCAAAGCAGAGCGCGATCCCGACGATGGCGCCGGCGATGGCCATGGCCGCGGCCCGGTTACCCCGTTCCACGACATCGTCTCGCGCGCCCAGCCCGAACAGCTCGAGGACACGCATACCGGCGCCGATCCAGGCGACGCCCAGCGCCTCATAGAAGAAGAGGTACAGAGGATCGTCGCGCACGTCGGACGCCGCCAGCCCGCGGAGCACCTGGAAGACCAGGAACGCGGCAAGCAGGGGGGGCAGGATCAGCAACCAGCGCTCGCGGATCCCCGAGCGCCGCCAGGTCGCCGTCCGGGCGTCGCGATACCAATGAAACCAGGAGAGGGCGCCGAGCATCAGGCTCGCCACCAGAACCAAGCCCTCGTCTCCCGACATCGCAGCTTTCCCCCCGGACCGGCCGGGCCGGTCGTCCGGCTCCGTATCTGTGGAAGATTCCGGACGCAGGTTAGCCGAGCCGTCTCACCTTGTCCACCGGACCGCGGCCGGCCTGGATTCTCGGTCGCGACGCCGATCTCGTCCACAGGGGAGGACGTCTCGCGGCCAGATCCACTCGACTCAGCGGCCGGAACGGTGAATCTGGACGCGAGATCAGTGGCTCTGGCGCCGAGATCAGTAGCCCGGGGGCTGAGACCAGTGGATTGGCGCTGAGACGAGTGGATCTGGCCGCGAGATCAGTAGCCCTGGGGCTGAGACGAGTGGATCTGCGAGGGAGTTGGATGGATCTGGCCGTTGAAGGAGTAGATTTCCGCGCGGGAGCGGGCCGTGAATCACCTGGAGGAGGGACCATGAAGCTGGGAGGCATCCCCGAGAGCCCCATCGAGCGGATCGGCGCGGCGTTGGGCCTGCTGCCGCAGCCGCTGCTGGACACCCACATCGCCATGCTGCTGGCGCGGGCGATCATGGAAGGGACGCGCCTCGGCGTCTTCGAGGCGTTGAAGGACGGTCCCCTGCCGGCCGAGGAGGTGGCGGCGCGCTGCGGCTGCGACCCCAAGGCGATGGGCAAGCTCTTGGACGCCCTGGCCGGCTGCGAGTACCTGCGCTGGGACGCCGGCCGCTACTCCCTGGCGCCGGTGGCCCGCAAGTGGCTGCTGGCGGAGTCCCCGCAATCTTTGCGCGACAAGATGCTCTGGCAGTTTCCGGAGTGGGGCTACATCGCGCGGCTCGGCGACTACGTGCGCTCGGGCGAGCCGCTGGACCTCCATCCGACGCTCACCCTGGAAGATTGGGGCCTCTATCAGCGCGGCATGCGCGCGACCGCCGCGAGCTGGGTGGCGGAGGTGGGGAAGCGGACCCCGGTGCCGAAGGGGGCGAAGGACATGCTGGACATCGGCGGCTCGCACGGCCTGGTGTCGGTCGCCCTCTGCCGCCGCCATCCGGGCCTGCGCTCGGTGATCCTGGACCTCCCCGCGGCCATCGCGCACGCCGCGCCGCTCCTCGCCAAGGAAGAGATGGGCGACCGGGTTACCTACCGCGCGGGCAGCGCCCTGACCGACGACCTCGGCAGCGCGGCCTGGGACGTGGTCGTCGTCGCCAACCTCGTCCATCACTTCGACGAGGCCACCAACCGCGCGCTGGCGAAGCGGATCGCCAAGGCCCTGCGTCCCGGCGGGGTCTTCGTGATCCAGGAGCTCTACCGCCAGGAATCCCCCAAGCAGGCGGGGCAGATCGGGGCCCTGCTCGGCCTCTACTTCGCCCTCACCAGCGAATCCGGCACCTGGTCCTTCGCGGAGATGGCCGGCTGGCAGCGCGAGGCGGGCCTCGCGCCCCGCAAGCCGGTGAGATTCGTCACCGCGCCCGGCAACGGCCAGCAGTCGGCGGTGAAGCTGTGAGGGCGGCCGTTCCCCCTGTGCTACGGTAATGCCATGGAGCTCGCCTCCCAGGTGCGGCACGCCTTCCGCCGGCTGCGCGGCTCCCCCGGCTTCGCCCTGCTCTGCGTGCTGACGCTGGCGGTCGGCATCGGCGCGGTGGCGACGGTCTTCAGCGTCGTCAACGGCGTCCTGCTCGATCCGCTGCCGTATCCCCAGCCGGACCGCCTGGTCAGCCTTTCGCATACGGCGCCCGGGCTCAACCTCCCACACATGCCGCAGTCGCCGGCCACGTACCTCCTCTACCAGCGGGAGAGCCGCGCCCTCGCGAGCGTGGGCCTCTACCACGACGTCCAGGTCAACTTCACCGGCGGCCCGTCGCCGGAGCGGCTGACCGGTGCGACGGTGACCCCGTCCCTCCTCCGCCTGATGGGCGTCGCGCCGGCCCTGGGGAGAGAATTCACGGAGGAGGACGCGCGGCCTCCCGACGGGGCGCGGGTGGCGCTGTTGAGCGACCGGCTCTGGCGGCGCTCCTTCGGGGCCGACCGCCGCGTCCTCGGCCGCGCCGTGCGGCTCGACGGCGTCCCCTACGAGATCATCGGCGTGATGCGGCCCGGCTTCGATTTCCCGCTGACCGAGACCGACCTCTGGATCCCCCTGGCGATCGATCCCGCCAAGGCACCGCTGGGAGAATTCTCCTTCACCGGCGTCGGCCGCCTCGCCGCCGGCGCCTCCAGCGAACGGGCGCAGAGCGAGCTCAACGGGATGATCGCGGGCCTCGAGCGCCGGTTCCCCGGCGACGAGGCCTCCTCCATCCTCGTCCATGCCGGCCTCGCCGCGCGCGTGCACCCGTTGCGGGAGGACGTCGTGGGGGACTTCGGCCGGGTGCTCTGGGTCCTGCTCGGCGCCGTCGGCTGCGTCCTGCTGATCGCCTGCGCCAACGTGGCCAACCTCCTGATCGTGCGCGGCGAGGGGCGGCGTCGCGAGATGGCGGTCTACACCGCCCTGGGCGCGCCGCGCGGCTCGCTGGTGGGCGGGGTGCTGGCGGAGAGCCTGCTCCTGGGGGTGGCCGGCGGCGCCCTCGGCCTGCTGCTCGCCTTCGGCGCCCTGCGCCTGCTCAGCCTTCTGGGCCCCACCGAGCTGCCGCGCCTCGCCAACGTGCGGCTCGACGGCCGGGTCCTCGCCTTCACCCTGGCGCTCTCCCTGCTCACCAGCGTCCTCTTCGGGCTGCTCCCGGCCCTGCGCTCCTCGCGGGTGGAGGACCTCGCCTCGGAGCTCAAGAGCGGCGGCGGCCGCGGCGCCACCGCGGGCCGCTCCCGCCAGCGGGCGCGCCAGCTCCTCAGCGGCCTGCAGATCGCGCTGGCGCTCATCCTGCTCACCGGCTCCGGCCTCATGCTGCGCACCTTCCTGCGCGTGGTGAGCGTCAACCCCGGATTCGATCCCCACGGCGTGCTCACGCTGCAGCTGGCGCTCCCCGCCGCCCAGTACCCGGACGACGCCTCCACGGCGCGCTTCTACCAGAGCCTGAGCGACCGTCTCCAGGGCCTGCCCGGAGTCGTGGCGGCGGGGGTGATCTCCGAGCTCCCGCTCGGCGGCAGCGCCTCGGGGACCGGCTTCGAGATCGAGGGGCAACCACGGCCGAAGGGGGCGCCGCCGCCGGTGCTCACCTATGAATTCGTCAGCGACGGCTACTTCCGGGCTCTGGGCATCCCGCTCCGCGAGGGGCGGCTCCTGGAGGCGCGGGACCAGGAGCAGCGGTCGGGCGCGGTGGTGGTCAGCGAGGCGCTGGCGAAACGGACCTGGCCCGGCCAGAGCGCCGTCGGCAAGCGCCTGCGGCCGGAGGGCTCCAACCTGCCCTCGGGCTCCTGGTTTACCGTCGTCGGCGTGGTGGGGGACGTCCGCAACCGTGACCTCACCGACGATCCGGACGGCATCGTCTACCAGCCGATGCTGGGGAAGGTCTCAGGCATGTGGACCGTCCGGCGGATGGCCGTCGTCCTGCGCACCCGCTCCCGGCCGGAAGCGATGGCGGGGGCCGTGCGCCGGGAGATCGCGGCGCTCGCCACGGACCTCCCCGTCTCGAACGTCCTCACCCTCGACCGGCTCGTCGAGCGGAGCGAGGCCCGCGTCAGCTTCTCGGTCGTCATGCTCGCCCTCGCCGCCGCCGTGGCGCTGGCGCTGGGAGCGGTGGGGATCTACGGCTTCATCTCCTATCTGACCAGCCAGCGGACCCCGGAGATCGGAGTGCGCATGGCGATCGGCGCCGGCGCCTGGGACATCCGCTGGATGATCCTCAAGGAGTCCCTGACGATCGTCCTCGCCGCCCTGGCCGCCGGCCTCGCCGGCGCGTTTTGGATGACCCGCTGGCTCAAGACCCTGCTCTTCGAGGTGAGCCCGCTCGATCCGCTGACGTTCGGCCTGACGTCGCTCCTGCTTATCGTGGTAGTGCTCCTCGCCAGCGACCTCCCCGCCAGCCGCGCCGCCCAGATCGACCCCTTGCGGGCTCTGCGGCGCACCGAGTGACGAGGGACCGGCTCCTGCTAGAATCGTGGACCTCACGAGGAGATCCACATTGGCGAAGCTCGCGGCTGCTTTCGTTTCGGCTACGTTCATCCTCTGGGCCGCGGCTCCGCTCCGCGGCCAGGTGGAGCTGATCACCCGGGTCGCTCCCGATCAGGTGTCCGACACGGCCGAGGGGAGCGGGACGCCATCCATCCTGCCTCCCCCCTTTCTGACCTCCCTGAGCGCCGACGGCCGCTATGTCGCGTTCATCAGCCCGGCCACCAACCTCGTGCCCGGCCAGGACGATCGCAACGGCACGCTCGACGCCTTCCTCCGCGACCGGGTCACCGCCGCCACCCTCCTGGTGAGCCGCTCGGCGGCGTCGGCCACGACCGCCGCCAACCTCGGCGCCGCGGCGGTGGCGGTGAGCCCCGACGGCCGCTACGTGGCGTGGAGCGGTCAGCCCACGGACGTCGTGGCCGGCCAGCCCGGTGGATTCGATCCGCCGTCGAACGTCTTTCTCTTCGACCGGGTCACGGGGACCAACCGGCTCCTCGGACCCGGGAGCGTGCCGGTGACGTTCTCGCGGGACGGCCGCTTCCTCCTCTTCCTCGGCGACCTCGGAGGCGGCGCCTACCTCTACGACCTGACGGCGAAGGCCCTGTCCAAGATCAGCGCCACGGCCACCGGCGTGGGCCAGCCCGTCCAGGCGATGAGCCGGGACGGCCGCTATGCCGTCTTCGTGTCCGCTCCGCTCGGTACCCCGCACCTCCAGGTCTTCGACCGCATCACCGGGACGACGGAGGAGGCCGGCATCGGATACCTGCCGGCGATCAGCGCGGACGGCCGCTACGTCGCCTTTCTGAGCGCGGCGGACAACCTGGTGCCGGGGCAGGTGGACACCAACTCCGGCTCCGATGCCTTCCTCTACGACCGCGTCAGCCGGACGACCGTGCTGGTGAGCCATG
>DASXJP010000404.1:0-4998 GCA_036497345.1 Thermoanaerobaculia bacterium
GAACTGGATGATCAGCGCCACGTTCCACCAGGTCCGCGAGGTGCCGGTGAACCCGGGCCGCAGCAGCCAGATGCCGAACAGCATCACCACCGCGTAGGCGTAGTGGAGCACCTCGGACTTGATCAGCCAGGGGTACCACAGGCCGAGGACGCCGCGCGCCTGGTCGGGAGGCCAGTGCAGGCCCCAGATCTGGAACGCCTGGGCCAAGTGCTCGGACCAATGGCCCAGCACGACCAGCATGAACACCTGGAGGGACCGCTCGTGCCACCGGGTGTTGAGGCGCTCCCGAAGGGAGGGCTGGGAGACAGGAATCGCGGCGGAAGCTGTGAGATCCATGGGAGGTCCTTTCTGTTCTCCTATTAGAAGTGCCCACAAGACGCCGAGAGCCGCCGCCGAGCCAAGGCCTTCGCCGGGGTTGGTCCTAATTTTGCCCAATACCGTCTCGCGTCGGCCCCAATTCTATCCCTAAATAGGGCCTCATCCAAGGAGGATTTAGACATGGAGCCTTGACGAGCACATCGCCGCGTTTCCGCCCGACGGCCCTGTGAGCTACGGTTCGAGTACTCGCGGGAAGACTCCAGCGCTCTACGAGCGGCGCTGCCGCGTGCGCGACGGCGTGATCGTCACCGACCTCGAGGGGCGGCCTGAAGACCGCTTCGGGAGCTCCTGGCCCGGCTCTTCGGCCGCGCCAGCGGAACGCCTGATTTCGTCCGCGCCGACGCCGCGATGGAGGCGCTCGATGCGGCCGAGCTCCACGAGGTGGCCGGCAATCCGCTCTACCCCGGGCGCGGTCCATCATGGTGGAGGAGGACCAGCCCACATTCTCTCCCAGAGCCCCGAAGGGGCGTAGGCAGCTCGGTCCGGTTCGTGCCTGCCTGCTGAGCCAAGCACGCTGATGCGTCGGTCTGCTCGACTCACTGGCAGGGCTGCTGATCTCTGCCCCAGATCCATTGATCTCAGCGCCAGGGTTACTGATCTCCGCGCCAGATCTATTCGACTCGCCGCCGGATCCACTCGACTCAGCGCCAGAGCCATTGATCTCGGCTCCGGATCCACTCGTCTCGGGACCAGATCCACTGATCTCGGCTCCAGAGCTGCTGATCTCGGCTTCAGAGCTACTGATCTCAGCGCCAGATCATTCGGCTCAGCGCCAGATCCACTCGTCTCGGCGGCTGAGCTACTAGTCTCAGCCTCAGATCTACTCGACTCAGTGCCCCAGATCGGTCGATCGGCTGGTGTGTGGATCGGCGGGCGACGGCCGCGGCAACAGGCTGCCACCCGCCCCCGCATCCGGATGGCAGCCGAGGAGAGCTGCCAGGAGGACGGTCCCGATCCATCCTCTGGCAGTGCTTCCGTTGTCAGAGAGCAGCCGCCTCTTCGGGTGGATCTTGGAGCGAGCTTTTCGAGGCTTCTTGGTATACGGACGGATCGGGGGGAGCGTTGAGGCCGCGGCCGGCGAATGCAAAGGCCGGAGGCCCTGGGGTATCATCTGCTCCGGCATGGGGTTAAGGCTCCGTTGGCGTTCGTTTTCGGCCTGGCTCGGAACGAAGCGTTCGAACCGTCGCGCCTTCCAGGAATTCAGTCGTTCGCTGGCCCTGATCGTCGACCGCGAGGCGCTCGCGGCGAGCGTGGCGGCGCGCGTCCGCGAGCTGTTCGATCCCGACCGGCTCCTCATCCTGGAGCCCGGCGTCGGCACGGCGAGCTTCCTTCCCGTCTTCTCCTATGGCTTCGACCGCTCCCGGCTCGCGGCGGTCGAGGTACCGGTCCGCGGCAAGCTGGCCCGCTGGCTGCTGGCCAACGAGACCTGCCTGTTCGTCCACCGCCAGCCCGGGGTCTACGAGTACCTCGATCCGTCGGAGCGCGAGCTGCTCGACCGCCTGGACCTCGACCTCTGCGTGCCGATGGTCTCGATCAACCGGCTGACCGGCATCCTCCTGCTGGGGACCAACCGGCCGAGCTGGCGGCTCCGCGGCAGCCAGGTCGAGCTGCTGAGCCTGCTCGCCTCCCAGGCCAGCCTGGCGTTCGAGAACGCGGCCCTCTACGGCGCCCAGCGGGAGCGCCTGGACCGGCTCTACCGGGCCGAGCGCCTGGCCGCCGTGGGGCAGCTCGCGGCGGGGGTGGCGCACGAGATCCGCAACCCGCTGACCGCCATCCGCTCCACCATGCAATACCTGCTCCGTGGTCTCGATTCCACCGATTCGAGGCACCAATTGGTGAAGGAGATCTTGAGCGAAGTGGATCGTATCAACAGCACGGTGGGGGGGCTGTTGAGCCTCAGCCGGTCCGGGGAGCGGCATCACGCCGAGATGGATCTGCGCGCGCCGCTCGGCGGCGCGGTGCAGCTCGTGCAGAGCCAGGCCGCCGACCAGGGGGTCGGGATCGCGAGCCTCCTGGGGGAGCGGCCCTGGGAGGTCCTGGGGGACGCCGGCCAGCTCAAGCAGGTGTTCTTGAACCTGTTGATGAACGCCATCCAGTCCATGCCCGAAGGCGGGCGGATCGACGTCCGGGTGGAGGCCTGGTCCCCGGCCGCGCCGGACAGGAGCGCGGACTGGGTCGAGGCGCGGATCACGGACACCGGCCCGGGCATCGCGCCGGAGCAGATGCGGCGGATCTTCGACCCCTTCTTCACCACCAAGCGGGAGGGCACGGGGCTGGGGCTGGCGATCTGCCACGGCATCATCGAGCAGCACGGCGGGGAGATCTCCATGGCCAGCGAGGTGGGGCGGGGGACGACGGCCTCCGTGCGTCTCCCCCTCGTCGCAGGGGGAACATGGCGACCATCCTGATCGTCGACGACGAGCGGCCCATCCGCCGCATCCTTTCGGTCCTGCTGGCCGAAAGCCATCATCGCAGCCTCGAGGTCGGCTCGGGGGAGGAGGCGCTGGCGGTCCTCGCCGAGACCCGGCCGGACCTGGTGCTGCTCGACCTCCGGCTGCCCGGCATGGACGGTCTCGAGACCCTGAAGCGGATGCGGGCCCTCGCTCCGGACCTGGCCGTGGTGATGATGACCGCCCACGGCACCATCTCCTCGGCGGTGGAGGCGATGCGGCTGGGCGCCTTCGACTACGTCACCAAGCCGTTCGACAACGACGAGCTGCTGATGATCGTGGACCGCGCCCTCGAGGTGTGGCGGCTCAACAACGAGGTGGCGGCGCTGCGGGAGGAGCTGGAGGTCCGCTATGGGTTCAACGAGATCGTGGGGATCAGCCGCGAGATCCAGGCGGTCTTCGCGATGATGGCGAAGCTGGTGCGGGTCGACGTCACCGTCCTGGTGACCGGCGAGTCGGGCACCGGCAAGGAGCTGGTGGCGCGGGCCATCCACCGGCGGAGCGCCCGCGCGAACGGGCCGTTCGTGGCGGTCAACTGCAGCGCCATCCCGCAGACGCTCGTCGAATCCGAGTTCTTCGGTCACGAGAAGGGGGCCTTCACCGACGCGCGGGAGAGCCGTCCGGGCCGCTTCGAGCAGGCGGATCAGGGGAGCCTCTTCCTCGACGAGGTGGGGGACCTGGCGCTCGATGCCCAGGCCAAGCTCCTGCGCGCCCTCCAGGAGCGCCAGATCCAGCGGCTCGGCGGCCGGGCGAGCCGGCCGGTCGACGTGCGGGTGATCGCCGCCACCAACAAGGACCTGGACGCCGAGGTGGCCGCCGGCCGCTTCCGCGAGGACCTCTTCTGGCGGCTGAACGTGATCCACCTGCGGCTCCCCCCGCTGCGCGAGCGGCGGGCCGACCTCCCCCTGTTGATCGACCACCTGGTCGACCGCTTCAACCGCGAGCTGGGCCTGGCGGTGGTGGCGATCTCCCCGGAGGCCCGGGAGCTGCTCTGCCGGTACGAGTGGCCGGGCAACGTGCGCGAGCTCGAGAACACCATCTGCCGGGCGATGATCCTCTGCGAGGGGAACGTCCTCGGGGTGTCCGACCTGCCGGGCCGGGTGCGCGGCGAATCCGCGGCGGACCGGGCCGGCGGCGCGCCGGTCTCGGACCTGGCGCGCCTGACCCTGGCCGAGGCGGTCGCCGAGGCGACCGAACGGCTGGAGAAGATGATGATCGTGGGGCGCCTGGCCGAGCAGCGAGGGAACCGCACGGCGACCGCCGAGAGCCTGGGGATCTCCCGCAAGACCCTGTTCAACAAGATGCGCCAATACGGCCTCTCGGGCGCGGAAGCCGACGACGCGCCGCTGGGATAGGGCGGGCGCCTAGCCGGGGCGTCCCTCCTCGCGGGAGCGCAGCCCCCCCCGCATGTAGTCCAGATAGAGGCGCTCCAGGTTCTCGTAGCGCAGCTCCTCACGGGTGCGGGTCAGGGCCTGCCGCCCCTCCTGGAGGATGCCCACCCGGTCGGCCAGCTGGCGGGCCCAGAAGAGGTCCTGCATGGTGATGAGGATGGCCTTGCCGCGGTCGCGCAGCTCGCCGAAGAGATCGACCAGCTCGGCCGCGGCCTTGGGATCGAGGCCGGAGAGGGGCTCGTCGAGCAGGAGGGCGGTGGCCCCCTTCAGCAGCGCCGCGGCGATGCCGACCTTGCGCACCGCCCCCGGCTCCAGCTCTCTCAGCCGCAAGCGGAAGGCCGACTCCGGCAGCCCGACCTCGCGCAGCGCCATCTCGCACTCGTTGAGCGTGGGGGCGGGCCGGCTCAGGCGGGTGAAGAAGTCGAGGTTGTCGAGCACCGTCAGACGCCGGTAGAACGACGTGGTGTCGGCCAGGTAGGCGAGATGGGCCTTGGCCTTCTGGGGCTCGCGGAAGACGTCGATGCCGGCGATGCGGGCGCGGCCGGCGGTCGGCGGAGTGAAGCCCAGGAAGAGGTTGACGGCGGTGGTCTTGCCGGCCCCCTTGGCGCCGAGCAGGCAGTAGATCTCGCCCGGCTCGACCTTGAGGTTCAGCGCGTCGAGAGCGAGCGTGCCGGTGGGATATCGCTTGCTGAGATCAATGGCCTCGATCATCGGTCACCTGCGGGTTGGCGCGAGAAGGAGAGGAAGGCGCCCGCGGCGAGCGCCAGGGTTTCCAGGGC
>DASXJP010000405.1:0-28330 GCA_036497345.1 Thermoanaerobaculia bacterium
GAAGACATCCGGCAGCGGGTCCATACGGCCGATGAGGAGCAGCTTTTCGATTGGGGCGAGCGCGCTCTGACCGCTGAGTCCTTAAGCGAGGTCTTCGGGAGCTAACTTTTCACCTCCGTCGCCACAGCTTCGGGCAGGCGAACCGGACCGGCATCCCATCCATCCTGCGCCCCGGTTTCGCCCAGATCGCCCCAACCTGCTACTGTAGAAGAGACGCGTCCGACACCTGCCTCCAGCCCCGGAGGGGCGCAGGCATGTAGCCTGGGGCTTCAGCCCCAGGTAGCGGGCCGGACCAAATTTTCAAGCCCCGAAGGGGCGCAGGCAAACCCGGCGAGGAGCCGCCTGCGCCCCTTCGGGGCTTGGGAGAGAATGGTGGGCGCCTGACCTGGGGTTGAAACCCCAGGCTTTATGCCTACGCCCCCTTCGGGGCTGGGGACGGTGCCCCGGAACGAATTGCCCGAACGGAATGTCCATGCGACTGCACAGGCTGGAGATCCACAACTACAAGTCGCTGCGGAACGTGGCGATCGAGCCGACTCCACTTTCCGTCTTCGTGGGCCCGAACGCGGCGGGGAAGACGAATCTGGCGGATGCTATTGATTTCCTCGGACATGCTTATTCGTGGGACCTGGAAAGGGCGGTGGCCTATAAAGGAGGATACGAGAACATTTGCTTTCGGGATATGGATAAATCGAAGGAGTCGATCCGATTCCGGGTAATCTTCGAAGTGCCCCAAAAACGCAGGTTTAAAGAGGGGAGATTCGTTGCCGAGCCGCTTCTCGTCGAGCACTCTTTTGAATTTAGAGGCGGTTCTCGTAGGGTTCAGGCTCCTTACACGATAAAATCGGAAAAGCTTATATTTTTTCGAAAGAATTTCAAGGGAGGAGGCTTTCAAGAAACGCGTCGGTTTTTCCGAACAGGTCGAAAGGTCGAAGCTAACGACCACATTACAGGCGAAGAAGCATTGAAGGAGCCGGGAACTGATCTCAAAGAGCTCTGTCCGCTGATGCCATCGTTGTTGCCGAGAAGAAGTCGCGATTTCATGCTTTCCTGGGACGATACACTGCGGGCCATTTTCGAAAAACGCTTAGGTTCTCTTCGGGTCTTTCAGCTTGACTCTCAAAGTTGCCGGGAATCTGGTGTGCCCACCTCCGATACCGGCCTTGATCGTTCCGGCCGGAACTTGCCGGTCGCGCTTGATAATCTCAAAAAAGAACATCCGAAGGTATACTCATTGGTCTTGGAGATGGCGCGAAAGGTGATGCCAACTCTAGAATCCATCGAGACCGATTGGACCCACACGCATTCGTTGGCGCTGTTCCTCAAAGAAAGGGGAGTGCGGCGCCACTGGTCTTCGCAAGAAGTTTCTGTGGGCACACTCCAGACGATAGCGATTCTCGTGGCGGTCCTCTCTCCTGGGACTTCGCTTGTAGTTATTGAAGAGCCTGAGAATAGCATCCACCCCTGGGGCCTCCGTAACCTCGTTGAAGCTTTCCGGATCGCCTCCGAGAAGAAGCAGATCATGCTTACCACTCACTCTCCGATCCTCATCGACCAGCTCAGCCCTGAGGAGGTCTGGGTAGTCCAAAAACCGGGAACGGAGACCAAGATCGACCCGCTCCTCAGCCTCGATTCCTCCTTGAAGGAATCCTGGGGCCAAGGGAAATTCACCCTCTCAGAGTACCTGGACAGCGGAGCTGTTCCTCAAGCAGTTCCGGCTGCAGGCTCATGAAGATCGGTGTGTTGGTCGAGGGGGAGGCGGAGTTTCGGAGTCTCCCTTTTCTCCTCCCTCGGCTAGAATCGCCCCATCAGGTGCTGTCTCCACTACGCTGTACCCTCCATCCGCGCGCCAATCCGGCTCAGATAGCATTGGCGGCTAGTAAGCGTTTCCCGATCCTCCTTGATAGAGGGGCTGAATTCATCGTCGTATTGTTCGACAAGGAGACGAGACAGGATTGCACCGTTGAGCTAGTCCGGGCGGTAGAACGTGAGGCCCGAATACGTCTTCAGGAGCTCTCGTCAACCGTCAAGCTCCAAGTGGTTCTTAAGGTAACGATGTTCGAGAACTGGCTAATTGCTGACCCTGAGGCTCTTAGGGAACTGAAAGGTCTGTTCGAAAATGTGGATCGAATCGAGAAGCGAGTGGTCACAGGAAGAGCGGATGCAGTGGATGCGTTGAACTTGCTGAAGGCCTGCTCTCGCCAGCGGATCTATGACAAACCGGAAGGATCTATAGCGATCTGCAAAAGGCTGAATACAACCCGTGCGGCGGAGAACTCCCGGTCTTTCCGAAAATTTCTCAAGGCTTTGGGTGTTCCGCAGAAAGAGTCTCAACCGCGGAGACCCTCCTCCAGAGGCAGGAGGTAGCGCGTCACCGGAGCGACTTGTAGTCGTAGCCCGGCGCAAACTCGATCTTGCCCTCCAGATCCAACAAAGACTTCCGCCGTTTCTGCCCAATCAGGACCCTCAGAGCCTCGCGGATCAGCTCCTCCAGATCCGTGATCCCGCTGACCTGCGTCCCTTTAGCTATGAGGTCGTCGTCGAGCTCAATCTCGATATTCACCGTCCCACCTCCACCACCGCCCACCGCGGCGGGCAGTCGAACCGGGCCGGAATCACCGACATCCCGATCCCGGAGTTGATGTAGAGCGCCGTCACCCCCTCCGCGTTTGGGGCGGCGAAGTGGAAGAGCCCCCGATCATAGAAGACTCCCAGGCTGGAGCGGGTGGTCAGGGGGCCGAAGAGGGGGATGCGGACCTGGCCGCCGTGGGTGTGGCCGGCGAGGACGACCGGGAATCCCCGCAGCGAGGCCTCGCGCACCACGTCCGCCATGTGGGAGAGGACGATCACCGGCGTCCCCGGCGGGACCTGGGGGCTGCGGGCGAGGGCCATCTCCAGACGGGAGCCTCGCGTCCCCTCGTGGAAGCCCTTGGGCGCGCGGGTCCCGGGCGCGAGGACGAGCGGCTCGTCGAGCAGGATCTTCCCGGTGTGGTCCACCACCTCGAGATCGCGGTAGGCCACCGATCCGCCTCCCGAGGCCCAGAGACCCACCGTGCCTTGCGTGACCCGGGTGGGGGAGCGGTCCTCGGCTTCGGCCTGCCAGCGCGGCGGCTCGGGACGGCCGGCCCGCCAGACCTTGGCCCGCGCGATCATCCTCCCGGGCTCGACCTCCGTCCGCACCTTCAGGCGATACCAGACCCCGGGCCTCGGCCGCACACCGGTCTCGTTCTTTCCGACCAGCGCCGAGCCGTGCTCGAAGAGGCCGAAGCTCCCCCTCCGGCTCCAGGGGGAGAGGTCCCGGCTGAGCTCGATCATCCTGTCCTCGCCGTCTACGTAGCGGCTGTGGAGGGAGATGCCGACGCCGGTATCCTCGTCCTCGATCCGCGCGTCACAGGTCACCTCATAGCCGCTCCAGGAGAGCGGTCCTCCGGTGTCGGCCAGGCCGGCGGGGGCGGGATCGTAGTGGCTGTAGAAGCTCCGGTAGGGCTTCCCCCGAGCCGCGCCGTAGAGCCGGACGCCGTCCACCGTCACCGGCCGGAACGGCGAGGGCCATCGCCAGGCGAGATGGTCGTTCCCCACCTGCGTGCTCAGGCCCACGAGCAGGTAGCTCCCGTCCGGTCCGATCCGCCGCCCCTCGTTGGAGAGCCATTCGAGGCCGGCGCCCTGGAGCAGGCCGACCAGGTTCCCCTGGTGCTCGCTGTGCCCCTGGACGGCGTAGACCGGCGCGAGCCTCCGCAGAGCCGCGACCAAGGCCGCCGTGGCCGTGGACACCCGCGCGTAGACTTTCGCGTCCGGCACGTCGTGGATGAGGTCGCCGCTGATCACGATCACGTCCGGCTTGGCGGCGGCCACCTCGCCGAGCAGGCGGTGGAGGTGCGGCTGATCCCCCCGGATGTGGAGGTCCGAGAGGTGGACGATCCGCATCCGCGGGGCGGAGAGGCCGATCCGCACGTCCTCGCGGAAGAGGAGAAGGCGGGGCTCGATCCAGAAGGCGTCCGCCGCTCCCAGCAGCGCGGCCAGGAGGAGGAGCCAGCCGAGGCGCCGCTTCAACCCCAGGTCTCCGTCCGCGGTTGGGGCCGCCGGCCTCCGCCCAGCAGGAAGAGCAGTATGGGGCCGGCCACGAAGCCGCCGATGTGGGCGAAGAAGGCGACCCCGCCGCCCTGTTGCGCGTTCGGCACTCCGAGGGAGGCGACGCCCGAGACGAGCTGGATCAGGAACCAGAAGGGGAGGAACACCCAGGCCGGCACCAGAATGAAGCGGGCGAAGAATCCGAAGAAGATCAGCGTCTGGATGCGGGCCCGCGGATAGAGGAAGAGATAGGCGCCGAGCACCCCCGAGATGGCGCCGCTGGCGCCGATCGCCGGCATCGCCGAGCTCGGATTGAACCAGAGGTGGGCGAAGGCGGCGGCGAAGCCGGCGAGGAGGTAGAAGGCCAGATAGCGGACGTGCCCGAGCCGGTCCTCGACGTTGTCGCCGAAGATCCAGAGGAAGAGCATGTTGCCCAGGAAGTGGGCCCAGCCGCCGTGGAGGAACATCGAGAGGAGGGCGGTCTCCAGCCCCGGCTTGAGGTCGTGAAGCCCGAGCCCTCCCGCGGTCAGCTTCGCCGGCACGAAGGCGGCCGACATCACGAAGGCGTTGAGCCGGGGGCCCAGCGACAGCTCGTAGAAGAAGAAGACGGCGTTCAGCGCGATCAACAGGACGTTGACCACGGGCGTGCCGGTGCGGCGCGTGTCGTCCCGTAGGGGGATCAAGGGCCTCGGCTCCTAGAGCTGGCGGATGAGGTGTACCCGCAGCAGGTTGGCCAGGGGGCGCTCGCGCACGGGGTGCCCCATGAGGATGATGATCCGGTCGCCCGGTGCGACCAGCTTCGCCGCGAGGAGCTCGCGCTCGACGACGGTGACGATGTCCTCCAGGCTCCCGACCTGGAATTTCGCCACGAAGGGGCGCACCCCCCAGATGAGCTGGATCTGGCGCGCCACCCGTGCATCGGGTGTGAAGGCCATGATCGGCGACGGCGGCCGGTAGCGGGCCACCAGGCGGGCCGTGAAGCCGCTCTGGCTGAAGGCCACGATGCGGCGGACGCCGATCTGCCCGGCGGCGTAGACGGCGGCGGCGGAGACGATGTCCGTGACGTCGAGCGAAGGCTCGGCCCCGGCCACGGTGGGATCGGGGTCGACCGCGTAGGTGCGCCGGGCGTGGACGGGTCCCAGCGGCTGGAGCTTGGGCGGCTCGTTGCTCTGGCGGACGTAATCCTCGGACTCCTGGATGATCCGCGCCATGGTCTCGACCACCAGGACCGGATACTTGCCCGCCGCCGTCTCCCCCGAGAGCATCAGGACGTCGGCGCCGTCGAACACGGCGTTGGCCACGTCGGTCGCCTCGGCGCGGGTGGGGCGCGGCTGCTCGATCATCGATTCGAGCATCTGGGTGGCCACGATCACCGGCTTGCCGGAGAGGCGGCCGGCGGCCACGATCTTCTTCTGCAGCACGGGCACGGTGTAGAGGGGGACCTCGACGCCGAGGTCGCCGCGGGCCACCATCAGGCCGTCCGCGGCCACGATGATCTCGTCCAGCTTCTCGATCGCCGTCTTGCGCTCGATCTTGGCGATGATGGGGATGCGCCCTCCGGCCGCCGACACCACGTCGCGGATGGCCTCCACGTGCGCCCCCTCGCCCACATAGCTCGCGGCGAGGTAGTCCGCCTCCTCGGCCACGGCGAAGGCGATGTCGGAGCGGTCCTTCTCCGAGACCTCGAACGGCAGGTCGGTGTCTGGCAGGTTGATCCCCTTGCGGGTCTTGATCGGGCCGCCGTTGACCACCCGGGCCTGGACGCGGTCCCCCTGCTTGGACTCGACCCGCAGCTCGATCAGGCCGCTGTCGATGAGCACCCGCTCCTCGGGCTGCAGGTGCTCCAGGATCTCGGGATCCACGGGCAGGTCCGGATGCTGCTCCTCCCGGCCCAGCACGACCTGCTGATTGGGCTTGAGCATGCGGGGCTCGTCGGGGATCAGCCCCAGACGGTAGCGGGGCCCCATGAGGTCGAGGACCACCGGCAGATGGCAATTCTCCTCGGTGGCGATCTTGCGGACACGGCGCAGGGTCTCGCGGTGCTGCTCCTGCGTGCCGTGGGAAAGGTTCAGGCGAAACAGGTCGACCCCGGCGCGGACGAGCCCCCGCAGCACCGTCTCATCGCGGCTCACCGGACCCAGGGTCGCCATGATCTTGGCTCTGCGTTCCATGGCGGGGTGAGTATATCCATGCGGGAAGGCGGCCCCTCTTCCTCCGTGTTACCATCCCTGTCCCCAGAATCTCCGGCGGGGCCGGCACGCACCAGAGAGGTTTTTTACCCATGTTCGACGGTCTGCAAGATAAGCTCCAGGAAGTCTTCCGCCAGCTCAAGGGCGAGGGCAAGGTCACTCCCGAGGCGCTCGACGCGGCGCTGCGCCAGATCCGCATGGCGCTGCTGGAGGCCGACGTCCACCTCCGGGTGGTCAAGCCGTTCGTCGAGCGGGTGCGCGAGCGCGCCCTCGGCCAGGAGGTCCTGGAGAGCCTCACCCCGGCCCAGCAGGTGGTCAAGATCGTCCGCGACGAGCTGACCGCGCTCCTGGGCGAGGAGGGGACCGACCTCCGTCTCGACGGCCGGCCGGCGGTGATCATGCTCTGCGGCCTCCAGGGCTCGGGCAAGACGACCACCGCCGGCAAGCTCGCCAAGCGGCTCAAGAAGCGCGGCAAGCACCCGCTGCTGGTGGCGGGCGACCTGCAGCGCGCCGCCGCCGTCGAGCAGCTCAAGCAGGTGGGCAAGGGGGTCGAGGTGCCGGTGTTGGAGCCCGAGCCGGGCGAGACCGTGATCGACCTCGGCGCCCGCGCTCTCAACGTGGCCCGCGAGCGCGGCCACGACGTGGTGCTCATGGACACCGCCGGCCGCCTCCACGTGGACACCGCCCTGATGGAGGAGATCAGGAAGCTGGCCGACCGCATCCAGCCGCACGAGGTCCTCTTCGTGGCCGACTCGATGACCGGCCAGGACGCCGTCAAGAGCGCCGAGCAGTTCGCCGCGGTGCTGCCGCTGACCGGCGCCATCCTCACCAAGCTCGACGGCGACTCCCGCGGCGGCGCGGCGCTGTCGATCCGCACCGTGGCCCGGGTACCGATCCGCTTCGTGGGCGTCGGCGAGAAAGCCGACGACCTCGAGCTGTTCCACCCCGAGCGCATGTCCTCGCGCATGATCGGCATGGGCGACGTCCTGTCGCTGATCGAGAAGGCGGAGCGCGGCCTCGACGCCGCCGAGACGGAGCGCCTCGCCAAGCGCATCGTCAGCCAGCAGTTCACCCTGGAGGACCTGCGCGACCAGCTCCGCCAGCTCCGCAAGCTGGGCCCCCTCGCCTCGGTGCTGGAGATGCTCCCCAAGGTCGGCCCCCTGCGCGGCCTCGACTCGGCGAGCGTGGACGAGAGCGGCCTCAAGAAGGTCGAGGCGATCATCAACTCGATGACCCCGCTGGAGCGCCGCCGTCCGGACGTCCTCAACGGCGGCCGCAAGAAGCGGATCGCCATGGGCTCCGGCACCTCGGTCGCCGAGATCAACCGCCTGCTCAAGCAGTACCGCACGATGCAGAAGATGATGAAGGGCGTCCAGGGCAAGTGGCTGCGCCGCGCCATGGGACCGGGCGGCCAGGCGCGGATGTAGAGGTCAGCCCTACATTCTTCCTGCCTTTCCGAGATCGTCTCCCCTTCGCCTCACCCCGGGCCCCCTCTCCGCGGCGTGGAGAGGGGAACGTAGCTCGATGAATGTCCCCTGTCCGAGCCGGATTGCGCATCTCCAGGTAGCTCCCCTTGAGCTGGGGAGCTTCCGCGGGACAGATTCGTCCTGGGGATTTGCCAGGGAAAGTGAGCCGACGAATATGAAAAAGAACGCGAAGATCCGCCTGACCCTCAACCGTGAGACCTTGCGGACGCTCGACTCGAACGATCTGACGGCCGCTCCTGGAGGAGCGAATACGCTGCCCTACTGCCTGAGCTACACCTGCCGGGTGAGCTGCGGCGGCACCTGCGACGTCTACTGCGTCGCGCCGACGACCTCTCTGACCTGTTGAATTGAATCCCGTAGAAAGGAAGGAATGCCATGAGAAAGAATTCGTCGCTCCGCCTGAAGCTCCACCGCGAAACCCTCGGCAACCTGACGTCGGACCAGATGGGGGCCGTGCAGGGTGGCGCCAACTCGTTCGTTCGCACCTGCACCTGTCCGTCGTATACCTGTCCCACGGTGAATGGCGGGACCTGTTTGACTACCACCACGACCTGCTAGCCTGCGCGCTCCGCGAGTTGGTACGCATTGAGCATTCCTGGAGGCGGGGGTGCGCTATTCCGGCGTCCCCGCTCTCTTCCGTGTACGCTGACGGGCATGGGCTAGGCCCGTGGCCCTTGGCGTCGTCTCCCGTCAGCCCTCGCGATCTTCGAGCTGGTAGACGCAGGCGTCCAGATCCGGTAGCTCGCGGCGGACCAAACGGAAAGAGCGTTGAAGACAGGGAGAACGGACCCAGCCTTCTCCGTCCTGCCGGACGGTTTCGTACCGTCCGCCATGGAGGGTGTGGATCTCGAACCGGAGATCCGCGTCGCGCGCGTCGACGAGCCAGAGCTCGGGAATACCCGCTCGGGCATAGAGCGAAGGGAGACGCTTGGTGTCTTTTTCCACCGAGCCGTCGCTCACGACCTCGACGACCAGATCGGCGGCCCCGTCGAGCCCTGAGTAGCGGCCCGGGCCCTTTCGAGAGGCTGGAGAGCTCCGGACCTTACCGGTCTTGAGGGTCTCCCAAAGCACGACGATGACATCCGGCTCGACCGAGAGGTCGGCGAAACGCGATTTCAAGCGGGTGCTGTCCGAGACAGCAAAACCAAGCCCAGTCTCGGCGACGAGACTGTGGAGCTTGGAGGAGATCGCTATCTTCGCCGTCCCATGGGTATAGACGTCTTCCGGGCTCATGTCGACTTCGATGTCCCCCTCCAGGTAGTCGATGCGCCCGGTCTCCGGGAGCTCGCCGGAGTCGATCCACCTCTGGAAGCCTTCGAAGGTGAAGGCGTCCTCGGGGATCCGGAGGTTCTCTTCATCGATGACTGCATGCCGTCGGGCCATGATGTATTCTATCTCCACGTGCCGTCGTTGGGAAGGGCCATGTCCTCAGGGCTGCCGGTGTTGCAGAGTGTAGCGCCAGGGAGCGGGCGAGGCCCGGCGGCGGACGAGCCGGAAATCCACGCCGAGCTGAGGCGAACGGACCCACCCTTCGGAATCGGGCTCGACCGTGACGTAGGGGCCGTCCCGGAGAGAGTGAATTTGGAAACGGAGATCGTCACCGCGGGCATCGACGATCCAGAGCTCGGGAATGCCGGCCCGGGCGTAAAGCTTCGGAAGGCGTTGGGTGTCCTTCTTGACCGAGCCGTCGCTGACGATCTCCACGACGAGGTCCACGGCTCCTTCGAGCGCGGAGAACCGGTCCGGACCCTTCCTTGCTGTTGCGGGCACCAGGCGGACCTTTCCGGCCTCCAAGGAGCTCCCGAAAAAGACGACGACATCCGGCTCCACGGAGAGATCGGCGAAGCGGGACCGTATCCGGGTACGGTCGACGAAGACGTCCCCGAGATCGCTCTCAACGACTAAGTATCCTAATTTCAGAGTGATCGCCGTCTTGACGGCACTGTGGGTATAGAGATCTTCCGGGCTCATGTCGACGTCGACGTCCCCCTCCAGGTAGTCGATGCGCCCGGTCTCCGGGAGCTCGCCGGAGTCGATCCACCTCTGGAAGCCCTCGAAGGTGAAGGCGTCCTCGGGGATCCGGAGGTTCTCTTTATCGATGACTGCATGCCGTCGGGCCATGATGTATTCTATCTCCACGTGCCGTCGTTTGGCTAGGGAGTAGTCCCATCCCGAGCCAAGGATACTCCTATCTCCGCGTCGCGATCATCCGGAAAAACTCCTCCGCCGCCCGCGCCGGATCACCCACCAGCGCGCTGGTCCCCTCCTCGGGGAACCAGTCGCCGGGGAGGTAGTAGCGATAGGGGGCGTGGAGGAAGCGCTGGTCGAAGAGGGCGATGACGCCCGTGTCCTCGGGCGAGCGGATCAGGCGGCCGGCGGCCTGCACGACGCGCGTCATCCCCGGCACCACGAAGGAGTATTCGAACCCCTTCTCGAACCGCTCGTCGTAATACTCCTTGAGGAGCTGCTGCTCCAGCGTCACCGCCGGCAGGCAGGGGCCCACGATCGCCACCGCCTTGAGCACCTCGCCGGGATAGTCCACCCCCTCGGCGAACACCCCTCCCGCCACCGCCACCCGCAGAATGTCCCCGAAGATCGCCGAGCGCAGGGCCTGGAGCAGGGTCTCCCGCTCGGCGTCGCTGTCCGCCTGCCGCTGCACCAGCACCCGCTTGTTGCGCAGGCGCATCCGTCCGGTCACCTCGGAGAGGAAGGCGTAGCTGGGAAACAGGGCGAGGCAGTTGCCCGGCACCGAATCCGCGAACCCGGCCAGGCGCTCGGCGATACGCTCGTAATTCGCCGGCCGCTCGCGGTACGTGGTGGCCACGCTGGGATCGATCACCACCCGGCGGTTCTCGGCCGGGAACGGATTGGCGATCTCCACGAACGCCGTGCGCCCCACCTCGAATCCCAGGAGGCCGGTATAGAACTCGGGCGGCGACAGCGTCGCCGAGAGGCCGACCGTGGCGTGCGTGCGGCCGATCACCGCGCCCAGGAAGCGGCTCGGGTCCTTACAGAGAATCTTCAGCTTGCCGTCCCCGCGCCTGAATTCCACGCAGTGGCTGAAGGCGGCGTCGGAGACCATCAGGCCGTTCAGGAAGCGGAGGAAATTGAAGTAGAGCTCGACGAACGGATCGTCGGGATGGAAGCTGCGCGTCTCGCGCTGGTATTCCAGATAATCGACGAACGTCGCGTCGAGGGCCGGCCGCAGGCGCCAGAAGTGGTCCTCGGGGAGGGGCCACTGCACGGCGCGGTCCCCCGGCGGGCCTTCCTCCAGCGCGTCGGCCACGATCCCGTCGATCAGGGCGGCCAGCTTGAGGCAGAGATTTTCGATGCGGATGTGGATCGGCTCCCCCCATCGCCCCACGGTCTCCGCCGCCTTGCGCGCCGTGTCCGAGGAGAGCTCCGGGCTGTAGTAGCCGCGCCCGCGATGGACCAGATTGTGGACCTCGTCGATGACCAGGATGACGTCCGAGAGGTCCTCGTCGGCGGCGAAGCCGGAGAGCGAGACGTAGGGATCGAATACGTAGTTGTAGTCGCAGACCGTGACCTGCACGCGGTTCGAGAGCTCCAGGCTCACCTCGAAGGGGCAGACCTCGGCCTCGCGGGCGGCGTTGAAGACGTGCTCGGGCTCGATGGCGGCGTGGGAGTCGTAGATGCGGCCGAGCACGCCGGTGGTGGCGAGCTTCAGGCCGTAGTCCTTGGCGAAGCGGCAATACTCCTCGTGGCAGAGGATCTGATCGTTGGCGCACATCTTCGCCTTGGCCCGCAGGCGCAGAGAGCGGAAGGCCTCCTCCCGGTTGAGGAGGTTGAGCACGGCGGTCGCCATCTCCTGCTGGGTGTTCTTGGCGGTGAGCACGAAGAGGCGCTTGTCGTGGGCCAGGGCGTACTTCAGAGCGGGAAAGAGGGCGGCCACGGTCTTGCCGATGCCGGTGGTGGCCTGGAGCAGGAGGTGCTCGCGGTTGGCGATGGCGGTCTCGACGGCGGCGAGGATCAGCTCCTGGCCGGGTCGCGTCTCGGGATAGGGGAAAGTGAGCCGCTCGGCCGCCGCGTGGCGCTCGGCGGCCCGGCGCTGCTCGGCCTCCCAGGCGTGGATCAGCGAATTGAGCCGGCGGCGGATGGCCACCTCCAGCCCCTTGAGGTCGGGCTCGAGGACCTCGCGCTCGGTCTCCTCGCTGCCGATGGCGATCAGCACCAGCTCGGCGCGCACGGGATTCGGCTCGGTGTGAGAGAGCATCCAGGCGTAGAGCATGGCCTGGCGCTGATAGCTCTCGCGCACGGCGGGAGGGAGCATGCCGCCGCGCCGCACGGACTTGATCTCCTCGACCACGAGAGTGCCGTCCGGCTCGCGGCGCAGGCCGTCCGCGCGCCCCTGGACGGTGACCGTCCACCCTCGATGCTCGAGGACGTGGGAGATCACCACCTCGCGGCGGTAGGAGGGGTCCTCCGCGAGCTTCTGCTCCTGATAGCGGCCATGGATGGCCTGACCGAGCCAGAGCCGCTCATAGCCGCCGCGGCTGGAGAAGCCGAGGCTGCGCAGGAACGGCGATTCGAGGAGATCGGCTACGGAGAGGTCGAGCCTCAGGCTCTCGGGATCGAAACGCGGCGCCATCGTGGGGAAGTATACGCCGCAGTGCCGCCTGGCGTAGCTCCGGCGGGGCATTCGCGAGGGCCGGGTCGAGCCGTACCGCGCCCGCTGTCCCGCTTTCGCCCTTGAGTTGTACCTAAAAAGGTAGAGAGGTATGCTCAGAATTACCCGCAGCTTTCGTGACCAGGAGAAGTGGCGCCGTGTTCCTGCCGTCAACCGCCAAGCGATGGGATCTGCCCCAGACGCCGCGTGGCCCTCCGCCGCGGAGCCGCGATCTCGTGCAACCGTCTCCAAACTTACTGGAACCATTCCGGAGGTATTTATGAGAAGAGCATTCGTCTGCACCTTGGCTCTCACGCTCCTCGTCACCCTGCCGGTCGCCGCCGCGTCTGTACGCTCTGTCCAGAACGGAATCGACGTGTGGCGCACCCCGGGGGATGGCACGACGTTCGTGAAATTCGACAAAAACCCCATTCCAAAAGGCTTTTTCTGCGTCAATTCGGAGGCCTTCTCCGGCCGCATCGTGCTGCGGGGCCACCCTCTCGCCACCGGCACCCCTGGTGAGCTCGGCGGCGCGGATACGATCGTCCAGCGTCTCGACGACGCCACTTTTGACAGCAGCGGCGTGGCGACGACGCGCATCCAGCTTCGCGCTCTGCAGTTGGAGAGCGTGGCTCCGATCAAGACGTCCTGCGGCAACTACAACGTCCGCGTCACCCTGGGTGGCACGCAGCCGATCACGAAGATGAGGATCATCCGGGAGACCGAGTCCAGCGGGCGCTTCGAGGCGCCGATTGGTGTCCAATACAAGATCACGTTCTTCCCGACCCAGGTCGGTGGGCAGAAGTTGGAGCTGATCCGCAGCTTCACCCTCGCGCCGGCCCCCAACGCCACCTGGGGCACGGTTCCTGAAACCAAGGCCTTCTCGCGTCAGGGCACCCTCCTGGTGGACACCGATGGCGACCAGGTCCCGGATACCTACGTCCCCCGGACGGCCGGCAATTTCCAGGTCGGCTGGACCCCCGCCTTCGCGCGAGCGATGGCGGAGAGGCGGAGCCAGGGAATTTTCAAGGTATATCAGGATATACAGCCGATCTACGACTGCAACCCGGTGGGTACCGACCCTGAGTGCCATGACGAGGCGCAGGGAATTCACTGCTCCGCGCCGTGTACTTACGCTGAATGATCCCGTCTTCCTGCTTCTGATGGCGGCCCGGCGATACTCGCCTGGCCGCCGTCCTTTTTGCGCTGCTTGTGCAGTCGTTCTACAATCGGATCAGTGATCGGCTCAAGCACCTAAGCCGAGCCACCTCCACCTCCCATCCTCTACTTGCCGGGTCGATCCTCTGTAGCGATTGTTGAGTTGCCCCTGGGCCGCCGGAGCAGGATACGAGTCCGAGGCGCAGCCATCTCGTCAAAAAAGCATGCGAGTTGGCCGGGCAGGCGGCACAAAACCGATGCGAACGAGTAGGCTTCGACCGCAGCAACGGCCTCGGCCAGAGGCAGGTCGCGGCCGTCCAGTGCCGGGTTGTCGGAGACGATGTGACAGCCAAGCGGTGCGCCAGCCTCGCAGAGGTGGACAAGGACATTGGCTGATGATCCGAGCTCCTGCATGTAACGCGGATCCCAGTCCGCAAAGTGATTTAGCGCGGCGCGTGCTTGCTTGCGGCGCTTCGAGCTACCAAAGAGTGCGAGCCACCGGTCACGTTTCGATGGAACAACGAACGCACGGATGGTCGCTTCCTCGATTGGGTGAAGTGCCATTTATCTTTAGTCCGTCAACGTTGTGGCGCCTCAGCGTGCTGCGCAACTGTTCGCGGGAGGGGTGGGTTACACGCCCAAGCCAACTCGGTTTCAGTTTCCTTCATACAACCAACTTGGATCGACTCCGAGAATGTCTTTCCCGGGCAAGCCGGGAATTCGTACGCGCCTACCCTCTTCAACTCGGTAATGCGTGAGTCGCTCTAAGGGCCCCTCATATGGTCGCTTTGCCCAAGGATTATGATAGAGGAAAATACTACTGTCTGTTGAGGCAATGGTCGTCGGGTGTAAGCTAATTGCAATGAGAACTGCGCTCAGCCTAGTATTGCGTGGCTTCCCATTTCCTATCAGTATGCCATCGCCTGCTCTCTCGAGTTCTAGCGAAACCTTGCCTGCCTGATCCTCCGCCATGCTCATCAACTCAGTGCCGAAGAGCGCCTCCTCTACGGCGATGATATCTGCAAAGGGTTGAGTGAAATTCACAGCGACCACGTATGGATACTCTAGCTCCCCGTAACGCGATATCTTCGTCTTTAGTGCCTTCCTGAGCGCCTTCGCCGGGTCGACTCTACGGATGCCAGACTGCTGAATCCCGATGGTGCGCACATTGGACTTACCGCGAAGATTTACAGACTTGGGGTGGGCTTGAAACTTAACTCGCCAGCCATCGTGTTCCCACTCGAACTCGGGCAACTGGTCGAAGTCGGATCGTCTAAGCATTTCGAGGCAAAGATCGGGATCAAGGGAATCGAGCCATAGCCGAAGGTCACGCTTTAGCCGAACGGTTGAGGGTGCAGAGTTCGGCAGTCCTTTGGTTTTCATGTTGACGAAGAAATTGGGGGATTCCATATCGTTCAGGATGTCAACCAACATGCTTCTCAGCGACTGCCGCGCTCGGTCCGCGGCAGAGGTCTCAGTAGCAAGGATCGCCTCGAGATAGAGTCTCTCTTTATCTGGACCATGCAGCAGGAAGTCAGGCCGTTTCTCTCCGCCTGCCCTGACGCTGGGATGGACCTCCATTCCATAGCCAAGTCTTGAAAGTAGGGTGTAGATATAGAGTTCGAAAAAGGCGGACAAGAAGAGAGTATCATCCCCGGAACGAAAGCGTGAGAGTATTTCTGTACCGCCAACTTCTGGGTACCCAGCGATCCAAGCGTCTAAGAGCTTGCGGATTGCCATGGCTATCGAGTGAGAAGAGCGCGCCAGGTACCGAGCGTAACTCTCGGATTCCCTGCGGGGTCTAGGATCATATTCGGTGTCTGGCGTGAAAATCATATAGTGAAACCTCGATCTTACCTGTTCTCTTCTAGGAACAGCTTTATCCGACTATCCTATGTGCTTGATTCTATGAAGTCTTCTAATTTACGCCGGGGCCTGACCAACGTCAACGCCTCTACATGGTCAGGGGGTTCCCTTCAGGTATCGCCCACACAAAACCGGATGACCCCTGAGAGTTTGAACGTCACCGACGATCGGTAGAGCCAGCCGCCCGCTTCAAGCGTGGGTTCGGCTGCGTCTCCGGTGGAGGCTGTACTGCCTGAGGCAAGAGCTTCTCCTGTTCCTTGAGGTTCTGGTAGAATGCCTCGAAGTCGAAGTTAATCTGGGCCATCTGCTCCGCGCGTAGCTGATCAAGCTCATCGACGATAGGGTCATTGATCATTGGGATTCTCCAAGTAACTCTTCAGGTGTACAGATATATGGTAACGTCAAGCCAAAAGGCTCACAGATCAAGGCAAGGCGTGGAAGAATCTCCGCATTGGCAATGTGTTTGCAGTTCCAGGTAAGGAGGTAGTCGACCTGATGTACGGCAGCAGTTGCGATGTGCAGAGCATCGGGGTAGGCCGTCTGGGGTAGAAGCCCCTTTTGAACAATCGTGACTGCAAGCTTCTGAGCTGCAGCAGTTACCTCCAGGAGAGGAATTCCTTCCAGGATCGCAAGGCGTCTTGTGGCCAGTTCTGGATTGCCTAGGCGGGCCTCGTTCACGACCAGAAGAGAGGCAACAAGATCGAAGTCATGCCGGCGACGCTCCCACCACTCGACTGAGATCTGTTGATGAGCGGCTGCGACGATATCCCGACTTGGCCTAGCCGTGAGGTAGCTGACCATAGAGGTTTCAATGTAGACCCGCGCCTTCATGAAAGGATGCTAGCACAGCCTCAAGGTCGGTGCATTGGCCCGCTGTCATCTATGTCCTTCAGCGAGAGGTATGGTCGTGGTTCTGGAAGCCTGACGGGGGTAGTCCTTTGGGGTCAGCCGCGAGCGAGACGAGTCCGCCGCGCCGTGTTGGACGGCGCTGCCGGAGGGTCCAACAAGGGTGTCGGGTAGGCCGCTTCACGGGCCCTGATGTCGCGGACGATCGCGTCGAAGTCGTACTGAAAACGTTCCACGTACTCCTGGCGCTGCTTGTGGAGTCGTTCTACAATCGGATCAGTGATCATTGGCAACTCCTAAGAGGGTGTCTCGAAAGCCAACCCCGAAGGGGTGTAGGCATGTAGCCTGGGGCTTCAGCCCCAGGAACGAGGCCCCTCTACCAACCCAAAGCCCCGAAGGGGCGCAGGCAGCTCGGTCCGATCCTGGGCTGCCTACGCCCCTTCGGGGCTTGATGATTTCTTTGGGCTCCCCTACCTGGGGCTGAAGCCCCAGGCTTTATGCCTGCGCCCCTGCGGGGCTGGCTTTCGAGACACCCTCTAAGAGCTCTTCGGCTTCAGGGCTCGCCGCCGCCGCGTCGGTGATCCGGATCTCATATCCGGCCACGGCGCTTCAGGTCCTTGATGACCTCGTCGAAGCTCAAGATCGGCCCGCCCCGTCTTTGCTCAAAGATCTCAAGGTCTTCGGCATCCTCACCCAGGGCCAGCTCGACAGCTTCGTTGACGAGCTCCGAGACGGACCGCTCCGTCGCCGCTGCCTTGAGCCGCAAGGCGCGGTGGATCTCGGGATCAAAGTAGATGGTGGCGCGCTTTGTAGTCTCCATGGACCCCATGTTCGCGCCTGGCTGTCTGGACGTCAAGACGTCCAGACGTTGGCAAGTCGATCGGGGTCTCGCCGGGAGCTTGAAACCGCACGACGCCCGCCAGGGGATCGGTCAGGTCCCCTTTCCGGACCCGGACGGCAACGCCTCGGCTTTGCAGGCCGGCCCAGAGGTCAGGCCTCAGACAGGAGGGATCGGCGGCGAACAGGTCGAGGTCGACGCTCGCGCGGTTGACTCCGTAGACGGATAGGGCGAGCGCTCCGATCAGGGCATGGCGGATTCCGGCCGCCTCGAGAGTCGAGATGATCTCTTCGAGCAGGCTCATCCGATCAGCTCGGACATGCACTTCGAGGGGGTGCGTCCGGCTTGACGTTGACGCTGGAGCTCCCGGATCGCGGTCTCCCGGTCGAGGCCGTTCGCTTGGCGGAACATCTCCAGACCGCGCTCCCCGAGCCGCAAAACCAGGGCCATGCGCTCCTCGAACGAGAGGCGGAGCGCCTCTTCCCGAAGCTCGTCCCGCAGGTCGTCAGCCACGGATCGCATGGAATGAGTATAAGCCCCGAAAGGGATGGGGGAACGTTGCTGGTACCTTCCCTGCCCTACAGGGGGTCCGGTTCTTGGAGCGCCCCTCTCGGGGATCGCACCGTCCCTCGCGGGGATCGTACCTTCCCTCAAAAGGGTGCTGCGCGCCCTCTTTTGGGCGCGAAGCATCCCCGGATTTTCCCGTCGCGCCCTCGAAGGGTACGGTTCCATCCCCGGCGGGGATGGTCGGGCCCTCGAGGGGGAAGGTAGCGTCCCTCTTTGGGGCCCGTCGCGCCCTCGACGGGAACGGTCGCGCCTCCGAAAGGGACGGTCGCATCCCCGAGAGGGAAGGTACCTTCCCCACAGGGGATGGCACGCGCCCCAAAGAGGGCGCGAGCCCGCACTTTGAGGGCCCAGACGCGCACCTTGGTGATCCAAACGAAAGCTTCGGGGGCGCAGAGAGAGAAAGAATGGGCGCTTCCAGAGGAAATGAGGGCGCGAGCCGCGAAAAAGAGGGCCCAAAGAAAAGAGAAGAGGGCGCGGACGCGGGAAACGTGGGCCCGGAGGCTGGAAACGACGAGAGCCCGGACGTCGCCGCCCGGGCTCGCTATATGAAACGGGGATACCAGCTACCGGCCGTCGTGGTCGGCGTCGCCGGGCAGGGCCCGCTCGACGCGGTCCCAGGCGGCGCGTACGGCGTCTTTGACGTTCTCCCAGGCGAGGCTGGAGCCTCCCCGGGCCCGGTCCCATCCCCGTTCCAGGTCCCCCTGCACGTCGTCCCAGGCCCGTCCCTGGTAGTGGTGGGCGGCGTCGGTGCCGTACTGATAGGCCGGCTGATACTCCTCGTAGTTGCTCGCGGGGTTCGCGTAATGTCGGTTGCCGTGATTCTCCCGCCAGTACCGGTCGTCTTCCTCGGTGAACCGGATCCGGTCCACGCCGACGATTCCGGGGAGCCTGTCGACGTCGACGTCCTGCTCAAGGGCGCCGCCGATCGCCGGGGCGGTGCCGATGGGTTTCTCGCCGAGGAGGTCGTTGACGCGCTCGAACATGCCGAGCCCGGCGTCGGTGTGGCGGTCAGGGGGGTGGTGATCCAATTCGGCGGTGGCCGTCTTGCCGGAGGCCTTGTCGTATTTGTCGTCCATTCCGTCCTCCTTGCCAGGATGGATCTGCAAAGGCGAGGCCAGCCCTCATCACCCCGGCCCTCTTCTCCCGGCCTCCCCCCCACCCTGACGGGAGAAGAGGGAGAAAGACCTTTGGAGAGAGCGGTTTGAGCCCCTCTCTCCCGTCAGGAAGGGGGGGAGGCCGGGAGAGAGGGGTTGGGGAGTGAGGGCCCGGCCCCGAAGGGCCGGGATTCAGCTCTTAGTAGCCGTCGTGGTCGGCGTCGCCCGGGATGGCGCTCTCGACGCGGTGCCAGCCGTCCTTGACGGCGTGCTTGGCGTCGCTCCAGGCGAGCTTGGACTTGCCCTTGGTCTGCTCCCAGCCGTGCTGCAGGTCGTTCTCGGCCTGGTCGAACTTGCGGCCGGTATAGGTGTGGGCCGAGTCGTAGCCGTAGCGGTAGGCCGGGGCGTAGTCGTCGTCATAGGTGTGGCCGGCCTTGTAGTAGGGCCGGGTGGCGTGGTTCTCGCGCCAGTAGTTGTCGTGCGCGGTGCGGTCGGTGACGCGGTTCCAGGAATCCTTGACGGCGTGCTTGGCGTCGCTCCAGGCGAGCTGAGACTTGCCCTTGGTCTGCTCCCAGCCGTGCTGGAGGTCGTTCTCGGCGTCGTTGAAGTTGCGGTCGGCGTAGCGGCCGCGCGATTCCCAGCCGTAGCGATAGGCGGGGGCGAGGTCGTCATAGGAGCGGTTCGCCGCGTAGGGACGCTTGGAGTAGTTGTTGCGCCAGTAGGCGTCCTCTGCGGTGGGGTTGACCCCCTCCGCGACGCCCTTGCCGGCCAGGCCGCCGGCCACACCACCCACCGCGGCGCCGACGACGGCGCCCACCGGTCCGCCCACGGCTCCGCCGAGGGCCGCGCCGGCCACCGCGCCGCTGGCGGCGCCGACGCCGGTGCCGACCGGATGCGCGCCCGGAGCGCCGGTGATCGGGTCAGGGTTCAAGTCATTACGGACCTCGTGATCGAGCTCGGCCGTGGCCGTTCTGCCCGTGTTGGAGTACTTTTCGTCTTTCATAGGTGCGGTCTCCTGGAAGTGGTTGAACAGCGGATCAGACCTGCGACAGAGAGAAAGGTCTGCAAAGGCGGGGCCAACTCGCCTCCTTGCCTTCCTCCCGCCCCCCGGGATACCCTCCCTCCACGATCATGCGGCCCCAGAAGCTTCTCGGTCTCTGCCTCGCGCTCGTCCTGGGTCTCGCCGTCTCGGCGTGCCGGGATTTGAGCTATGCGGCCGGGGATCCCAAGAAGATCCACGTCGGCATCGTGTTCGACAGCGGCGGCAAGGACGATCGCTCGTTCAACGCCGCGGCGTGGCGCGGGGTGCGGCGGGCGGCGAAGGACTTCCCCATCGTGCTGCGCGACGCCGAGCCGGGGGACCCCGCCTCGCTGGAGCCCGCCATGCGCGCCTTCGCCGAGGTGGGCTATGACCTGGTGATCGGCATCGGCTTCGCCCAGACGCCCATCGTCGAGTCGGTCGCCAAGGACTATCCGAAGGTCAATTTCGCCATCGTCGACGGCGTCAGCGATCTGCCCAACGTGGCCTCGCTCATCTTCAAGGAGCATGAGGGTAGCTATCTCGTGGGGATGATCGCCGCCCACGAGACGAAGACCGGCGTGCTCGGCTTCGTGGGGGGGATGGACGTGCCGCTGATCCATAAGTTCGAGGTCGGCTACGAGGAGGGGGCGCGGGCGGTCAATCCGCGGATCCAGGTGATCCAGAACTACGTCGGCGTCACCGAGGCGGCGTGGAACAACCCCGGCAAGGGGAAGGAGCTCGCCGTGGCCCAGATCGGCAAGGGGGCGGACATCATCTTCGCCGCCGCCGGCAACTCGGGGCTGGGCGTGTTCGACGCCGCCGAGCAGTATGACAAGTACGTGATCGGCGTCGATTCCAATCAGAACTGGGTCAAGCCGGGCCACGTCCTCACCAGCATGGTCAAGCGGGTGGACAACGCCGTGTACCAGATCGTGGGCGACATGGTGAATCACCGCTTCAAGGGGGGCATCCACGTCTACGGCCTGGAGAACGACGGCGTGGGCTTCGCGATGGATCAATTCAATGCCAGGCTCATCTCTCCCGACGTGATCCGCCAGGTCGACGCCGCGCGCGAAAAGATCATCCGCGGCGAGATCAAGGTCACGAACGCGATGGAGAAATAGCCGCTCTCCCCCCGCGGGACAATCATGCTCGAGCTGCGCGACATCACCAAACGCTTCGGCGACGTGCTGGCGAACGATCGCGTCAGCCTCGCGGTGACGCCGGGGACCATCCACGCCATCGTCGGCGAGAACGGCGCCGGCAAATCGACCGCCATGCGGATCGCTTACGGTTTCTATGCGGCCGATTCAGGCGAGGTGATCGTGGACGGCCAGCCGCGGCGCATCGCCAGCCCGCACGACGCGATCGCGCTCGGGATCGGCATGGTGCACCAGCACTTCATGCTGGTCGAGACGATGACCGTGGCCGAGAACATCGTGCTGGGGATCGAGCCCGGCTCGCCGCTGGCGCTCGATCTCAAGGGGGCGGAGGCGCGCGTCCGCGCCCTGTCGGAAGAATTCGGCTTGCAGATCGACCCCGCGGCGCGCATCGAAACCCTTTCGGTGGGGCAGCAGCAGCGGGTGGAGCTGCTGAAGGCGCTCTATCGCGAGGCGCGCCTGCTGATCCTGGACGAGCCCACGGCCGTGCTCTCGCCGCAGGCGGTGGAGGATCTCTTCCGCATCCTGCGCGGCATGCGCGAGCAGGGGAAGACGATCGTGATCATCACCCACAAGCTCTCGGAGGTGCTGGCGATCTCGGACGAGGTGACGGTGATGCGCGACGGCCGCGTGGTGGGGAACCGCAAGACCTCGGAGACCAACGCCGCCGAGCTCGCCCGCCTGATGGTGGGGCGCGAGGTGCTGCTGCGGGTGGAGAAGCCGGCGGCGAAGCCCGGCGGGCCGGTGTTGCGCGTGCGCGGTCTGTCCTTGAAGGATCGGCTCGACGGCATCTCCTACGAGGTGCGCGCCGGGGAGATCGTGGGGATCGCCGGGGTCGAGGGGAACGGCCAGACGGAGCTGATCGAGGCGCTCGCCGGGCTGGTGGACCGCAAGGACGTCACAGGCGCCATCGAGCTGGGCGGCGAGGACGTCACCAATCTATCAGCGCGCGGGCGCAAGGAGCGGGGGATCGCCCACGTCCCCGAGGACCGTCAGCGGCGGGGCCTGCTGCTCGACTTCGATCTCGCGGAGAACGCCATCCTGGGAGTCGACGAGCGGCCGCCGATCGCGGTGGGGCCGGCCCGCGCGTGGCTCGACCGCGAGGCGATCCGTAAGCGGGCGGCGAAGATCATCCAGGGCTTCGACGTCCGGCCGCCGGACGCGACGCTCCCCGCCCGCGCGCTCTCCGGGGGCAATCAGCAGAAGCTGATCCTCGGCCGGGAGATCGAGCTGCCGCCGCGGCTCCTGCTGGTGGCGCAGCCGACGCGGGGCGTGGACATCGGCGGCATCGAGTTCATCCACCGCCGGCTGGTCGCGCTGCGGGATTCCGGCTGCGCCATCCTGCTCGTCTCCTCGGAGCTCGAGGAGGTGACGGCGCTCTCCGACCGCCTGCTGGTGATGCGCCAGGGGCGGATCGTGGCCGAGGTGGACCCGGCGCGCACGTCGGTCGGGGAGATCGGACTGTTGATGACCGGCGGCGAGGCCGCGGCCTGAACCTTTTCTCGCTTGTATGACAGTCAAATGAAAATCCTTCGCGAGCTCCTCTTCCCACTGGCCGCGGTGATCGCGGCCTTCCTCGTCGGCGGGGTGCTGGTGGCGCTGGTGGGCGACAGCCCGATCCACACCTACGAGCTGCTGATCGGCAGCGCTCTCACCTGGCCGGACGGCATCGGCTACACGCTGTTCTACGCCACGCCGCTCATCTTCACCGGCCTGGCGGTGGCGGTGGCCTTCCGCTGCGGATTGCTCAACATCGGCGCCGAGGGGCAGCTCTACATCGCCTCCTTCGCCACCGCCTGGGTGGGGATCACCTTCGCGGGGTGGTCGGCCTGGCTGCTGGTCCCGCTCTGCTGCCTCACGGCCATCCTCGCAGGGGCGGCATGGGGGGCGATCCCCGGGGTGCTCAAGGCGCGGTTCGGAGCGCACGAGGTCATCACCACGATCATGATGAATTTTGTCGCGATCGCCCTGGCGAGCTACTTCACGCAATACCACTACAAGCCGCAGGGGGACCCGATCCTGGAGACGGTGACGATCGGCGAGGGGGGGCACATCGCGCGGCTGGGGCGATTCATCCCCGGCTTCCCGGAGCGCATTCCGCTCAACCTTGCCTTCCCATTGGCGCTGGTGGTCTGCCTGCTGGTCTATCTCTTCCTCTGGCGCACGCGCTGGGGGTACGAGATCCGGGCGACCGGGGCGAGCCCGGCGGCGGCGGAATACGGGGGGATCTCGACCCGCCGGCAGATCGTGCTGGCGATGGCGGTGTCGGGAGGGTTGGCGGGGATGGTGGGGATCAACGAGGTGCTCGGCTACCGCTACCGCTATTACGACAGCTTCTCGTCCGGCTACGGCTTCACCGCCATCGCGGTGGCGCTGCTCGGCCGCAACCATCCGGTGGGGGTGATCATCTCGTCGCTCCTCTTCGGGGCCCTGCTGCGGGGCGGGCTGTTCGTGGACATCTTCACGGAGAACGTCTCCAAGGACCTGGTGCAGGTGCTCCAGGCGATCATCATCCTCTTCGTGGCCGCGGAGGCGATGTTCCGCGGCCCCTTCGCGAGGCTCACCAAACGCGTATGAGCAAGATCCCGCTCCTCTCGCTGCTGTTCTCGGCCATCCGCCTCGCGACGCCGATGCTGCTCGCGGCGCTCGGAGGGCTCTACTCCGAGCGTTCGGGGGTGATCAACATCGGTCTGGAAGGGCTGATGCTCGCGGGCGCCTTCACCGCCGCGACCGTGACCTATTACAGCCACAACCCCTGGGTGGGGATGCTGGCGGCGATCCTGGCCGGAGTGGGGGTGGCGCTGATCCATGCCGTGGCGTGCATCCGCTACCGGGCGGACCAGGTGGTGAGCGGCATGGCGATCAACATCCTCTTCCTGGGGGTGCCGGCGCTGCTCTCGGGGGCGCTGTTCGAGTCGACGGGGGCCACGCCGCAGATCCCGCAGGACCAGCTCCTGCCGCTGGCGCCGATCGTCCTCGCCTTCGCGCTGGTGCCGGTGACCTGGTGGGTGCTGAACCGCACGCCGTTCGGGCTGCGGCTGCGGGCGGTGGGGGAGAACCCGGAGGCGGCGGACACGGCGGGGGTGAACGTGGCGCGAATCCGCTACGCCGGGGTGCTGATCTCGGGAGCCCTGGCGGCGATCGGCGGCGCCTATCTCTCGACGGGGCAGTCCTCGCTCTTCGCCCGCAACATGGCGGCCGGCCGGGGGTTCATCGCGCTGGCGGCCCTGATCTTCGGCAAGTGGCGGCCGGTGCAGACCATGCTCGCCTGCCTCCTCTTCGGATTCGCCGACGCCCTGTCGATCCAGATGCAGGGGGTCTCGCGGATCCCGGTCCAGTTCATCCAGATCATCCCCTACGTGCTGACCATCGTCGTCCTCGCCGGCTTCATCGGCCACTCCCGGGCGCCGAAGGCGCTGGGGTTGCCGTATCAGAAGAAGCGGTAGGGCGAGCGCGCTGACGAAAATGTCCGAAGAGCTCGATCCGGTCCTCCGCCTGGTCGAGCAGTTCCAGGCTGGAGTCGATCCGGAAGAGAGCTTCCGCGGGATCTTCCAGTTGTATCACCCCAGGGTGGAGGCGTTTTTTCGCCGCAAGGGTTTTTCGGAGGACGAGAGCCGGGACTTGGCTCAGGAAACGTTCCTCCGCCTCTTCAAGGCCCTCCCTTCATTTCGCCGGGACAGCTCATTTCTGGTCTGGCTCTTCGGCATTATGCGTCACGTCTACACGAACGAGGTCCGGAAGAGGAGGTCCCAGAAACGGCGAGGACTAGAGGTGTCGATCGATACGAGCGGCTACGAAGAGGGAATGCCTCCGGAGCCCATGGCGCCGGCGGAGCCGTTCCGCCAGATGCTGGAGCTGCTGGAGAAATTCGAGATCCCCCTGGTCCTGGCGGAGAGCTGACTTGAGCTGGGAGATCTGGGCGCTCGATCCTGAAGCCGGTGAGGTCATCCTGCGCGAAGGGGATCTCTGGTTTCTCTCCACCATGCGCCAGAGGTGGAAGCCCCGCGAGCTCGATCCTCCCCAGGACATTCTCGAATGGTCCTTCTCCCGGGCCGTGGTGCCGGTCGGCCGGGTGTATGGCACGCGGGACGAGGCGGTCATCGTGGCCCGGCAGGCCTGCCGGGCCGCCTGGAAGGCTGGCACGACCTCTCCGGAGGAGATCGGCCGTCTTCTCGACGCGATTGAGGCCGAACGGGAGCGGCGCCATGAAGAGGACCCTCTTGCCTGGGCTCGCCGGTTTCCGGACATCGTTCGCGAGGCCGTTGAGCTGGACCGCTACTTTCAGGCCCAGGGCTTCGCGGTGGAGGAGTCCCTCGAGTGGACCTGCCGGACGCTCCAGAGGCTGAGGGAGAGCGGCGACTGGAACCTGGCGGACGGGGAGCTGGGTTTGACTCTCCGCAGATTGGCGGGCGCCGTTCGGCGCGAGGTCCGGGGAGGTCCCGAGAGCTCTGCTGTCCCGAAGCGGCAGTTGTCGGACTACGAGAGGAAACGGCTCGCCCGAGACCTCGATCGCCTGCCCACCGATGATCTGGAGGTTCTGACCTGCTGGGCCGACTCCAGCTATGGAGAGGAGGAGATCGCGACTCTCCTCCAGATTCCACCCGGGCAGGTCCAGCGGGCCCTCAGCACGGTGTTCGGGGCGTTGCGCCGTATCCCCGAGGAGTTGCGAGAAACTGACTTTGCTGAAATCTGCAAGCAGGCTCTCCGGCGCCGCAGGGTCTAAACAAAATCCCGTAGGCTGCCACTTACCTGGCTCGCGGAGCAGGCCGCCTTCTCGCTCGGCAGGCCACTCAACAAAACCGGCGGTTTGGTTACTAACCCTTCGACAAAGACAGGAGGATGACGATGAAGGGCACCTTTGGAGCTCTCGACAACGATGCCGAAGACCTGGGGCGAAACGGCGAGCACCCTTCCATCGAGACCTTGGACGCCTACCATCGAGCCTCTCTCCCCGTAAGTGAGGCGGCGCAGATCCGGCGCCATCTCGTCCTCTGCCGGGAGTGTAGCGAGACCTTGCTGGACCTCGCGCAGTTCCTGGAGGAGAGCCCGGAGCCCAGCCGCCTGTGGAGCGCGGAGCTCACCGCCGCCTGGAAGGAGTGGCAAACCGCGCTGAAAAGTCGGTAGGCGACAGAGCCCCAGGAGCCTTGAGCCCATAGCAGGGTAGGGCACACCATCCCACCTCGCCGGAAGACGAGACAGGCCACGCACATCGGCGCCCGTCTGTGGTAAGATATCGCGCATTGAGATGATTCCAGGGAGCCAAGGAATGGACCAGGAGCTGATCGCGTACCTAGACGAGCGTTTCCGTGAAACCAACCAGCAGATCGCAGGTTTGCGGGAGGAATTTGTAGGCTTCCGTGAAGAGGCCTCCCAGGGTTTGGAGAGAGTGGAGATCGAGGTTCGGGAGGCTCACGTCAAGATCGAGGATCTACAGGGACAGGTCCGTTTGCTCGCCGAGGGGGTGATGAGCTCCGAAGAGAAGCTGCAGGCCTTCCGAACTGAGATCAAGCAAGAGTTTGACGATACGCGCAGCTTGATGCGTTCGGCCTACGCGCAAGTGGATCGCCGGGTTCACTCTCTGGAGGACTGGCGGGAGCGCAAGGAGCGGGATCCCATCGAGCTGATCCGCGAGCGATATGGCAAGACCAAGGCCTCCGGTTAGACTAGGCGGCCATGTGGCGCCGACGTAAGACTCCCTCAGTCCTCCTCCTGCTCGTTCTCCTGCTCGCTCCCGCCCTCGCGGCGGCGGCTCCCCTGGATCAGGCCCTGGCGGCCGAGGTGGCCCGGACGGCCGCGGCGACGCGGGCGCTCGGGGTCAACATCGTCGAGCTCGACACCGGCGAGACGGTCTTCTCCCACAACCCCGACGAGCCGCGGGTCATCGCCTCGAACAGCAAGCTGTTCACCACCGCCACGGCCCTCGACACCCTCGGGCCCGGCTACTTCTTCGAGACCCGGCTCGTGATGCGGGGCGCGGTGAGCCAGAGCTCCCTTCACGGAGACCTCGGAGTGATCGGCGCCGGCGATCCGCAGATCTCGGGCCGCGAGTATGGCGGGGACCCCTACGGCGCGTTCCGCCCCTGGGCGGCGGCGCTGCGGGCGCGCGGGATTCAGCGGATCACCGGCGATCTCTATCTGGCGTCCGGGATGTTCGAGCCGACCCAGATCCATCCCCAGTGGCCGCGCGACCAGCTCACCGAGTGGTACGAGGCGCCCATCGCCTCCCTCGCCTTCAGCGACAACTGCATCCTGGTGCGCGTCTGGCCGGGGCAGGCGGGACGGCCGGCCGTGGTGGAGACCGTGCCGCCGGTGCCCATCGTCCGCATCGACAACACCGCCGTCACCACCTCCAGGCGCCGGGGGAGCCGCCTGTTCGTGGGGCGGACCGGCGACCTGCTCACGGTCCGGGGGTCGATCGACGCCGGCTCCGGCCCGTTCGAGACCTGGGTGACGGTGCCCGATCCGGTGCTCTATTTCGGCCTCGGGCTGCGGGCCGCGCTCGCCGAGGAGGGGATCGTCATCGACGGCGAGATCCGGCCCATGGCACAGCTCCCCGGAGCGGTCTGGGAGCGGGTGGCGGCCCACCGGAGCGATCTCGTCACCGCGGTCACCACCACCAACAAGCACAGCCAGAACTTCTACGCCGAGACCCTGTCCAAGCTCCTCGGGGCCGTCCGCTGCGGCGAGGGGAGTTGGAGCGCGGGAACGCGGGCCATCGAGGAGCTCGTCACGGCCATGGGCGCTCCCCCCGGGAGTGTCCATCTCGTCGACGGCTCGGGGATGAGCCGCAGCAACCAGGCGTCGCCGCGGGCCATCACCACGTTGCTCCGCCACATGTTCTTCCATCCGGCGGGCTCGATCTTCGTGCAGTCGCTCCCCTACGGCGGCGAGGACATGAAGTCCTGGAAGCGCCGATTGGCGGCGCCGCCCTATCGGGGGAACGTCTTCGCCAAGACGGGCACCCTCAACGGGGTCTCGGCCCTCTCGGGCTACGCCAAGGCGGTGTCCGGCAAGACCTACGCTTTCTCGATCGTTCTCGAGGGGAGCCGCATCGACGCGCACGGCGCCCAGGACCGAATCGTCATGGCGCTGATCGATAATGGCTGACCACGGCGACTCGGTTAGAATGCGCCGCGAGGAGGAATGCCCTTGGTGACGTCCGAAGCCCGCCCGGTCAACTACCGGGGGCTGATGAAGAAAGTGGAGCAGGCGGTGGCGGCGATGGACCGGGCCGAGGACGTCGGCTCGACGATCCATTCCCTCCTCGAGATCATCATCGACAAGTTCCAGGACGAGTTGGGCATCTACGGCGGCCGTCTCTATCAGCGCCGCGGGGCCTACTACGTGCTGCAGGCCACCTTCGGCGACGCCAAGGAGATCCCCCAGGGGCTCAAGGTGCCGATCTCCTA
>DASXJP010000406.1:0-2757 GCA_036497345.1 Thermoanaerobaculia bacterium
GCTCTCGACGATCTCGACCGCTCTCTCCTGCTGCTGGGCGGCCAGCCCAGGGCCGCGGAGGCCCTGGACTCACGCGGCTTCCTGCTCAGCCAGATGGGGCGTCCAGCGGAGGCCTCCGCCGACCTGGTCCGCGCTCTGGACCTCTACCGGAAGGCGGGAGACCGGCGAGGGGAAGCCGTGGCGCTCAACGATCTGGGCATCCTGCGCCAGGCCCAGGGCAGCCGGCGGGAAGCGCGGGAAGCTTTCGAGACCGCGGCCACCGGCTTCCGGGACCTGGGGGATCATCCCAACGAGGCCGCGGTCCTGGTCAATCTGGGCCGGTTGCGGGCCGGGGATGGCGATCTCGCCGGAGCCGAAAGCGCGTTTCGCCGCGCGCTGCAAGCCTACGCCGCCGCCGGCCGGCCGGCCGGCGAGGTGTGGGCCCGCATGGGGCTGGCGCAGGTAACCTACGCCAGGGGTGACGTCAAGAAGGCTCTGCGGGATGCCGAGACGAGCCTCGCCCAGTTGGAGAGGCTCCGCCTGCAGCCCGGGAGCCTGTCGCTGCGGGCGTCTCTCTTCGCCTCGTACCAGGACGCTTTCGCCGCCGCCGTGGACATGGCGATGGAGCTCCACCGCCGCGAGCCGGCGGCCGGCCACGACGTCCACGCTTTCGAGATCAGCGAGCGGGCCCGCGCGCGCAGCCTCCTGGACGCCCTGGGACGGGCCGCGGTCGATCCGCCCCCCATCGCCCCCGCCCTGCAAGCCCGGGAAACCGCCGCCGGCGACCGGCTCGCCGCCGCCGAGCGTCGCCGCGCGGCTCTCGTCGCGGCCAGCGCGCCCCCCGGCCGCGTGGCCGAGGCGGAGCTCGAGCTGCGCCGTTGCCTGGCGGAGATCGAGCGGTTGGAGGCCGCGAGCCGCCCCGCGGAGCCGCCGGCCGGCTTGCGGACGCTCACGCTTCGGGAGGTGCGGCAGGAAACCCTGGATCCCTCGACCGTGCTCCTCGAATACGCCCTGGGCGAGCGCCGCAGCTTCCTCTGGGCGGTGTCCTCGCGAGGCTTTCGCAGCTATGAGCTGCCGCCTCGCCAGGAGCTCGAAAGCGCGGCGCTGCGAGCCCATGCCCTCCTCGTCGACAGCCGCCGCCTCCTGGCCCGCGGCCAGACGGACGCCGCTCTCGCCGAGCTCTCCCGCCTGGTGCTGGGATCCGCCGCCGCCGAGCTCACCCGCGACCGCCTGGTGATCGTCCCCGCGGGTGCCCTCCACCTGATTCCGTTCGGCGCCCTGCCCGATCCCGCCGTGCCGGGCTCGCCGCTCCTCGTCCATCATGAGATCGTGAGCGCCCCCTCCGCCTCCTCGCTCGCCGCGATCCACCGGCGCGCCGCTGGCCGTGGACGGCCGCCGGCCGTGGTGGCCGTGCTCGCGGACCCCGTCTTCGATGCCGCCGACCCCCGGGTGACGGGCCGCCGCGAGCCCCCCGCGCTCCTCGCGGCGGCCGTGCGGCGGGGCGTCACGAAACCGGCGCGTCCGTTTTCCCGGCTCCTCTCCTCCCGGGAGGAGGCGCGCACCGTGCTCGCCCTGGCCCCTCCCGGCGAGCGGCTCGCGGCCCTCGACTTCGCCGCGCGCCGTTCCCTGGCCGTCGGGGGTGCCCTGGAACGGTTTCGCATCATCCACTTCGCCACCCATGGGGTGGTGGACACTCAGCACCCGGAGCTCTCGGGCATCGCGCTTTCCATGGTGGACGAGCGTGGCAGGCCGCAGAACGGTTTCCTGCGGGCCTACGAGATCTACCGCCTGCGGCTCCCGGCGGACCTGGTGGTGCTCTCCGCCTGCGAGACCGCGCTCGGCAAGGACGTGCGCGGAGAGGGGGTCGTGGGGCTGGCGCGGGCGTTCCTCTACGCCGGCACCCAGCGGGTCCTCGTCAGCCTCTGGCCGCTGGAGGACAAGGCGACAGCCGAGCTGATGCGCCGCTTTTACGAGGGCCTGTTCCGCCGCGGCCTGCCCCCCGCCGAGGCCCTCCGCCAGGCCCAGACCGCCCTGCGCAGCCAGGCGGGCCGCCAGGCCCCCTATTACTGGGCTGGATTCGTGCTGCTGGGAGACTGGCACTAAACAACCCCGGCCGTTCCCGGATCAATCCGAAAGGACAAAGCCTTTCACTCTCAAATCCAAAGGAGGATGCGATGCTGCTCAACGATCCCCAGCACCCGACCTCAGACCCTGAATCGACCGAGCTCGGCACTGCTCCGCAGGATACGGACGATGGCGGCTTCCCCATCGAGGGGGACGGCGGGGTGATGGACAGTGGCGGTCAGGCTCACGTGCCGCCATCTCCCCCGCCCGTCTGAGACGGCCGCACCGCCCCGCGTCTCCCGGCAGGCCCGCCAAGGGCCGCCGGGGGATGCCCATTCATGATCCCGAGCCTGAGGAGCCTGCCATGGACGCGCCCCGCGACGACGCTTCCGTTCCCGACTTCGCGCCGGACGGCCTCGATGGGGCCACCGGCGAATACCTCCACCCCGGGCTCTCGCTGGCCGATCTCGCCGCCGCCCTGCAAGGCCCGGTCCCGCAGCGGCGGCCGGCGGAGCCGAGGCGCGCCCCCCGTGAGAGCGTCGATCCGCTGCGCCTCGCCTCCGCCGGCTGGGCCGTGGTATTCCCCCAGGCGGGAGACCCCGCCGTGCGCGAGGCCCTGAAGCCGCTGCTCGACCGCCGGCGGGAGCAGGCCGGGGAGCTCTACCGCGAGCTCACCGGCGAGGAGGGCTATCGGCCGGAGGAGAGGCCCCTGGA
>DASXJP010000407.1:0-17505 GCA_036497345.1 Thermoanaerobaculia bacterium
CTTCGTGGAGAGGGGGAGCTCGGTCCGGGAGGCTCGTCTGCTTGCGCCTGGAGAGTGGTGGCGACCTCCAGGATCTTGGAGAGAACGTCTTCCCGGTTCTGGAAGAGATCACGGTTGGGGAATCTCAGGATGGTGCAGCCAAGGGAGCGCAGGTAAGAATCGCGATTCTTGTCATGGGCGACTTGGTGGGGGTCTGAATGGACGCCGCCATCCAGCTCAACGACCAGCTTCAACCGCGCACAGTAGAAGTCAGCGATGAAGATGCTGATTGGGGACTGCCGGCGGAACTTGAACCCCGCCAGCCTGCGATCCCGCAGGATCTCCCACATCTCCCGCTCCGCCGGTGTCGGTGACGCCCGAAGGATCTGAGCGCGGGATTTCACCGTCCGCACCGGTATCGGACCCCGCCGCAATTTCCTCTCCATACCCGCTCTTTTTATCGGAATCCGTACCGGCAGGGCAACCCCTCTCATCAACGTTCCCCCTCTCCACGAAGTGGAGAGGGGGCCAGGGGGTGAGGCCTCGAAGGGCAGGACGCCCCGATTCCACAGACGGTGAAGACGGGATCCTCACCCCATCTCCATGATCTCCCCCAGCTCCGCCCGCCGCAACGGCAGCTCCGCCGGCAGCCACGCTTCGAACCCCGGGCTGGCGAACAGCTCCCGGTCCCCCGGATAGGTGGGCACGAGGTACGCCGGAAAGCGCTCGAAAATTTCACGGTCGGGCCGCTTCCGGCGTCTTTGAATCGAGGCCCGCGTTACAGCCGCCCCGTCCAGGTGCCCGGTCAGCCAGTGGAGGGCGCGGAGCTGGGCGATCGTCCTTTCGTCGGTGAGACGGGGACCGTCCGGCGTCGCGGCGGAAGATGACGGGGCGATCCCCAGCTTGCGCAGCCCCCGCCGCAGGAAATCTCTCGGGCCGTAGCCGCGCCAGCGGATCTTGAACCCCTCCCAGGTGGTCGCGGGCGGCAGCTCAATCGTGGAGGGGGCCGTCCTAGGACCGGTATTGGCGATGTGGCCGGCGTAGGGGTCGATCCGCAGGATGTCCATGCCGGGATTGGTGAGCAGGAGCGCCTGGGTGCGGGAGAGCAGGGTGAGCATCACGGCGGGCAGGATCTTCTCCCATAGGCCGTCCTGGTAATTCTTGTAGGCGGTCAGGAAGGCGTTGCGCTCGAAGAGGAAGCCGCGGTTGTAGAGGCCCAGCAGATCGCTCGTGGCGCTGGAGCGGTGATGCACCACCGCGCCCGGCGCGAAGAGGATGCGCTCCCCCCCGGACCACAGGCGCCAGCCGAGGTCGACGTCCTCCAGGTAGGCGAAGTAGCTCTCGTCGAAGCCGCCGGCCTCCAGGAAGGAGGCGCGGCGGACCAGCAGGTTGCCGCCGCAGGCGAAGGGGAGCTCCTCCCCCGCCGCCGGCACCCGCGCCGTCTTCAACGGACGGCGGAAGTCGAGCTGGAAGGCGTGACCGTCGAAGGTCATCAGGCCACGGCCGAAGTCGAGGCGCTCCCCCTTCCAGTCGACGATCTTGCCGGAGACGGCGGCCACGTCCGGCGGGGCCGAGGCCAGGCAATCCACCAGCGAGCCCAGCCAGCCCGGCTCGGGACGGGTGTCGTTGTTGAGCAGGGCCAGGGCGTCCCCCGCCGCCTCCCGGGCCAGACGGTTGTTGCCGGCGCAGAAGCCGAGGTTGACCGGGCTCTCGATCAGACGCACGCGGCGGTCGCTCCCCCAGCGCTCTTTCATCCAGGCGGCGGTGCCGTCGGTGGAGCCGTTGTCGAGGACCAGGATCTCCCAGGGGATCCCGGGGTCCTGCTGCGCGGCGAGCGCGGCGAGGCAGGTCTCCAGGTGCTGGCGGCCGTTCCAGGAGAGGATGGCGACGGTGACCTTCACGCCGGTCTCCCCTGCCAGAAGCGCCCCCGCCAGACGCGGAGCTTGCGGCGCAGGCGGAAGGCGAGGCGGTCCGGCGGGGCCACGGTCGCGGGGCGCTGGCCGAAGCGGTCCTTGGTTCCATCCACCCAGGGCTCGCGGCAGAAGCGGACGAGCGGCGCGAGCACCCGGTCCCAGTGGAAGGCGGCGACCAGCTCGCGGGCGCCGGGCTGGCGGGCGGCGGGATCGTCCAGGGCTTCGGCGAGGGTGCGCGCCAGGGCCGGGGCGTCGGCGGGCGGAGCGATCCAGCCGGCCTGGTGTCGGATAAGGAGCCGGCTCATGGCTCCCCCCGCGCTGGTCACCACCGGGCAGCCGGCGGCGAGGGCGTCGAGGAAGCGGGTGCGTAGCGAGAGGCGCGTCTCCAGGCTGGGCCGGTGGGGCGCCACCAGGAGGTCGACGTCGCGCAGCAGGTCGTAGCGCCGCTCGGCCGGCACCCAGTCGTGGACCTGGACGCGGCTCCCCCACCAGCCGAGGGCGCGGCAGCGGGCCTCGACCTCGGAGAGCAAGCGCTGGGGCGTGCTCTCCGGGTTGGGGTTGCGGATGAGCAGCAGGGTCCACGGCCGGTCGAGGGCCGCCAGCGCGTCGAGGAGGGTCCAGGGGTCATACCAATCGTACAGGCCGCCGAAGAGGAGCCTCCGCTCGCCGGCCGCGCGGGGCGGGAGCACGGGGCGGTGCGGCGGGAGCTCGTCCGGCACGCCGAAGGGGACGGGGGCGATCAGGGTGGCGAGGTCGGGATCGCCCGCCATCCGCTCGGGGTTGACCCGGCCCACGGCGGCGAGGAATCCCAGATAGAAGGTGCGCTGCTCCTCGGACGAGCAGAGGAAGAAGTCCCCCCGCGACATCTGCAGCACCCAGGTCGCGTGATCGTTGCGGTAGGGGTCGAGACCCAGCGTCTCGTGATAGGCGAAGTTCTCGATCAGCCAGGGATCGTAGAGGTCGATCGCCACCGGCAGGTTGGGCATTTCGAGGACCAGGTCGTTGGCGAGCTGACCCTGGGCCACGGCGGCGGCGCAGCCCTTCAGGATCTCGGCGAGCCGCCCGCGCTCGAAGCGGCGGACCTCGATCCCACTGAGGCCCAGCTCCGCCGTCTCCTCCGGGGCCGCGGGCGAGACCAGGACCACCTCGAACCCGTGCGCCGGCAGCCGGCGGGCGAATTCGAGATAGCGGATGCCGATCCCCGCCATCAGGGGGCGGATGGGCTCGCTGGAGAGGAGGGCGACGCGGGTCATCTATCTTCGCTGCCACCACTGATGCACCCGCCAAGCGCGGGTCGCTTCCATCTCCCGGATGATCCCGTTGAGACGCTCGATCTCCGCATACGTGCGAGCGAGGTGCGCCGTCTGGTCGTCCACGGCCGCGCGGAGCTTCCGTTCCTCCTCGTAGAGGCGCTGGAGCTCGGTGCGGAGCCCGGTCAGCTCGCCGTTCGCCCCGTGGTAGCGCTCCTCCCAGAGGAAGCGCTCGCGGGCCAGGGCCTGATGGTCCTGCGCCAGCGCGGTGAGGTCGGTCCGCAGGGCAGCCAGGTCGCGGCGGGCACTGGCCCAGCCCTCGCGCTCGGCCACCAGCTCGGCCCGCAGGATGTCCACGGCGCGGGCCAGCGCCGCGGGGGTGAGGCTTTCGGCGTGCTTGGCCAGGACCCGCGCCTTGACCTCCAGGAAGTCGGCGCGCTCGCGGGGCCTCTCGCCGAAGACGTGGTGGGCTCCCCCCCGGAAGTGCCGGTACTCGCAGGTGACCTGGGCCCGATGATGGAACGGGGTGAGCGCGGAGAGACGGATCAGGAAGTCCCAGTCCTCGAAGAACGGCAGCGCGGGGTCGAACGGACCGGCCGCGGCGAAGAGGGCGCGCTCGATCAGCAGGGTGTTGAAGGGGATGTAGTTGTCGACCAGCAGGACGTCGCGGTCGAAGTCGCGGCTGTAGGGGAGGCGGCGCTCGCGGCAGACCCAGCCGTCGCCTTCAAGCTCATAGAGGGCCACGGCCGCGTCGGTGTAGGCCACGCGCACCCCGGCCGCCGAGACCAGCCCGGCCAGGGTGGCCAGGTGCTCGGGGGCGGCCAGGTCGTCGTCGTCCAGGAAGGCCACGGAATCGCCGGTGGCGGCGGCGATGCCCGCCTCGGCGGCCCCGGCTCTCCCCCGGCTCTCCGCGAGGTCGACGCGCGCCACCGGCAGCGGGAAGCCGTTGGGGACGGCGGGGGGCGCGCCGCCGTCGTTGACCAGCACGACCTCGGCCCGGCGGTAGGCCCCGGCGGCGAGGCTCTCCAGGGCCTCGGCCAGGAGGCGCGGGCGGTCGCGGGTGCGCACGATCACCGAGACGCGCGGCCCCTCGCGGACCTCGTGGATCTCGGGCCAGCCGCCGAGATGGCGCACGAGCTGGGCCAGGGTGCGGGTGGTGAAGTCCTCCACCCGCAGGCGGCGATACCCCTCGGCCATCTCCACCCCCGGCGGCAGGCTCAAGGTGCGGAAGCGGCGCAGCCCCAGGCCGGCGTTCCAATACGGATGGCGCTCCTCCTGGCTGGCGTAGGCGGCCATGGCCCGCTCCAGCGTCGCGCGCTCCGGGCTCACGTCCACCAGCAGGTCGGGATAGGCGGGGTGGTTGACCTCGTAGAGGAGGATGCGCGCGCCGCGGAGCGCCTCCTGATCCGGATGGCCGTCGCGCAGGGGGTGGAGCAGCCGGTGGAGGGCGGCGAAGACGGCGCGGTGGTCGCGCGAGACCTCCAGGGGGGAGGGGACGAGCAGCAGCTCGGGGCGCTGGGTCAGGATCGCCCGCCGGATCCCCTCCGCCGCCGCGTCCAGATGGTGCTCCAGGGCGCCGTCGGGCAGGTCCAGATGGTCGCAGCCGGCGAGCCCCAGGATCTCGCAGACCCTGGCGGACTCCTCCCGACGGCGCTGGCGGTAGGCCTCGCGGTCCGCCGTCGCCTCGTCCCCTCCAGCGCTGTCGGTGAGGAAGAGGACGCGCACGGCGGCGCCCGTTGAGGCGAGCTGGGCCGCCAGGCCGCCGCAGCCCAGCACCTCGTCGTCGTAATGAGGGGCGAGCACGAGAGCGCTGGCGGCGCGCACGCGCTCGGTCCAGCCGGGGGGTTGGAGAGGTCCGTTCATTGAATGTACCCCAGGGCGCGCAGCCGTTTCTCGGTCTCGGGGTCGACCGCGCCAGCCACCGGCGCGCGCCGGGCGCCGGGGAGCCAGAGGAGGAGCGCGGGACCCTGGACGTCGGGGAGGGGGCCGCGGCCGGACCGCACCTGGGGCGCCGGGAGCGGCCGGCCGTCGAGGCGGGCCTCCACCGACCGGACGCCGCCGGTATCCCCCTCCAGCCGGAACCCCTTGAGCAGCGTCTCCCCCCCGAGATCGAAGCTCACCCGGTTGCCGGCCAGCTCGACGCGGTCCCCCGCGGCCAGGAAGTAGGAATCCCAGCCGGTGGCGGGGCGGTCCAGCGTGAGCGTCCCCTGGAGACGGGCGCCGGCCGGGAATCCCGTGGCGAAGACGCGCAGGCCCGGCAGCTCGCGGTCGAGCTGGCGGTGGATCACCGGCTGGAGCCCCGCCACCTCTCCAGGGGACGAGGGGGAGAGATCGTTCCGCTCGCCCGCGTCCCGGGAGAGATCGTACAGCTCGGCGCGCTTCAGGCGGTGGAGGTCCTGGGTCCAGAGATAGGCCTCCAGCTCGTTGTGGGGCGCGTAGGGGGTGCGCGGATTGAACAGGATGAGCTTGCGGCCGTCGAGCACGGCGGCGGCGCGCAGCGGGCCGATCATCATGTGCTGGGCGAAGGCGGCCCGGCGCGGCAGCGGCGACCTGCCGGAGAGCGCGGGGAGGAGGTCCACCCCCTCCCAGGACGGATCGGGCTTGCCTCCCACCGCCGTGAGGAGGGTGGGGGCGAGGTCGAGAAGCCGCACGGTGCCGCGCAGGCGCGAGCCGGCGGGGACGTGGCCGTCCCAGCGGACGATCAGGGGGACGTGGATCTGCTCCTCGTAGAGGGTGAAGCCGTGCTTCCAGCCGCCGTGCTCGTGGAATTCCTCGCCGTGGTCGGCGGTCAGCACGATCAGGGTGTTGCGCAGCACCTCGGGCGGCAGCGCGGCGATCAGCCGGCCGATGAAGCGGTCGGCGTAGTGGATCTCGCTGTCGTAGAGGGCCTTCAGGTGCTCGACGTCGCGCTCGCCGTTGGCCAGCGGGATCTTCCCCGCGTAGACCCCCTGGATCCAGAGGCCGGGCACGCAGGTGGGGCACGGGGTCGTCTCGAAGGGGGAGCGGTTGTCCACGATCTCCGGATTGTCGTACGGATCGTGCGGATCGATGTAGTGCACGTAGAGGAAGAACGGCTGGCGGCGGTGGGCCTCCACCCAGGGGAGGACCCGGCCGGTCAGATCCGCCGCGTCGGGATGGTTTTCGTCCGCCGCCATCTCGGGAGGCGGGCTGAAGAAGGTGTCGAAGCCGCGGGCGAAGCCGTTCCCGGCATGCAGAAGCCGATTGCCGAAGAAGCCGCCCGTCTCGTACCCCTGCTTCGACATCTCCTCGGCCAGCGACGGCACCCCCGGCGGCACGCCGTAGGTCGCGAAATTGTCTCCCAGCAGCTCCCCCGGCTGCCGGCTGGTGAGGAAGGAGATCACCGAGGGGAGGGTCCAGGGCGCCTGCGAATAGGCGGACTCCACCACGGCCCCGGGGGCCGCCAGGGCGCGGGCGATCTCGGGCGAGGTGTCGCGCCGGTAGCCGTAGGGGGGCAGGTGGTCGGCGCGCAGGGTGTCGACCAGGATGAAGAGGACGTTCGGCTTCCGCCGTCTCTCCAGCGGTCCCGAGAGGCGGACCGGTCCCCAGGCCACGACGTTGGTGTGGCGGTTCCCGGGCGGCAGCCCGTCGAGGGCGGCGTGGAATTCCAGGGTGACCGCGCGGCCGGCCCAGCGGGAGAGGTCGGCGGTGAGATCGAGCCAGCGGGGGCGCCGGCGGTCGGCCGTGCTCACCACGTCGAGCACCTCGCGCTCGTCGCCGCTCCGCGCCACCACCCATACCTTCAGGGCCCGGATCACCTGCCAGGCCTCGGGGAGGATCTGCGCCCCCACGTGGAGCTCGGAGCCTTGCGGCACCCTGCCGGTCCAGCGCCAGGAATCGGCCGAGGTGAGCACCACCGCGCGGCGCTCGCCGTCGAAGGTGTGGGAGACGATCTGCGGGGTCTTGTAGAACCAGAGCCCGGAGCCGGTGGGACGGCCGCCGGTGGCGTAGCGCTTCGCGGCGACGTCCTCTCTCAAGGCGAGGCTCCGGGGGAGGGACCGGTGGCAGCCCAGCGCCCCTATTGCCACGTAGGCGGCCAGGAACAGCGGAATCAGTCGGCGGAGATCGCTCAAGCGTGTGTGCCTTCCCGGCGTCCCCGTCCCGCGAGGGCGCCGCCGGCCGCGGCGACCAGGCCCAGAGCGCTCAAGACCAGACCGGGGACGAAGCCGTCGGGATGGTATCTCAGCTCGACCGACCCCGCTCCGGGCCGCAACGATACGCTCATCAGGATGTCCTGGACGGGCTCGATCGCCACCGGCCGGCCGTCGAGCCAGGCCCGCCAGCCGGGGTCCCAGGTCTCGGCCACCACCAGCCGGCCGCCTTCCGGGGCCTGGAAGGCGATCCGCCATTCGCCGGGGAGCCGCTTCTCGACCCTCGCCTGTCCACCATCCAGACGGACGAGGGGGAGCGCCCCGGGACGCTCGTACACCCGCGCGTCGTTCCCCTGATAGGCGAGCCGCCAGTCCAGACCCGGCGGCGGCTTCTCCGCCGGCCCCGCCATCACCCAGCGCACCCCCAGCCGGTCGAGCCAGGGGGTGGTCCAATCACGGATGGGAAAGAAGTAGACCGGGTGGGAGGCGCCGAAGGTGCCGTACACCTCGTCGTAGCGCTGGAGCTTCACCGGGCTGTCCCCCCGCACGTCGTAGAGGCCGTAGACCATGGCCGCGTCGGGGTGGAGGGCGTCGCCCATCCCCGCCACCCGCTCGGGCCGCCCCTGGAGGAAGCGGACGGCGCCGGTGACGGGATAGACGCGGGAGCTGGAGATCCCCGGGTTGGTGCGGGCATGAGCGGCGACGAGATCGATCAGGAGGAGAGCCGGTATCAACGGCCAGACGGTCCAGCGCCGCTCGGAGGGCAGCAGGAGCGAGGCCGCGAGGAGGATCACCAGGAAGGCGATCCAGATCGTCCAGGCCGCCTCCGTGCCGGCCAGGCCGTGCTCCCGGAAGCCGTTGCCCAGCCAGGCCCAGGCCACGGCCAGCAGGGCGAGCACGCCGCCCGCGCCGTAGAGCAGGCCGCGCCCCTTGCCGGCCAGCCAGCGGTCGCAGCCGGCGGCGGCGAGGAGGGCCAGCCCCAGCTCGACGCCGAGCTTCATGTAGTGGTGGAGCCCCCGGCTGATCAGGGGGAGGACGACCAGCACCCGCCGCAGGCCGAAGAGCTGGTAGGCGCCGGAGAGGGCGAAGAGGGTCATCACGGCCACCCCCAGCCAGCGGCGGTCCTTGCGGGCGGCGGCGAGGCCGGCGGCGGCGAGCGGCAACGTCAAGGCGCCGGCGTAGAGGGCCGTGGCCGCGAAGTTGAACGGCCCCCACCAGGTGCCGTCCGCGGGGTTGCCGAAGAGGTCCGGCAGGATCGACCGCAGCAGGAGGGGGCCCCGGACGGCGAACGGCACGGGCAGCGCCAGATCGGGGTGCAGCCACTTCCCCGTGCCCCGCAGCGTCAGATAGAGGGGGAGGATCTGGACGGCGGAGATCGCCGCCGCCACGGTCCATCCCACCAGAAACCGGACCCACGCCGCCGGCGGCCTGGCGCTCCCCCGCGCCAGCAGGTAGATCCCGGCGAGCAGGGCGGTGAACACGGGGGTCTCCGGATGGCCGCCCAGCATCTGCAGCCCCCCGGCAAAGGCGAGGGCGGGCCAGCCCCCCCGCCCGCTCGCCAGCCGCTCCACGGCGAGAAGCACCCAGGGGATCAGGGCGTGGGTGTTGGCCATGGGGAAGAGGAGGAAGCTGGTGATCATCCCTGAGAGGGGGAAGACCAGCGCCGCCAGCAGGGCCGCCGGCCGGCTGGCGCCCAGCTCGCGGGCCAGGCTCCAGGCGCCGCAGCCGCCGATCACGATGCGCAGCCAGGGGAGGAGGACCCAGCCGAGCCGCAGCGGCAGCAGGGCGAAGAGGAGGTGGAGGGGGAAGAGCGGCGCCCCCGAGCCGTTGCTCCAGTACGGCTCGCCCGAGAACTGGTGGGGGTCCCAGAACGGCAGCCGGCCGGCGCGCATCTCGTGACGCAGCAAGAGGAGCCAGGGCTCGACCTGGTACGTGACGTCGCGAAGGTTGGGGTTCCCCGCGGCCGGATTGATCCCATCGGGCATCCCCTGCCACGGAGCTTGCATACCCAGCGTGGCGGCGGGGCTCGGGACGCCGTCCGGGAGACGTAACGCCGGCCAGAGCAGGGCGATGCCAGCGAGCCCGCAGGCGGCCCAGGGGATGCCGATCTCCCGCCGCCTCAGCAGCAGCAGTCCGGCGAGTGTAAGAAGCGCAAGGATCGCGAGCACGGGATTCACGCGGACGATTCCGGAGAGTAGACTAACCTTTACCCCAGGGGGATACGTTCATGCTTCCCGTACAGACTCCTTCCCTCAACAGCACGCCCGAGACCCTGGAGCGCCCCGCCTGCCCGCTCTGCGACAGCGAGGAGCGCCGCGAGAAGATCTTCGCGTTTCCGCCCTACGCCGTGGCGCGCTGCGAGAGCTGCGGCCTCTGGTATCTCTGCCCCCGCCTCACCGAGTCCCTGATGCACGCCAGCTACGAGGACGACCACTACTTCGAGGGGGGCGAAGGGGGCTACTCCAGCTATCAGGCGCAGGAGGCCACCCTGCGGCCCACCTTCCGGCGCTTCCTCCGCGAGATCGCCCGCCGCGGCATGACCGGCGGCAAGCTCCTCGAGGTGGGGTGCGCCTACGGCTTCTTCCTCGAAGAGGCGAAAGACTACTTCAGCCATCGCACGGGCACCGACTACTCGTCCGGCGCCCTGGAGAAGGCCCACGGCCGGGCGGACCGCCTGATCCTGGGCGGCACCGAGCAGATCCCCCTGGGCGAGACCTTCGACTGCATCGCCTGCATCCACGTCATCGAGCACATCTACGATCCGGTCGCCTTCCTGCGCTCGCTCAACCATCACCTGCGCCCCGGCGGCTGGCTGCTGCTCGCCACCCCCGACATGGGTGGGCTCTGGCGCCCCCTGATGCGCCGCCGCTGGCCGTTCTTCAAGATCCCCGAGCACGTCACCTACTTCGACCAGAAGACCCTCGGGGCGCTGCTCACCCGCGCCGGGCTCGACGCCGTGCAGCCCCTCCCCTACTCCAGCGCCTTCTCCCTCGAGCTGATCGGCGAGAAGCTCGGCCGCCAGCTCCCCAAGGCCTGGCGGGACCGCCAGCTCTGGCTCCCGGCGACCACCATCGCCGCCGCCGGCCGGCAGCCGTTTCAGGCCAGGTCGTAGTCGCCCATCGCGTAGTAGAACCCGCGCGCCAATTCGATCGGATCCTTGGCGGGATCGGTGCTCCCGGCCCCGCCGCGGCAGCCGATGAAGCGGCGCTCGCCCGTGGGCCCGAGGCCGAGCCGGGCGAGCGCCTCCTCCACTCCGAGCCCGGGAGGCGGCGGCCAGAAGCGCCAGCGCCGCAGCCCCGCGGCGCGCAGGTCGGCGGCCACGGCGAGCAGCGAAGAGTACCACTCCCCTCCCGCCGGCGGCAGCCAGAGCTCCGCGCCCCACGCCTCCTCGCCCACGAAGGCGAAGACGGCGAGCCCCGCAACCCCCCGCGACGCCAGCCGGTAGAAGCGGTAGTAGCGGTGGGGGCGGGCGTAGTAGCGCCAGTTGAGGAAGGCGGCCGAGCGGCGCACCCCCTCGACCTTGCACGCCTCCCAGACCGCCTCGGCCCAGTGGCCGGCCGAGTCCCCGATCTCGATGCCGACCCCCGGTTCCCCTTCCGGGATCTCCCCGGCCAGCTCCGTGAAATCCGCCAGCGGCTGATAACCGAAGACCCGCTCTCCCAGCCGGAAGTGGCGCTCGCTGGGGAAGCCGAAGATCCAGGGCGCGTCCCCCGCGCGCGGCAGGTCGGCCAGCAGGCGCCGGCCGAGGTCGACCAGCGGGGGCCGCAACCCCCGCCGGCTCGTGCCGGCCCAGTCGACGAGCGTCCAGACGCCGGTCTCAGCCCCCCGCCAGCGCGCCGGCAGGCGGAGCGCGCCGGCGTGGGCCAGGATCTCCCCCTTGTCCGCCGCCGGCACCGCCAGCCAGCTCCGCGCCTCACCGGGAAAGGCGTGATACTTCCAGGTCCATTCCTCGGGGGTCCAGGGGCGGCCGAAGCGCTCGGCGAAGAAACCGGTCAGCGCGGGGAGATCCTCGGGCGCGGTGGCACGGAAGGCGGCCGCCGTCACCGCTCGCCCCGGTGCCGGAGCCGCATGGTGATCACGTCGCGGAACATCGAGAAGGACGAGCGGATGGGGTCCACGCGGGAGTCTGGCGAGTTGACCCAGACCACCCCCACCTCCACGATCCTGTACCCCCGCCGCCGGGCCAGCCAGATCATCTCGACGTCCCAGGCGAACCCCTCGATCTTCAGCTCCGCGGCGATCCGCCGCCCCTCCTCCCCCCGCGCCAGCTTGAAGCCGCACTGGGTGTCGCGGATGCCGCGCACGCCGAACAGGCGGATCAGCCGGTTGAAGGTGCGCCCCATCATCTCGCGGTAGATCGGCTGCCGCTGGCGGATCTGCGAATCGGCCAGCCCCCGGCTGCCGATCACCAGCGGCGTGCCGTCCTGGAGGAAGCGCTCGAGCTTCTCGATCTCCTCGATCGGCGTGGAGAAATCGGCGTCCGAGATCAGCACCTTGCGGCCGCGGCTGGCCAGCAGGCCGGTGCGCACGGCCGCTCCCTTGCCGCGGTTGCGCTCGTGGCGCACCACCCGCACTCCTTGCCCGGCGAAGGACTCGGCCACCCGGGCGGTCTCGTCCCGGCTGCCGTCGTCGACCACCAGCAGCTCGAAGGGCTCCCGCCGGCGGGCAAGGTACTCCAGGGCCTGGCGGAGGCCTGGCGCGAGGCGCCGCTCCTCGTTGTAGGCGGGGACGACCACGGAAAGCTCGATGCCGTTCTCGTTCATTGGGGACCCTGATACGACGTCAAAACGACGGGGCGGAGACCTGCAAGGACCGTTCCCGCCGCCCTACCAGTCCCGCTCGTGGGTCTTCCGGAAGATCGTGTCGTGCGGCGCCGAGCGCTCCTCGTCCGGCCGGCCGTTGGTGTAGTAGTAGAACGAGACCGACTTGCGGCTCAACCCCGGCGGGCAGGTGAGCGGCCGCGGATGGCCGTGGTAAGAGAAGTCCGTGGTGCTGAAGACCACCGTGCGGTTGAACACCGGCAGGACCTTCCGCTCGCAACGCCTCATGTCGCGGTCCCACAGCTCGAGCTCCCCCCCGTACTCCTGCCGCCAGTCCTTGTTGAGGTAGACGAGCAGGTTGAGCCGGCGGTCGAGCCTCAGCAGCGGGTGCCGGTTGAAGTCGGCGTGGATCTTGAGGAAGCCGCCAGGCAGGATCTGGTGCGGCCCGGCGCCGCCGAAGTAGGGATCGGGGATCAGCCCCTCGATGCCGGTCAGCGCCTCCAGGAAGCGCAGCACCGGGGGCGCGCTCATCTCCCAGAGGAAGTCGCGCAGGCGCGGCTTGAGAGGGGAGGTGTAGCGGTAGCCGAGCTTCTTCTCGGTGGGACTGTCGAAGGCCGCCCACTCGATCTCGTGGGCCTGAGGGAACTCGGCCAGCACGGCGTCGAGGGTCTCGTCCGCGAACAGGCCGTCGAGGACGATATGGGGGAACGGCCGCGCGCTCGCGTAGCTCTCGCGCAGCGGGCCGGGAGCGATCTTCAGGTCCACTTCGGGTCCTCCGAAAGGGCAAGGGATGGCAACGCGTCGGGAGCGGTGACGGCGAGCTCCCGCGCCCATCGTATCCCTTCGCGGAGCCGCGGGGCCACCTCCTCCGGCCGGAACCTCCGGGCGGCCTCGTACCCTCGCTCGCGGGCGCGGCGCCAGGCCCGCCGTGAGGTGAGCAGCTCCCGGGCCGCGTCGGCCAGCCCCGAGGGCTCCACCAGGGGCACCGCGCCGCCGGTGACGAACGGCGTGGAGGGGATGCGGGTGGCCACCGCGGGGACCTTGGAGGCCATGGCCTCGAGCAGGGGGAGGCCGAACCCCTCCTCCGCGCGCGAGGGGAGGAGGAGGAGGTCGCAGGCCCGCAGCGCCCGCGCGATCTCCGCGGGGGGCACGCCGTGGAGATAGCGGTCCGGGGCCAGCAGCGCCCTCTCCGCCTCGCTCAGCGGGAAGATCGAGAAGCGCAGCACCCGGCAGGGGAGCCCCTCCGCGCGCAGCCGGCGGACGGCCTCCAGGGCCACCGGAATCCCCTTGACCTCGGCCTCGAAGATGCCGGGGATGGCGATCCACGGCCGCCGCCGCGGACCCAGCCGCCAGGCGGGGCGGAACAGGGGGTCGAGCGGGGGGGGCACCACCCGGCTCTCCCGCCCGAAACGCTGGCGCAGGAGCTCGCCCAGGTGGGGCGCCACGGTGAGGGTGGGGACGCGCCAGGAGTAGACCTCCTCGATCTCCCCGAGCACCGGCCGCAGGTGGGCCAGCCCCCCCTCGTACCCCTGGCAGAAGTGCGCCAGGGGTCCCAGGGAGAGGCGCCGGGCGACCCGCAGGGTCGTCCAGTAGGTGGCGACCACCAGGTCCTGCTCCGGCAGGCGGGGGACGGTGGCGGCGTAGTCGATCCACGCGGGGCGGATCTCCATCCACTCCGGCTTCGGCCCCGCGCCCAGGATGGTCACCTCGTCGCCGTTCTCCCGGAGGAGATTGGCGTGCTGGAAGATGACCTTGTTGCCGCCGTTCAGCTCGGGGTGAGGCAGAACGTAAGTAACTCGCATATCAGGCCACCACCCGCACGGTCAGCGAGGCCGCGGGCACCCGCTCCAGGAGCTCCGCGGGGAGATTCCACGGCTCTCCCGGAGGCGCGGCGATCCGCTCAGCCGCCGCCGGAAACCCCAGGGGACTGGGCGACACCTCGACCCAGAGCGGATAGGCGGACGGCTTCTCCGGGAGCCGCAGCCCGCCTGGAGGAATGCCGCAGGCCGCGGCGACGCGCCGGGGGAGCCGGCGGTCGAGCCCCTCCAGCAGGCCGGTGAAGCGGGGCCCGTACCACCGGCGGCGGAAGCGGCGCGCCGACTCCTCGAACCACCCGGCGGCCTTGGGCTCGCGGTCGGCGCTCTGACCATAGAGGTGGACCGCCCCGGCGGCCGGCACGTAACGGCCGGCGAGCCCCCGGCGCTCCGCCCGCAGCAGCCAGTCGGTCTCCTCGAAATAGAGGCGGTACCCCGCGTCGAACGGCCCGACCGCCTCCCAGGCCGAGCGGCGGAGGGCCAGCAGGCTGCCGCTCAGCGAGAAGCTCGGCAGCGGCTCCCGCGCCTCCCAGTGCCGGCGGGCGTGCCGCCGCCAGCTGCGCCGGGCCCGCTCGGCCCACGCCGGGCCCTTCCCCGCCAGCACCCGCGCCAGCTCCTCGCGCCGGGCACGGATCTCGGAGGGGGGCTGGAGCAGGCGCCGGCCGCGGTCCCACCAGAAGCGGGGACCGGCCACGTCGGCCCCTGCCTCCAGGGCGCCCAGCAGGGCCGGCACGCAGCCGGGTTGGACGATCACGTCGGGGTTCATCAGCACCATCACCTCGGCGGTGGAGCGCTCCGCCCCCAGGTTGACCCCGCCGGCGTAGCCGAGGTTCGCCCCGGGATCGATCCGCTCGACGGGCAGCGCCGCGAGGAGGGCGCGGCCGGCCTCGTCGCTGCCGTTGTCGACCAGCCGCCACTCCACCTCGATCCCCGTCCCCGCCAGGTCGGCGCGGAGGGCCTCCACGGCCGCCGCCGCCAGCTCCGGCGTGTGGTAGTGGACCAGGATCACCGCCAGGCGCATGGGCCGCCCTAAGCGGGCTGGGTGAGGGCGAAGGTGCAGCCGTAGCAGAGGAAGCCCGCGGGGGCCTGTTCCAGCCCGTAGGCCCAGCGCCGCATCAGGGCCATGGCCGGTCCGGCGAGCACCTCGGCGACCGACTCCCGGGTGAGGTCCCCCACCACGTATTTGCCGTCGTAGTCCTCGCAGCAGAGCACGCATTTCCCCTGGGGAGTAATGTGGAGGTGCTGGAGGGGGCGCGAGCCCACGTTCTCGCAGCCGCAGAGCCGCCGCTCGCGCGAGACCGGCCGGTGGCCGATCTGCAGGTACCCCGCGCGGTCCATCACCTCGTAGTACTTGACGTCGAAGCGGCTGCCGGCGAAGCGTCGCGAGATCTCCTCGAAATCGCGCTTGTGGGCGTCGTCGCCGGTGCCCAGCACGGCCATGTCCATGACCTCGGCCAGCGGCTTGTCGCGCAGGTAGTCGAGGTTGCGCAGCACCAGGGGGAGATGGTCGCCGCCGCGGTCGCGCCGGTAGCGCTCGCGGTCCAGGGTCGAGAGGTTGATCGAGAGGAAGCGGAGCCCCCCCATCGCGAGCAGGGCGTCGACGCGGTCCGGGGTGAGGCCCGAGCCGTTGGTGAGCACGGCCGGCGGCAGCCCGGCCGCCTTGATCGCGCGCACCTGGTCGACGAACCGCTTGTCGGCCGTGGGCTCGTTGTAATTGATCATGAAGACCGCCTCGATGGTGTCGCGGTAGGCGGCGATCTCCCCCACGATCCGCTCGTAGAGGTCGGTCGGCATGAAGTAGTCCTCGCGGGGGGCGATCGACACCGGGCAGAAGTAGCAGGACTGGTTGCACACCGTGTGCGCCTCCAGCGAGACGTACCTCAGCCGGAAGGCCCGCGCCGGCTCCGCGTCCCCCGGCAGGAGCATCCCGCCGGCGGACAGACGGCCCCGGTCAGCGGCGGGGAGGCGGTCGAGCGCCAGCGCGCCGCTCAGCACCCCCCGCAGGGTCTCGTAGCCCGGCTCGCCGCGCAGCAGCGTGCGGTCGGTCAGGGGGTTGTAGACCCGGTCGTCCCCGATGTGGAGGAAGGGGTTGACCTGGAGCCCGGGTACGGCCACGGGCTCGGAGAGGACAGGCAGGCTGGCGGTCTTCATCGAGGCTCGTCTTTCGAAAAGTCAGCGTCCGGCTACGCTCCGTTGTACGGATGAGCCGCTCTCGGCGTCCAGCTCCCAGGCGTGCTCCACCCGAACGAGGCCGAAGACGTAGGCGGGGCTGCGGACCTGGAAGGAGCCGGGGATCACCCGCTGGTCGTAGATGTGGAGCCCCTCCTCGTCCAGGAGGAAAATATACAGGGTGAACTCCCCCTTCACCAAAGGCAGGCTGGGGATGGCGAGCCGCGCGGAGTAGGCCCGCGCGCCGTTCACCGGCGCCAGGCCGTCGAGATGGGTGGCGAAGGAGCAGACCTCGACGCCGTCGGCGCGGTTGACGCCCACCCCCAGATGGAAGGCCAGCCGGGGGTCCTCCGACTCCCAGGCCACCTCCAGCTCCCAGGGGTCCCCCTGGGTGTAGAGGGTCCGCGTCCCCAGGAGCCGCGCCGAGGCGATGCGCGCCGGCAGGGAGGGCGAGGGTGGCGGCGCCTCCGCGGCATTGTCTCCGGCGAGCGCGGCCTGGGCGCTCTTGGCCACCAGGAAATTCTCGTACTCCCGCACCACCTCCTCCGTCGGGCCCAGCGCCTCCGCCCTCCCCCGCCGCAGCCAGAGGGCGCGCTGGCAGAAGGCCGAGACGTAGTACATGGCGTGCGAGCAGAAGAGGAGCGTGCCGCCGCCGTCGACGAACCGCCGCAGGCGGTCCATGCACTTCTTCTGGAAATAGCCGTCCCCCACCGACAGCGCCTCGTCGATGATCAGCACGTCCGGCTCCACCTGGGTGGCGATCGAGAAGCCGAGCCGCATGGCCATGCCGGTCGAATAGGTCTTCACCGGCTGGTCGATGAAGTCGCCGAGCTCGCTGAAGCCGATGATGTCGGGCATCTTCCGCCGCAGCTCCTCCTGGGAAAGGCCGAGCATGGCGGCGTTGAGCACGACGTTCTGGCGGCCGGTGAATTCCGGATGGAACCCCGAGCCCAGCTCGAGGATCGAGGCGATCTTGCCGCGCACCCGGAAGGCGCCGGAGGTCGGCGCCGTGATGCCGGCCAGGATCTTCAGCAGCGTGCTCTTGCCGGCGCCGTTCTCGCCGATCAGCGCCAGCCCCTCGCCGCGCGGCAGCGTGAAGCTGACGTCCTCCAGGGCGCGGTGCTCGCGGTGGCGCGGCCGGCGGGAGATCCCCTCCAGCAGGCGGTCCCAGGGGGTGGCGTACGACCGGTAGATCTTGGTCAGCCCCTCGGCCTGGACGGTGGCTTCAACCATCAACGGGCCATTGTAGCGGGGAAAGTCGTGGGGAAAAGGGTGGGCCCGCGGAGCGGACCCACCCAAGAGGCGCGAGCGGCCTTACGGAGCCGGCGCGATGGCGCCCGGCGGCACGGAGTGGTTCGCACCCGTCAGAATGAGGGTGTACGAGCCAGCCGAGCAGGCGCTGTCGAGGTGGATGGCGTCGAAGCCGACGCTGTAGCGGCCCTGCGACGTCATGCGGATCGCCACGAAAGCCTGGGCGGCCGCCGGATCGAGCGGGTTGTTGACCACGCCCG
>DASXJP010000408.1:0-27606 GCA_036497345.1 Thermoanaerobaculia bacterium
TGGAACAGGCCCGCCCCCGGCCAGGGCGGCCACGCAGGGCCGCCCCTACTTCTTCACCTCCAGCTCCACCCCGATCCTCTCCGGCGGCAGGACGCCGGCGAGGAGCAGGAGCTTGCCGGATTCGGGGATGGTGATCGGCAGCGGCCTGATCCCGCCGACCAGGCCCTTCCGCAGGGTCGTCGTCATCTCCTTGAAGGCGTCGAAATCGTAGTAGGTGGGAGTGGAGCCCAGGGCGGCCATGTCGGTGATGACCATGCCGTCGATGCTCCAGACCGCCTGGTCTCCTGCGGTGCCAGGGCCCGCCTGACCACCTACCGGCTCACTCTTGGTGATCATGTGGACCACGATCCCTCCGGCCGCCGGACGCGGCGCCGGCCGCAAGTCGCCGGCGCGGTAGCGGTAGCTCGCGCCGTCCGGCAGGAGCAGCCGCCAGCGGTGCTGCTGCACGGGGACGGCCACCTGGGGGAGGTCCAGCGCCAGCTCGGAGCGCCCCTTGGGGACCGCCTTCGGCTGCACCGAGATCACCTCGACGACGGCGTCCCGGCCGGTATCGAAGCCGAGCGGCACCGAGATCCGGCCGCTCCCCCGCTCCAGCGGGCGCACCGGCACGTCGTCCACCCGCGCCGACCAGAGCTTGGCCGCGGCCGGCAGGGTGAGGTCGAGGGCGGTGCCGATCGCCCCCGGCCGCAGGATGAGCCGGTCGCGGTGGAGCAGGGTGCCGTCGAGGGTGATCAGGGTCGTGGTCTCCCGCCAGCGCACCACCGCCGGCAGGCTCGGCGCGGCCGGCAGCGGCGAGACGGCCATCCGCGGGTCCGGCGGGGCTCCGGTCAGCCGCCAGGCCGCCGCGAGGTCGATCCCGTTGAGGGCGTCGCGCAGCAACGGCGGCAGGTCGTCGAGGTCGATCCGCGACCAGGACTTCTGGGGGAGGGGCTGCGTCTCCGCCGCCACCGAGGAGGCCAGGGCCACGTAGCGGGCCCGCACGGTACCCTCCGGCACCACCGGATCGAGCGGCAGCTCGGCGCCCGGCTTGGGCGTCGAGGTGAGCACCAGATAGCCCACGCGGCGGAGCTGCTGGCGCCGCTGCACGGTCAGCCGGCGGGACTCGATCACCGGCACCACCTCCCCCTCGTCGGTGCCCACCGTCTCGACGGTGAGCCCGGGGGGCAGGTCGACGGTGAAGCTGCCGATGCCTCCGCGCGAGACCTCGTAGAGCACCACGTCGTGCCGGCGGGGGCCGTCCGGCCGCAGCTGGATGAGGGTCAGCACCAGGCTCTGGGCCAGCAGCTTCTCGGCGTCGCCGCCGTCGAGCTTGCGCCGCACCTCCACCGTCTGCGCCTGGCCCCGGCGGGCGGTCAGCCGCACCGTGCGGCGGGCGCCCTCGACGCGGTCCTCCACCACCACCGTCCCGGGAGCGCTCCAGGCGAGGTCGGCCGGCAGCTCGATCTCGGTGAGCGAGACCGGAGCGGCGGCCGGCGCCAGGGTGAGACGGCTCACGCCGCCGCTCTCCAGCGGCACCGGCCCGGAGACCTCCACGGCGTAGCGTCCGGCCGTGGGAGCCACCAGGAGCCACTCTCCCGGCTTGGCGCCGGCGCTCAGGGCGGCTCCCGGCTGATCGACGCGCGCCTCGCGGGGCACGCCGGTCACCGGCAGGACGATCTGGCATCCGGGCTCGCCCTGGACCAGCACCTCATAGTGGGCGGCCACCTCGGCCACGTCCTCCTGGCCCAGGGAGACGCGCACCTGTTGGGACACCACCTCGGCCACGGGGGTCTCGCGCGCGGCCTCCCGCCGCTGGCGCTCCTTCTCCGCCGCCTCGGCCCGCTCCTCCAGCGCGAGGTAGTCCCTGACGGGGACCACGACCTCGTTGGGGCGCGGGGGGTCGGCGTGGGCGCGGGCGGCCAGGAGAGCGAGAGCAAGGGCGGCTGCGATTCTGAAGCGTCCTGCCCTTCGAGGCCTCACCCCCTGGCCCCCTCTCCACTTCGTGGAGAGGGGGAACGTATCTGAGCCTGCCTTGCCGACCTCGAAAATGCTGATCTCTGGGCCCTCCCTCTCCACGAAGTGGAGAGGGACCGAGGGTGAGGCTTCGGAGCGCAGGCCGCCCCAGCCAGGTTTGTCGTTCAGAACCATCTCCGTCTCTCCTTTCCCCCCTTCACCTCCAGCTCGACGCCGATCTTCTCCGGGGGCAGGACCCCGGAGAGAAGCAGGAGCTTACCGGTCTCGGGGATGGCGATCGGCAGCGGCTTGACCCCGCCGACCAGGCCCTGCTTGAGGCTCTTCGTTTCCTGCTGGAAGGCGTCGAAGTCGGCATGGGCCGGCGGCGGCGGGGCCGGCGACGGGACCTGAGGCCGGTTCTCCTTCTTCCGCGGGCTCCGGCCGCCGCCGGTCCTCTCGTCGAGGTTGTAGGTCTGGGTGTTGCCGGTCCTGCGCTCGTCGAGCACGGGCGCCTCGGCGGTCACCGTGATGACGTCCTCCACGGCGGCGCTCAGGCGGATCTCGATCGTCCGGGTCTGGCCGGCCCGGAGGGAGCTGACCTGGAACGACACCGTGGAGAACCCTTCCAGCCCGGCCTCGATCTCGTAATTTCCGGGACGCAGCCCGTCGAGCCGGAAGCCCCCCTGGGCGTTGGTCACCCGGATGTCCGCCGGCTTGCCGCCGGTGGGACGGAGCGTCACGGTGGCCCCCGACAGGAGGGCGCCGCGATCGTCGACGACCCGTCCCTGCAGAGTCGCGGTGGTGCGCACGAAATCCGACTTCTGCTGGCCCGACTCGTTGCCGCCGACGTTGATGCGGTCGGTGAGCACGCCGGGCGTGCTCTGCGCGACCGCCCAGGGGTCTCGCGGGGCCGGGCTCACCACCGGCCGCAAGTCGCCGGAACGGTACCGGTATTGGGCGCCGTCCGGCAGGAGCAGCCGCCAGCGGTGCTCCTGCACCGGCACGGCCAGGCGGGGGAGGTCGAGCGCCAGCTCGGAGCGGCCCTTGGGGATCGCCTTCTCCTGCACCGAGATCACCTCGACGACGGCGTCCTTGCCGGTATCGAAGCCGAGCGGCACCGAGATGCGGCCGCTCCCCCGCTCCAGCGGACGCACCGGCACGCCGTCCACCTTGGCCGACCAGAGGGTGGCCGCGGCCGGCAGGGTGAGGTCGAGCGCGGTGCCGATCGCCCCCGGCCGCAGGGTGATCTGGTCGCGGTGCAGCAGCGTGCCGTCGAGGGTGATCAGGGTCGTGGTCTCCCGCAGGCTCGCCACCACCGGCAGGCTGGGCGCCGAGGGCAGCGGCGAGACGGCCATCCGGAGACCTGTAGAGCTCCCGGCCAGGCGCCAGGCCGCCGCGAGGTCGATGCCATTGAGGGCCTCGAGGAGGACCGGCGGCAGGTCGTCGAGGTCCACCCGCGACCAGGACGCCGCGGGGAGCGGCTGCACGTCCGCCGCCACCGAGGAGGCCAGAGCCACGTAGCGGGCTCGCACGGTACCCTCCGGCTCCACCGGATCGAGCGCCAGCTCGGCGCCCGGCTGCGGCGTCGAGGTGAGCACCAGATAGCCCACGCCGCGGAGCTGCTGGCGGCGCTGCACGGTCAGCCGCCGGGACTCGACCGTGGGCACGACCTCCCCCTCGTCGGTGCCCACCGTCTCGACGACGAGCCCGGGGGGCAGGTCGACCGTGAAGCTGCCGATGCCGCCGCGCGAGACCTCGTAGAGCACCACGTCGTGCCGCCGGGGGCCGTCCGGCCGCAGCTGGACGAGGGTCAGCACCAGGCTCTGGGCCAGCAGCTTCTCGGCGTCGCCGCCGTCGAGCTTGCGCCGCACCTCCACCGTCTGCGCCTGGCCCCGCCGGGCGGTCAGCCGCACCGTGCGCCGGGCAGCCTCGACGCGGTCCTCCACCACCACCGTCCCCGGCGCGCTCCAGGCGAGATCGGCCGGCAGCTCGATCTCGGTGAGCGACACCGGAGCCGCGGCCGGCGCCAGGGTGAGACGGCTGACGCCGCCGCCCGCCAGCGGCACCGGCCCGGAGATCTCGGCGGTGTAGCGTCCGGCGGCGGGGGCCACCAGGAGCCACTCCCCCGCCTTGGCTCCGGCGCTCAGGGCGGCGCCCGGGGAATCGACGCCCGCCTCGCGCGGCACGCCGGTGACCGGCAGCACGACCGGCCCCTTGGGCTCCCCCTGGACCAGGACCTCATACCGGGCGGCCACCTCGGCCACATCCTCCTGGCCCAGGGAGACGCGCACCTGTTGGGATACCACCTCGGCCACGGGCGCCTCGCGCGAGGCCTCCCGCCGCTGCCGCTCCTTCTCCGCCGCGTCCCCCTGCTCGACCAGCGAGAGGTAGTCCTTGAGCGCCAGGGTGATCTCCGAGCGCGGGGGATCGGCGGCGCGCAGAGCGGGCGCGAGGAGAGCGAGGAACAGGGCGAGGGTGATCTTTCGGTTGTTCAGAACCATTCCCGTTTCTCCCTTTCCGTCTCAGCGCGGACGCCGAGGGGTGGCGGAGCGGCCGAGAGGGCGCTCCAGGAGGCCTGCACCAGGGCAAAGCCGGGCGGGACCGGGAAGAAGGACGGCGCGTTGTTGGTCTGGGTCCCGGGCCCCACGTAGGCGCTCATCTGGGAGTTGGCCTGGCGGCTGAGGTCCGAGATGGGCTTGCGGGGCGCCGGGCCCGGCGGCGGCGAGACGGTGCCCAGCCGCGCCTTCTCCGACAGCTCGTAGGAGCGGCCTCCCGGCACCACCAGCCGCACCTCTACCTGGGCCGCCGGAGCGGACAGGGCCGGCAGCGGCACCGAGAAGGAGCCGTCCCCCTTCGGCAGCGACAGGGGGATGAGCCCCTCCAGGTGGACGACCTGCGCGGCTTCCTGCGTCAGCAGGGGAATCGCGAGCGCGCCGCCGGCGGCGCCCGGAACCACGGGAGTGCCGTCGCGGCTTCCCACGGCCAGCTCGAAGCCGGCCGGCAGGGTGAGCGTGAGCTGCTGCGCGCCGCGGTTGCGCACCTGGGCCCAGAGCTGGTAGGAGGCCTTGCCCGCCTCCCCCACCGCCACGTCCACCACCAGGCGGTCCACCTGGGCGGCCAGCACCTCGGTCTTCTCCGCCCAGTCAACCTCCCACCGGGGCGGCTGTGCCGCGTCGGCCACGACGAACAGGGGGCCTTCGATCGCCTTCAGCGCCTCGGGCAGCCGCGCCGACTCGCGGTCCTCGGGCGTCCGCGCCGCGCCCCGGTCCGCCAGGGTGAGGATGCCGTCCCCTTTGAGCGCCGCCTTGGCGAGCAGCAGCGTGCGGGCGCTCCCCTGGGGGATCAGCAGCGGCGTGGGGAAACGGTCTTTGGGGTCGCCGGTCATGTCGATCTCGACCGCCCAGGTATCCTCGACAGGAGCCAATGGCGTGACCACCAGCGTCCCGCTCTCGACCTTCCAACCGGCATGGGGGCCGCGCACGTCCGCCACCTCCAGCCCGGCCGGCACCGGCACCCGCAGCGCCTCGAGACGCCCTTGCGCGACGCGGGCCTCGATCCAGCCGAGCACCTGGAGCCGCGTGCGCGAGAGCGTGGTGGCGGTGGCCGAGGTGGCCTCGAAGCGGAGCGGGAGCTGGGCCCGCCGCGGCATCACCGCCTTGCCGGAGAGCGTCCAGCGCACCTCGGTCGAGGGGAGGGCCACGAAGCTCCAGCCGCCGCCGGGATTCCCAGGGGAGACCGGCTTGACCAGGCCGGACCCTTGCGGGTCGAGCTCCTCGACGGCCGGCGGCGCCTCGATGCGGCCGCGCACCACGGCCGCCGCCGGGAAGCGGAGGGCGAAGCTCCAGGTCGGCCGCGTGGCCTTGTCGTCGCGGGCCACCGGCACGGCCGATTCGAGGCGCACCTCGCGCCGGCCATGCCCCCGCACGTGCATCTCCAATCCCTTCTCCCCCGCCTCCACCCGCCCTTCCGTGCCCTTGAAATCGGCGCTGATGAACGAGCCCGCGTCCCCCAGGGGCACGGTCTGCCAGTGGTCGTCGTAGAGCGTGAGCCGCAGCGTCTGGACCACGCGGGCGCTCTCCGGCCCCACCTTCACCGCGTACTCGGCCAGCTCCAGCGCGTAGGGCGCCGGCGGATTGGCCTGCGGGCCCGCCGCCGGGTTGGCCCGGGCGCGCAGCTCCTCGTACTTCTCCAGCGGCAGCGTGACCTGCTGGGCTTGGGTCCCGAGGGCCATGGCTTGCAGCGCCACAGCCACGAACAGAATCCTGGTGATCGATCTCATCCCTACCTCCTTACCCGAGGTTAGACACACGAAACCCTCTTCACCAAAACCGGGCGGCTCGTCCCGGGAAAATGGCGACTGGGCACAGGGTCTGGCCTATAATTTTCGCAAGCCACGCACACCTCGGAAGGAGGGGCTCTTGATCGCACAGGTGTTGAATCGCGAGTTCGTTCTACAGCAGTTGGAAGACGTACGGGACTACCTGAGCACCGCCGCCTCGGACGGCCGCCGCAGGGGCGCCGGAGAGGGGCCGGAGCTGTCGCCGGAGGACGCCGCCCTGGCGCTGGAGGCCGCGCAGACGGCGCTGCAGACCGAGGCCGTCGCCTCCAGCGGCCAGCCGGGGTTCGAGCCGCCGCCGGCCGAGCGCCGGGGGGAGGAGCCGGCGTCGATCGACGATTTCTCCTTCTTCAGCCGGGACGTCGCGGTCAGCAACCTGCAATCCGCCCTGGAGCAGTACTTCCAGGAACGGAACGAGGTCGAGACCGCGCCGCCCGCCGACGACCGCCGGGGGGGCGACGAGGACGTGGCGGTGACCGACGTCTCCATCCCCGGCTGGCAGCCGCGGAGGGACGAGGACAACCGGCGGCTCTTCGACAAATTCTCGGTGACCGACGTCGGCTGGGTGAGCAGCCTGTTCGCCATGGGCGTCCGCCAATTCCGGGGCAGGCACGACTTCCCCGCCAAGCCGGCCGACCCGGTCACCATCGGCAACCAGGCCCGGCTCGTCATCGTGGGCGACTGGGGCTCGGGGATCCCCCGGGCGCGCAAGGTGGCGGACGAGATGCGCAAGGTCCTCGACGAGGGGCTGGCGGCCGGCCGCGAGCAGCACGCGGTCCATCTCGGCGACGTCTACTACTCGGGGTGGGAGTCCGAGTACCGCGACCGCTTTCTCGCCTACTGGCCCGTCAAGCCGGACGAGGCGGCGCGCATCCCCTCCTGGAACCTCAACGGCAACCACGACATGTACTCGGGCGGCCACGCCTTCTTCGATTACGCTTTGAAAGACGGCCGCTTCGCCCGCCAGCAGGGCTCCAGCCGCTTCTCCCTGCGCAACGATCACTGGACGATCCTCGGGCTCGACACCGCCTATGACGAGCACGACCTGCACGGCGATCAGGCCGACTGGGCCAAAGGGATGCTCGAAAGCGCGTCGGGCAAGGGATTGCTCCTCTCCCACCATCAGATTTTCAGCGCCTATGAGAAGGAGAAGAACAAGCTGAGCGACAAGATCGACCCGGTGCTCAAGACCGGCCGGGTGCGCAGCTGGTTCTGGGGTCACGAGCACCGGTGCGTGCTCTACAACCCCGAGAGGAACGTCGAATACGCCCGCTGCATCGGCCACGGCGGGGTTCCCGTCTACATGACGCACGATGAGGGGGATCCCTATCCGCCGCCGGCGGCCTGGGAATTCCGCGACTTCATCCAGAGCGGCCTCGAGCGCTGGGCCCTGTTCGGCTTCGCCGTGCTCGACTTCGACGGCCCCCAGATCACCGTGCGCTACATCGACGAGAATGGCAAGGAGATCCGGCGTGAGCAGCTTGCGTGAGGAGAAGCTGTTCCTGAAGGCGGTCGCGGCCTTCGAGGGGAACGACCTGAAGACCGCCTACGAATATTTCCTCCAGGTCGTGGAGATGAACGGGGATCGCAAAAAGGAGGCCCAGCAGTACCTGACCGAGATCAATCACCGGTGGTCCACCTCCCGCAAGAAGGTCTCTCGGGGGGCGCCGTTGCCGATGGCGCCGGCACCCGCCATGGCGGCGCCCCCGTCCCCTCCCGATCTCCTGGGAGGCCCGCCGCCGGTCTCCCATGCGGCCCCGTCCCCCGTGGAGACCGCGGAGGCCGCCGCTCCCCAAACCCAGACCCTCCGCCGCACGCCGCACATGGACCTCGATCCCGTTCCGCCCGTCGATCCGGGGGCGCGGATCAAGGTCGCCGTCTACACCGACGCGCAGGCGATGCGGGAGGGGGAGGAAGGGGAGGCCGTGGTCATCGAAGCTCCTCCGGACCAGACCCGGTTCGACCTCACCGTCTGGCTGGTGGTGGGCGGGCCGTTCGCGGTCGAGGGCCCGCCGGTGCGGACCCTGACCCTCCTGCGGGACGAGGAGCGCTCCAAGAACGCGGAATTCACGGTCGTCCGCAAGGATTCCGCCGCTGGCGCCGGTCCCGTCACCTTCTCCGCCCTCTTCGCCTACCAGGGCCGCCCCTGCGGCCGGGTGAGCCGTCAGGTACAGCTCGCCGCGGGGGCCGCGGAGCCGGTGAAAGAGCCGCTCCCGCAGCCCGGGATCGCCGTCGAGACCGCCGCCAAGCCGGCCGACCTCAGCGTCCGCATCGTGGCGAGCGACGACGACGAGCGCCTCTTCCAGTGCATCGCGCAGTCGCCACACCTCCCCGCGTACCAACAGGGGCAGACGGGCAACTGGCGGCTGCCGTCCATCGCGGGCACTTTCGTCAAAGGTCTGATGGCCCAGTTCACCGCCGCGGGAGCATCGAACCAGGCGCGGACCTTCGCCCTGCGCGGCGCCGGCATCCAACTGTTCGAGGCCGCGCCGAAAATCTTTCAGAAGATTTTCTGGGAGCTGATCGACGCCAAAGTCCCCCTGCGGACGATCTCCATCGTCACCGAGGAGCCCTACATCCCGTGGGAGCTGATGGTGCCCACGCGGGAGGGCCAGGACGGCGAGGACGAGCAGCGCGATCCAATCGGAGTCGAATTCCTGGTCAGCCGCTGGACCTCGCGCGAGCACATCCAGGCGCCGCAGCGCATCCCGCTCAAGGACTCCTGGGTGGTGGCCCCCACCGACTCGAAGCTGACGAGCGCCGAGGACGAGGCCACCCTGGTGCTGAAGGAGCTCCCCGGAGAGCGCATCGTTCCCGCCAGCATCGCCATGTTCGAGCAGGAGCTCGGCCAGGAGGGGGAGGCCCATTCGCTCCTCCACTTCGTCTGTCACGGCGAAAGCGGCGACGACGGCGGCCAGGTCCTGCTCCTGGAAAAGAAAGAGAAGCTGAGCGCGAGCTTTCTGCGCGGCATGCCGGGGGTGAAGAAGGCGTTCCGCACCAAGAAGCCGTTCGTCTTCCTCAACGCCTGCGAGGTGGGACGCACGGTGCCGGCCCTGATCGGCGTGGGCGGCTTCGCCGAGCAATTCATGGCCCTGGGAGCCAGCGGCGTGGTCGCCCCCCTCTGGAGCGTCAAAGACTCGATCGCCCACCAGCTCGCCGTCGAGCTCTACCAGCGGATTCAGGAGCAGCCGGAGACGCCGTTCGCCGAGATTTTGCGGGATTTACGGAAGCGGTCCTACGCGGCGGAAGGGGGGGAGGATACGTGGGCGGCGTATTGTTTCTATGGGGATCCGTTGGCGGCTCGGGGGGTGTAGGGGTCATCGGATCGCTCTGATGTCTTTCCAGCCCCGCAGGGGCGCAGGCGTAAAGCCTGGGGTTTCAACCCCAGGAGAGAAGACCTTTCAGTTTATCCGAAGCCCTGAAAGGGCGTAGGCAGCGCGTTCCGGTTGGTGGCTGCCTGCGCCCCTTCGGGGCTTATGGGTATGGTGGGGGCGCTTACCTGGGGTTAAAACCCCAGGCTTTATGCCTTTGCCCCTTGCGGGGCAAGATTTCAGAAACTCGCCTTGTATATAAAAGGTATGCTGCCTACTCAAGACGCGGAATCTCTTCGGGCGGAATATTGATCCGCAGGGACCGCGCCTGGCCGGGTGAACGCGTGATGAGCCCGAGGCGAGAAAGCGTCAGGATCATCTGATGAGCTGCGGGAGGTGTGACTTTGAAATAGCGCTGGAAGTCAGCCTCTGCCGGTGGACGTCCATTCACTTTCGTGTATGCGTCGAGGAAGGCGAGATACTGGCCTTGCAGGTAGGTGAGCTTAGGCATGACTTCGTAATGTTTAGGGCGCCCCATACTTTGCCCCTCAACCGCTAATGGTGAAGCCAGCAGTCCGGTGCAGGGGCCGTGTTATGCGCCTTCTTTGACTACATCCGAAAAACCTAACCGCGTTTGCCTTTGCTCCTCTTCTCTGAATTGCTGAGCTTGAGCCGCGATAAATTTCTCCCACTGCTGCTGAGGCCAATCTTTAGAGATTTCAACAAGCTGCTGGGATGGCGTTGAGTCAAGGAGTATACTCCACTCTCGCAGTGTACCTCCGGCATCAAGAAAAACTCGGTGCAGAGGTCTTCGAGTTTCCTTAGAACCCAGAAGTCTCTTCAGAGTTGTTCCAACTTTCGGTGTCACTTCAACGTACGACCATCTAGGAAGCCTCGGAGTCTGGCTCTCGTGCAAAGATGCGCGTAAGTCTCTCACTTCCTGAACAAGAGCACGAAGAACCGAATCCCTATCAAGAGCCGAAGACGCCGCTTCTAAGGTTGCCGATCTTCCCACTGCCTCCATTGGACGGTAGAAATGCCCCTTCTCGGCAGCCCGTATGAAGCTAACCAGTTTTTCCTTGTTCGTCTCAAGATCAAGTAGGTCTCTTCCCTCCATGATGACTCTTTGATTACCGATATCAAATGGAAGCCGCTGATCATGCCAAGCCATCATAACAACTGGCAGGCTAAGAGCATGGCGAATGCCTAGCTCATACATTACATTAGGATTGGGATCGACAGCTTGACTGCTTCCCCTAGATCAACCACGACCATGGGGTCATAGGTTAAATGCCTTCGAACCTCGTCATTGATTGCCTCGGGACGTTCCTCGTCTGCCGAGAGGATGGGCTCGTAACCTACACTGCGAACAGCCGGCTCGATCACTGTCTTGTACCAACCCCTGAACCACTTCGCCTCGACCTCTGTTCTTCCATATGGCATGACAACGAAGCAATGCTTCTCATGAGGATGGCCAAGAATCCCGTCACCCTGCCTCGGTTTCCCTTCAATGGAGGAGGCTTCACTGCTCAACCGGGACCCCCTTGAGTTACGCATAACACGTTTGAGTTCAGCGGCCTCCGTAGGTGATTGGTCCGCTGGAACGAAGGGTTAGTTTGATGCGCGGGTGATGGCTTCTGGATTGAGTACGAAGCCGGCCGCGCGCAGCCGATCGACGAGCTTAGGGACAACCTCTTTGACATGATCATTGAAGGCGATGTACAGAATTCCCTGAGCGTCGGACGGAATCTCAAGGTGTTGCTTCTTCAGGATAGCGACATTCTTACGACCAAGCGCGGAGATGAGCATGCCCATTTCGAGCACGACATTCTGTCGGGCACGAGGTTGCGCTTCCTTCTCGCCGGCGGACTTGGCATAGCCCACATCATCGGGTGTGAGTAAGACGATGCCAAACTTGGCAGATCCAGCACGTGTACCGATCTCGGCTTCGAGCGCTTCAATGATCGTTAAGCCACCACCGCCGGTGTTTTGCAACACGTATGGATCGAGCCCGAGCTTGTGAATCACAAGCTCAAGTTGCTCACGTGCAACAGAGTCGTGCCCATGGACAATGAAGACCTTGCTCGCCGCCGGTGCGGACGCTGGCACAGAGATTGCCGAAGCTGCATTTTCGGGAGGTGCGGTTGGCGAGACGCCCGCGTACTTGCACAAGTCAGCTTCCAGCTTCTGCTTTGGCTCTTTTGCACCTTGGAATTGGACTGTTCCCGTCGACTCGTACCAATTGACGACGGCCCCGTCCGATGTCTTTATCTGTTGCGCGGAACCAGATGGTCCGCTTTGAGTGATCTCGCGCCCTACAGCTCGTACCATCGTCTTCAGGTCTTCAAATGTGCCATTGTGCTTCATCGTTCCTCCACTGAAAAGCTACCTCGAGAGATTTACCTTTCGCCGCTTTCTCCTAGAATACCTATGGAAGTCGAAGCCACTCTCCAGGGTTTGATCTCTCCGTTACCGTATGTCATTGATTCTATGAGATTCTTTAATTTTACGCCTCCTCCTATTTAAGGTCAACGTCCCGGTAGGGGAGCCGTCCTGATCGCCTCAGAGGGACATCCAAAAGCGGCGGTAGGGTAGACCCGTGCCGGCCCCGGGATCGGCTGAGCATTCGCGCGGGGTCGCGCGTCCGGCCTGGCCGCGACGTCGGCTATCGCTGGCTATCGCGCCCCGTTGGGCTCGGGTAGCGTGGGCCGACCCGCAACCCAGGCCATTAGGCTGGGCTGAGGAAGCCCGGGCTGTCAGCCCGGAGGCCGGCGGTCCCTTCGAGGCCAGTGCCCAGATCTGGAATCCGGTTGCCGGCGCAAGGTCGGCTTGAGGCCCGAAGGAGCCGCCCTTCCTCAGCCCAGGGCATCGCCCTGGGTTGGCTGCGACGAACCCCATTCCGAGGCGGCCTGAAAGGCCGCGCTATCGAGGACACAGACGGCGGCCCCCGCCTCGGGAGGCCGGTTTGTACCGCCCGATCTTGCGCCGGCCGGGATCCGGCATGCGCCAGCCGCCCCGAATCCGCGGTGACCCGCCTTTCAAGGCGAACGGCTCGCCTCGGAAGGCGAGCCGCGCAGGATTCGGCGTGGGTGACTCGCCCTGAAAGGCGAGCCGTCCGCCTCGAATCCGGAGCACCCGCCTTTCGGGGCGAACGATTCGCCTTTCGGGGCGGACGACTCGCCCCGAAAGGCGAATGGCTCGCCTTGAAAGGCGAGTCACCCACGCCGAAAGGCGGGTGCTCCGGATTCGGGGCGGGTGGCTCACGCCGAAAGGCGAGCGGCGCAGGATCGGGCGTGGTTGTTTGCGGAAAACAGAAGAAAGGACCAAAGGACTGCAAGGACCTCAAGGACAAAAACGGCGGTTTGTCGTCCTTGAAGTCCTTGGAGGTCCTTGATCGTCCGTGCTTCTGGGTGCCCTACGCCACCCGCGCCGCCGCCCCCGTGGCCGCCAGCGGCAGCAGCACCGTGAAGGCCGCCCCTCCCTCCGGCGCCTTGGCCTCCACTCGCACCTCTCCCCCATGGGCCTTCACCAGGTTGCGCACGGTGACCAGGCCGAGGCCGGTGCCCTGCTGCTTGCCGTTGGTGGCGAAGGGCTCGAAGAGGTGCTCGACGGCGTCTTCCGGGATGCCTGGGCCGGAGTCGGCCACGCGGAGGGCCAGGCTCCCCTCATCCACCCCGGCGCGGATGGCGATCCTCTTGGCCAGGCCCCAGGTGGCCAGCGCCTCGCGGGCGTTGATCAGCAGGTTTTCGAGCACCCTTTGGACGCGGTCGCGGTCGAGGGTGACGCGGAGGGAGTCGTCCAGCCGGAGGTCGATGGAGACCTCGATCCCCCTCTCCCGGAGGTCGGCGGCGAGCGGCTGCAGGATCTCGGCGAGGTAGCCGCGGGCGAGGAGGGTTTCGACCGCCAGGCGGGGGACGCCGCCGCGGGCGTAGTCGAGGATCTCCTCGATCATCCGGCGCAAGCGGTCGGACTCGCTGCGCACCGTCTCGAGCTCGCGGGCGATGGTGGCCGCGTCGCCTCCCCGCAGGGCCAGGGCGTGCGCGAGGTCGGCGTAGCCCTTCACCAGGGTCAGCGGATTGCGCAGATCGTGCACCACCGAGCTGGTCATCTGGCCGATGGCGGCCAGGCGGCTCTCGCGCTCGTGGAGCTGGCGCTCGATCTCGCGGGCGCGCAGGTGGGCGGCGATGCGGGCCTCCAGCTCGCGCAGGGCGAAGGGCTTGACCACGTAGTCGTCGGCCCCGGCGTCCAGCCCCTCTGCCGCCGCCTCGGCGCCCGCCCTCGCGGTGAGCAGGATCACCGGCGTGGCGGCGAAGGTGGGATCGGCCTTGAGGCGCCGGCAGAGCTCGAAGCCGTCCATGCCGGCCATCATCACGTCGGTCACCACCAGGTCGGGGTGGACGCGGCGCGCCACGTCGAGCCCGGCGGCGCCGTCGGAGGCGGTCTCCACGCGGTAGCGGCGGGCCAGGCGGGCGGCCAGGAAGCTGCGCAGGTCGGCGTTGTCTTCCACCAGGAGGAGGCGCGGCGCGTTGGCCGGCGGCTGCGGACGGGGGCCTTCGGTAGCCCGGCGGGGCGGCAGCTCGACGTCGGCCAGGAGGGTCTCGCGCAGCGAGCGCACGGCGTATTCGCGGGCCGTCTGGGCATCGGTACGGGCCTGGGCGAGCTGGTCCTCGCGGCGGCGCGGCTTGCGCCGGCGCTCCATGAACACGCCGGCCGGATCGCGCGGCAGCTCGACGCGGAAGAGCGATCCCTCCCCCAACCGGCTGCGCACGGTGACGTTGCCGCCGTGGAGCCGCGCCAGCTCGCGGGCGAGGGCGAGCCCCAGCCCCGTGCCGCCGTGCTCGCGCGAGGCCGAGCCGTCCACCTGGTGGAAGCGGTCGAAGATCCGCTCGAGCTGGTCCGCGGGGATGCCCCGCCCGTCGTCCTCCACCTCGAAGAACGCGGTCTCCCCCTCGATCCCGGCCCGTGCCACGATCTCTCCCCCCTTTGGGGTGAACTTGAGGGCGTTCGACAGCAGGTTGGCGATGATGATCTCGGTCATGTGAGCGTCGAAGATCGAGTCCGGCAGCTCGTCCAGCCGCTCGGTGCGCAGCTCCAGGCCCCGCCGCTCGGCCAGCGGGACGGCGGCCTCGACCAGCTCCGCCAGGAGGGCTCCGAGGTTGCCCGTGGCCAGCTCCAGGCGCAGCCGGCCAGACTCCAGCTTGGCGCCGTCGAGCAGGGCGTTGACCTGCCGCAGCAAGCGGCGGGAATTGGAGGCCATGGATTCGAGCAGGGTCCGGCGCTCCCCCTCCTCCTCGGAGGCGAGCAGGGTCTCCAGGGGCCCGAGCAGCAGGGTGAGCGGCGTGCGCAGCTCGTGGCTGACGTTGGCGAAGAAGCGGGTCTTGGCCTCGTCGAGCTCCTTCAGCTCCTCGTTGGCCCGCTCCAGGCGCAGCCGCAGCGAGAGGTCGCGCCGCCGCGTCCGCCGGCTCGACACGGTGGCGAGGCAGGTGAAGACGCTGGAGCCCAGGAGGAAGAAGAGCGGCCCGATCAGCGCCCGCGACGGCCCGTGCATCGCCAGGTTGATCCCCTGGTCCGTGGCCACGATCAGCCCGCAGAGCACGGCCAGCACCAGCGGCTCCCAGGGGAGGAAGACGCCGATGGTGAAGATCACGATGATGTTGCCCGCGAAGTAGTTGCTGGTGAAGCCGCCGAGCAGGGCGGTCATCAACGAGATGCCCGCCGCCGAGGCGAGCGCGCCCACCATCACGAACGGCAGGGCCAGCCGCTCCGCCCACCGCGAATTGACGGCGGCGAGGGCCAGGACGTAGATGCCCGAGACGGCGCAGCGGATCATGAAGAAGATCCCCGCCTGCTCGCGCGCCACCGCCAGGTCGAGCAGCCCGAAGGCGAGGTAGAGCACGAGCGCCGACCAGAGGAGGAAGCGGGCCCGTTCGACGAACAAACGCCGGCTCTCGGCGCGGTACGCCTCTTCGAAGCCAGGGAGCCGGGGGGTGCTGGACACGTCAGTCATCTCCTACTTTTCCTACTTTTCCGCTCGGGCCACGATCGCCGTCGGGGGCGATCCCAGCGCCTGGAAGCAGTGAATGCGGGAGAAGCCCGCCTCGGCGAGGAGGGTCTCCAGAGCGCCGGCGTCGAGGAAGCGGAAGCGGCCGTCCTCCTCCAGCTCGATCAGCCGGCTGATCATATTGGCGAAGTGGCGCAGCGCCTCCAGCTTGCGCGCCGCGCGCTCGTCCCCAGCCTCCGCCTGGGCGTTGAGGATCTCCACCCCTTCGGTGTAGAGCTTCGAGGGGTCGAAGTTGGGGCGGATCGAGGAGACCACCAGGGTGCCGCCGGGTTTGAGCAGACGGTGCATCTCGCGCAGGCTGGCCAGCGGATCGTAGAGGTACGGGAGCACCAGCGACGAGCCGATGCGGTCGAAGCAGGCGTCCGGCAGGTCGAGCCGGAGGCGCGCCGTGGAATCCCCGAAGTGGAGATGCCGGAAGCGCAGGTGCCGCGCCGTGAGATTCGTGGGATCAGCGCCGGGCTGGAGGTCTTCCGGGACGGTGTGGCCGAGCAGGAAGCGCGCGGCGCGGCCGATCTCCAGGGCGATCTCGACCTCCCGCTCGTCGAGCGCCGGGCAGAGCTGGCGCACCCGGCCCGGGTCCGCCGGCTCGCCGCGCAGGATGGCGTGCAGCTCCTTGCCGTACCCCTCGGCCAGCTTGCGGGCGGTGGCGAACGGCAGCCCTTCCACGCGGTGGACCAGCCCCTCGACGCCCCATAGCCGCCCCTCCAGGAAGTCGGCGATGGCGGCGAAGCGCGAGACCTCCAGGTCCGCCACGACGCCGTTCAGCGCCGGCGCCACCAGGCCGCGGGCGGAGCAGGCGGCGATCGCCTTGTCGCGCGTGCGCTCGACCGCCTCGGGCACCAGGTCGAGGAAGGTGAGCGAGGCCGGCGCCTCGTCCCGGCCATAGGCGTCGAGCAGGGCCAGCAGGAGGTTTCCCGTGCCGCAGCCGAAGTCGGCGACGTGCTCATCCCGCCGCGGGTCGAGGAGCTCGGCCTGGCGGACCAGGAAGCGGAGGTATTCGGGGTGCTCCAGGAAGACGTCGTAGCCGACGTCGTCGCCGGGCGCGCCGAACAGGTGCTCCTTCCAGAACCCCTCGGCGTCGCGCAGCTCCTGGCGGCGCACCCTTCCCCACTCGGCCTCGCTCTGGCGGGCGAAGCGGGCCAGGTTGGGCTCGCGCGCCGGCCGGTCGGCGCCGAACAGGTGCTTGGAGATCGACTCGGCCACCAGCTTGAACAGCTCGATGGCCTCGCCGCCGCTCTTCAGCACGTGGCCGGTGGCGCACTCGAAGACCTCGCGCACGCCGCCGCCGGGCGCGTCGAGCATCGCCCGCACCCGCGAGCGGGTCACCCAGCAGTCGTAGGTGCCGAGGATCCAGACCACCGGCGCCGGAATCCGCGCGAGATCGCGGCGGGCGTCCTCCAGGAAGGCGAGCCCGGCCTCCAGGGCCTGGCCATAGAGGGAGACGCCACGGATGGGCCGGCCGTGAATGAGGATCGTCTCCGGCCCCTCGCCGCGGCGGTAAGCGTCGAACAGGTCGAGCCCGGCGAGGTAGTTGCGCAGCACGTCCTGGGCGTCCGGGCAGCCGAAGGGGGCGATCCAGAGGTCGACCGGCGCCTCGGCCGCGCACTCCAGGATCGCCTTGCGGGCCGGGATGGCCGAGAGCGAGACGCTCACCAGGGTCCGCCGCGCCGGCCGGAAGCGGCGCTGGAGGTAGCGCAGCGACGCCGCGGTGTCGTCCCCCAGGTGGCCGAAGGTCCAGTGGTAGTAGGGCCGCCCCTCGGCCGCCAGGCGGGCGTCCATGGCGCTCTCGCCGGCGATGTGGGAGGCGTCGAAGCGCAGCACCACGGCCTTGCGGCCGTCGCGGTCGAGGTCGTCCAGGAGGGTGCGGGCGAGGAGGCCGAAGACCTCCTTGCGCTTGAGGATCGCGGGCGCGATCACCACCGCCACGTCCGGGCGGATCGAGGGATCCGAGGTGTCGAAGTTGGCGTCCACGATGGCCGCCACCGCGTCCCCCCGCCGGTTCTTGTAGCGGACGATCTCCACCCCGCCCTCCTCGGTCCGCCGGGGGCGGCGCACGAAGGAGGCCGCCTTGCCGCCGAGCAGGGAGACGGTGCGCGAGATCCGCGCCGCGAAGCCGCCCCGCACCGTGTGATGGCGGATCTCGCGGAAGCTGTCCCGCTCCCGGTCCCCCTCGTCGAAGCGGAGGCCGGCGCGCACGCCGCCGTCGTCGAGCGCCGAGAGGTAGCGCACGGTGGCGCCGGCGATCTCCCGCCGCGAGCCCTCGGCCTCCAGGGTGAAGGCGGGCAGGCGCGCGCCCGGCACCAGCGCGGAGGCGGCGGCGAGGCGGACCGAGGCGCCGCCTTCCCCCAGGTCCATCACCGGCAGGCGCAGCCGCCCCTCGGGCAGGTGGGGCGCGGCGAGCTCGCAGAAGGCGGCCCTTGGACCGGCCCGCCGCTCCGCCCGCCGCTCGGTCAGGTAGACGCGCTCGGGGACCATCACCTCGGTCTCCCCGCCCCGCACCGAGAGCACGATCCCCTCCAGCGCGTAGAAGAGCGGCGCGTCGGCGAAGGCGAGGTAGAGCACGCGCGTGCGCGGCGGCATGGCCACGTCGAGCCGCAGCGAGGCGCCGTGCGAACCCTCCGGCTCCCAGGCGACCGCCCGGCAGGGGACCGGCGTGAAGCCGCGGCCGGGCCGGATGGCGGTCAGCGGCAGGCCGCGCTCGGCCACGCTCCGCAGGAGAGTCCGGATCTCGGACGGCTCGCCGAGCGGCAGGAGGTTGCCCGGCACGAGGTCGCCCAGCGCCCGCTGCACGCGGACGATGGCCTCGTCCATCTCGTAGAAGCCGGCGTGGGAGCGCAGGCGGGCGCGGTCGCGCGCCGTGACCTCCTCGAAGCGCACGCCGATCCCCTCGGGCGAGGAGCGCACGGCGCGGGCGGTGAGCTCGATGGGCCTGGGATCGGTGGGGATCTCCAGCGCGAGGCGGAGCCGCACGTCCGGCGCCACGGCCAGGGGCGTGCGGAGGAAGGCGCCGTCGGCCGAGAGGTCGGTCGCCATCAGGCTCCGCCCGAGCTCCGGCCCTTCCAGCACGCGCACGGCGGCGAGCGTGCGGCGCCGGGGCGAGCGGCGCTCCTCGTTGGAACGGCCTACTTCCCAGCGGGCAGGCCTTTCCAGGGCCACCGGCCCCTGGATGTTATCCCCTGCGATCATCCCCCTGACCCCTCCCCGAGACCGCGCCCGTACATCCCGCTCAGGCGTTGGGGAGGGGGTCATGAGCCGCCCAAGTCCCCGTTCGCCTGGTCCGCGAGCCGTCCACGGATCTCGGCAAAATCCCGGTGGCAGTGGAGAAAGACGTCCACCAGCACCGGATCGAAATGAGCTCCACGGTCCTGCGCGATACGGCGGACCGCCTCTTCATGCTCCAAAGCGATTTTGTAGGGCCGGCGGCTGGTGATGGTGTCGTAGGCATCCGCGAGGGCCACGATGCGTGCGGCGAGCGGGATCTGGGGTCCGGTGAGCCCGCGCGGATATCCTGAGCCGTCCCAATGCTCGTGATGGCAATAAGCAATTTCCATACCCATCCGCAGGAAGCGGTGGCCGTCGTAGCGCTCGATGACGTTGCGCAGGGTGTCGCCGCCGATCTCGGGGTGGCGGCGCATGACGGCCATCTCCTCGGGGGCGAGCGGCCCCGCCTTGCGCAGGATGGCGTCCGGGATGCCCACCTTGCCGATGTCGTGGAGCGGGCTCGACTTGTAGAGCTGCTCGACGAATTCGTTGGTGATCCTTCCCAGGGTGGGCTCGCGGCTGGCGGCCTCGGCGAGCAGGCGGCTGTACTCGGCCATGCGCTCGAGGTGGCGGCCGGTCTCGTGGTCGCGCGACTCGGCCAGGCGGGCGAGGGTGAGCAGGGCGATGTCGCGGGTCTGGCGGATCTCCACCGTCTGCTCGCGCACCATGCGCTCGAGGCTCTGGCGGTACTCCTCGTTCTGGCGGATCAGGCGGGCGCGCTCGACCGCCCGCTCCACCGTGGCGATCAGGTCGTCCACCTCGAACGGCTTGGTGATGTAGTCGTAGGCGCCGGCGCGCACGCACTGGCGGACGGTGTCCATCTGCTGGACGCCGGTGACCATCACCACCTGGATGGTCTGATCGAGAGCCTTCAGCCGCTCCAGCAGCTCGACGCCGGAGAGGCCCGGCATCTCGATGTCCGAGAGCACCAGCGACGGCCGGGGCTCCTCCGCGGCGAGGCGGAGCGCCTCGATGGCGTCCTTCGCGAGCCGGCAATCCAAAGGGAGCAGCGAGAGGTGGGAAGACAACAGGGCCCGGATGGCGGGCTCATCATCGACGATTACGACACGCTCTTTCATACTGCGCAAGCCAAGCCCCGGGCCTCCAGACAGCGAAGCCTCGGCTCCCTCCTCTGAAATCGTGAGGAGAGGGCCTTCTCCAGCCTGGCCGGGGAGGAGAAATGGCCATCTGGAGGGACCCTCTCCTCGGCAACTTCGTTGAAACCACGACTCGACGGCGACTACTACGTTGTAGAGTGTACAGGAAAGAGTGCAGTTTGCAAGGACCGGACTACTTTTTCTTCTCCTTCCGCGCCATCGCCTTCCGGATATACCCGATCGCCTCCGGCGTCTGGCACTCGGTCTGGCCGTGGTCGACCTCCACCTTGCCGATGCGCGCCGCGGCGGCCTCCGCTTTCTTCTGGAGGGAGGGGTTGCGGATACCGATCGCGATCAGGGCGTTGTTCATTTCGTGGCGGACGCGGTTGGGGTTGCCGTGGATGTCGCGCTCGATGGTGGCGAGGAACCGTTCGAAGTACTCGTCGGGCAGGCCGTCCCCGTCCCCCTCCCGCGCGATGACGGCCAGGATCCGCCAGCCGGCGGAGGCGGTCCATTCCGCGTCGGAGGCCATCCAGCGCGCCATGGTCTCCCGGGCGTGCGGCGTCCGCGCGGCGATGCCGCCCAGAGTGTCGGTCTCGGGGTAGCTCCGCAGCCCCCGGGCCCAGGCGTCGAGCGTCGCCGCGTCGAGACGCCGCGGGTCGGCGATCAGCCCGGCCAGCATGCGGGCGTCGTGGTTGCCCGACTCCCACAGCGCCACGGCGAGCTCGTGATCGGTCTTGATCTTCTTCTTGAGATCCTTGAGATGGGCGGAGCTGACGCCGTAGACGTCCTCCCCCGCGCCGTGGCGGCGGTAGGTCTTGCGGTACTGCTCGGTGCCGAGCGACTTCAGGGTGTCGAGCGCTTCCTGGACGTTCATGGGAGTCCTCCCTACCGCTTCATCAGCTTGAAGGCGATCTCGCGGCCCATCCCCTGGGCGTACGCGAGCCGGATCCACAGCAGGGCGAGCGGCTCGAGCAGGCGCGCCTGCTCCAGGTTTCCCGCGTCGACCGGATCGAACCCCAGATCGGAGGCGAGCCGGGCCGCCGTGGCCTTGGCGTCCGCGTCGTTGCCGCAGTAGAACATCGTGGCCGCCACGCCGTGGTAGTCCGGATTCGCCATGTTGTTGGCGCCGGTGGTGTTGAAAATCTTGACCACCCGGGCCTGTGGCGCCCAGGAGGCGATCTGCTCCGCGGCCGAGGTGTCGAACCCGTGGGTGAGCCCCGAGAGGTTCGGCGCCAGCGGGTTGGTGCAGTCGAAGACCACCTTGCCCGCGAGGCCGCCCGCGCTCTTCACCGCGTCCTGGGTGGCGCCCCAGGGCGTGGCCAGGGCCACCACCTCCGCGCCGGCCGCGGCGTCGGCCACGGACGCGGCTTTGGCGCCAGTCTCCTCCACGAGCTTCCGCACCTTGGGGTCCCCCGTATCCCGCACCCCGAACGTCACCTCATGCCCGGCGCGCGTCCAGCCGCGCCCCAGGGCCCCTCCGACGCTGCCCGCTCCGATGATTCCGATCCGCATGGCGTCACCTCCTCGTAGTCCAGAGAAGGTTATAGTCGAATCCAGAGATTCGCTGAAACTTTTCGTCAGGCCCCGGCATCCAACCCGGCACAGGAGGGACGTGGAATGTCCGATTGGGAGACCCTGGGCGCGGTAGAGCCCCGACATCTGGTCGATGCCCGGCAGCAGCTCCACTGGGCGGCGCAGGCGGTCGCGGCGGTGGGCAAGCAGCTCCTGCCGCACCAGCCCGACTTCAGCGAGCAGAGCTTCACCTGGATGGCCGGGCCCCGCGTGCTCGCGCAGGGGGTGGTGGAAGCGCCCCGGCCGTTCCACGCGGCGATCCGGCTGGCGCACCCCACGCTCCTCCTGCTCGACGAGGACGGCGAGGCCCTGGCCCGGATGCCCATCGAGGGGCGCACGCTCGACGAAGCGTACGAGTGGGTGCGGCAAGAGGCCGAGGCGCTCCTCGGCCGGGCCCTGGAGAAGCCCCTGGAGCGGCCGGAGGGGCTCCCGGAGCATCCGGTGGCCACGGGCGCGCCGTTCGCGCTCGCCGGGTCCGCCGCTGCCGCCGAATTGGAGCGGTACTACGCGGGCGCCGACCGGCTGCTGCGCGGGCTGCGGGAGCGCAATCCCGGCGCCTCGCCGGTGCGCTGCTGGCCCCATCACTTCGACCTCGCGACGCTGATCCTGCTCGATCCGGAGGCCAACCCCGAGACCGCCCGCTCGATCGGCGTGGGCTTCAGCCCCGGCGATGAAGGAAGGCCGGAGCCCTATTTCTACGTGCTCCCCTGGCCCCGCCCCACGGGCGATCTGCCGGCGCTGGACGGCGGCGCCTGGAATACCGAGGGGTGGCTGGGCGCCGTGCTGGAGGCCGCGGACTTCACCACGGCGGGCTCGAACGGCGCCCAGCGCGGGCGGATCGAGCGCTTTCTGAATTCGGCGGTCCAGGCCTGCCGCCAACTGCTGGCTTAATCGCAGGGAGGAAAATCCGGCATGAGCAACGACGCGCGGTGGCATGATCTCGGCTCCGTCGAGGAGCTTTCCAGGCGCTCCCTGCGGCAGATCACGATCGGCCGCACGAAGATCGCCCTGACCTGCCGGGACGGCCGGTTCGGAGCGATCTCCGGGGCCTGCAACCACGTCGGCGGTCCGCTCGGCGACGGCCGGCTGGACGGCGACTACGTGGTCTGCCCGTGGCATCACTGGAAGTTCCACTGCCGCACGGGCGAGGGGGAGCCCGGCTTTGAAAAGGATTGCGTGCCGAGCTACGAGCTGAAGGAGGAGGGCGGGCGGTTGTGGATCAATCTCATCCCCAAGACCCGCCGCAACAAGCTGCCGCACGCGCCGCACCCGTTGGCCCGGCCGGTGCGCCGGGAGGACGGGCCGGTGCGCGTGCTGGGGATCTCCACCACGGTGATGGACCCCGCCCATCCGCGCTACTCCACCTCCGAGGCGCTGCTCGAATCGGCGCTCGCCGGGGCGGCCGCGATGGGCGCCGAGGCCCGCTGCCTCCGGCTCTCGGACCTCAAGTTCCGCGCCTGCGAGGGGTACTACTCGAAGAGCGCCCACGCCTGCACCTGGCCCTGCTCGATCACCCAGATGGACCCCGCGGACGAGATGACCGAGGTCTACGAGGGGATCGTCCACTGGGCGGACGCGATCCTGGTGGCCACCCCCATCCGCTGGGGGTCGGCCAGCTCGCTCTACTACAAGATGGTCGAGCGGATGAATTGCGTGCAGAACCAGGTGACGATCCGCAACAAGGTGCTGCTGCGCAACAAGGTGGCGGCGTTCATCATCACCGGCGGCCAGGACAACGTGCAGGCGGTGGCCGGGCAGTTGATGGGCTTCTTCGGCGAGATCGGCTGCGTGTTCCCGCAGTTCCCGTACATCGCCCACTCGCGCGGCTGGGCCGCCGAGGACATGGAGCGCAACGTCTCCTTCGTGCAGCAGAGCGAGTCGCTGCACCAGGCCGCGCGCGAGCTCGCCGGCCGCGCGGTCAACATGGTGAAGGTCCTGCTGGCCACCCAGATGGAGCCCGAGAAGGTGGCCCGCGGCGGCCGCAAGGGGAACCAGCCGATGGCGCCGGAGTCGCCAGCGGAGGCGGCGGCGATGGTGGAGGGGTAGGGCCCTCATCACCCCGGCCCTCTTCTCCCGTCCCCTCCCACCGGGAAGAGGCGGGAGGGTGATCCGTAAATGGTTGATGTACCATGACTTACGCCATCGATGCCGGGAAATGGATAGGAGACAGGTAGGTAGTCGGCCCCTTGCCCCGCCCCCCAAGCTTTGACGCGAGGGGGAACATCTTCGGAGCGCTCGCTCAGCTCGCTGCCAACCGCCCAAGGCTACCCATTGCGCCGCGTTCCCCTCGAAAAGCTCGGTGTGAGGTCCGCCCCCTTCAAGGGGCCTCCTCGGCCCGGCGCATCCGGCGCTCAAGATGCCCCCCTGGCGGTAGCGGGGCCTATCCGCCAATGCCAGCGGGCGGGCTCAACGGATCAGACTGTCGAGTGTCGCGATGCGCTTCTCGATCTCTGACCAATACTCGGCAGTGGTGGGACCCATGGGATCGCGCCGCAGGACGGCGCCGATCTCCTTGGCTCTGCGCACAATGTCTCTAGCCTCCACCTTCAGTTTCGCTTGATTGGTCTCCGGTGAGTCATGAGGCCGCAGGCGTCCCGTCTGGTCCCTCACCCCGTTGCCGGTCGCCTTCTGATAGGTGCTCCTGAGCTCATCGACAGAGGAACTGAAGTCTCCCAAAAGGCGGAGGCCGCTATTGGTCTTCTGTGGGTCGTGCTCCGCAGTGTCGTATACGGTGTCGGCGAGCGAGGCCAGCGTATCGATGACATCTTTCATCCGACCGAGCTCGCTGGCTCGCGGGTCCGATGGGGCGGCCGACGCCGTGTGCTTGCCCTCGGGCGTCACCGCGCTGCCAGTTACGGCCACGGGAGGCGCCGGCAGTGGGACCGGGACCGGCGCGACTGGATTCGGCTGCGCCGGCCGGGCGTTCTCGGATGGGTGAGAGCTCGGCTTTTTGGGCTTCACAATCGGTGCCTCCATAACGGGTGCCGAGCTCTCGGCGGCCACTGGCGTTGCCGGGCCAGGTGCTGACACGGGAAGCTGCGCCGCCGCGAGCACGCTCTGGGAAGGCTGGGACACCGGATTCTGCTCGCGCCGGGAGGGTGACGGCGTTGTGCTAGACGTCGCGACCGGGGCCACGGCGGGGGACGAGGGAGGGGAGGGGGCGGTGAGTGGACTGCGCAGTACCAAGGCCAATATGAGAGCCGTACCGACGACGACCAGGGCCCCGACCGCCGCCAGCAGCCAGGGTGCCCGACCATGGAGCAGCCCGGCAGGTCCATAGCCGGATCCGCTGCGCCGGCCGGCGTCCGTCGCCGCGCCTGGGAGCGGTGCCGCACCCTGCCCTGTGGGGGGCGGGGCAAGGATCGGCTGTAACACTGGCGGCATCGCACCGTGCGCAGGCGTGGCCAGCGCCGCAGGAGCAACCTCCTGCAGGGCGCGCAGGAAGGCACCAGCGCTTGGGAAACGATCGTCGGGAGCCTTATTGAGAGCCATGCTTAGGGCGCGCAACACGCCCGGCGGCAGATCCGGCTTAAGCGCCGCCAAGTCCGGCGGTGGCGACTCGATTTGCAGCTTCTTGATCGCGTACTCGGAATCGCCATCGAACGGAGGCTGGCCGGCCAGCATTTCGAAGAGGACCACCGCGGCACTGTAGATGTCGCTGCGGTGGTCGACGGTGCGCGGATAGAGGATCTGCTCGGGTGACATGTAGATGGGCGTACCGATCGACGCCTGCGATGCCGTCAGGCGCTTGTCGCCGATCAGGAGCGCGATGCCGAAGTCCATGAGCTTGACCCTGCCCTGGGCCGTTACGAGGGCGTTGGACGGCTTGACGTCGCGATGGATCACGCCTTCCGAATGAGCGTAGTCGAGCGCTGCGAGGATCTGGCTGAAGATGCCCAACGCGTGGCCGAGCGGCATGCCGCTCCCGACCGACGCCTGGAGCAGATGGTCCAGCCCCTCGCCAGGGACCAGCTCCATGACGATGAAGTATTCGCCGGCCTCCTCGACAAGGTCGTAGACCGCGGCAATGTTGGGGTGATGGAGGTGGGCCTGCGTCTTCGCCTCGGCGAAGAACCGCTCCTTGAACTCGGGCTGTTGTGTCAGCTCGGGGGCAAGCTCCTTGATGGCGACCGCACGACCCAGGTGGTCGTGCACGCCGCGATAGACCATGCCCATCCCGCCACGTCCGATCAGCCCCTCAATCCGGTAGTGTCCGACGCTAGATCTCAAGACTTTCTCCCTTGCCAATCATCACCGTGAAGCGAGTCTCAAGGCGGTAGCTCGATTCGCTTTCCCAAGAAAATAATTGCGAGCCTACCGTTTTGAAACGCGTGCTCAAAACCGCGCTGAGCTGTAAGCAGGTTCTCAGCTTCTCCTCCCCGCTCGCGCGCTCCTTTCAACGTTGCGGGCCGCTTGCCGGGGCCGCCTCAGCCGGCGCCGAGCGGCGCCCACGGGTGATGGCTGCAAGCAGCGGCGTGCCATCGACATAACGTCCGTGGGCATCGATCCGGACAATGAAGTGTGAGGTGCCGCCTCGCTCGCGCAGGGCGAGTGGAAACGGCGCGTCCCAAAGGCCCTCGTCCTTCGCCGCGGCCGCCAGGTCCCGCCAGCGGATCGTCCACTCGGGAGAGCTCTGACCCCGGCGAGAGAACGACACTCCCTCGGCCCCGACGTGCAGCCGGCCGTCGTTTCCCAGGCCGAAGCCCTGACCCACGATCGCCTGGCGCACTTCGAAATCGGCGTCGACCTTTTCAGCCGAGGAGGCCGTGGGCTTCTCCTGACGTGGCGCTCGTGCCGGCCCGGCCTTGGTGGCCGCCTCAGGTCGAGCGGCGGCGTCGCCGCTCGTCGCGGCGGATCCGGCCTCCAGAGCCGGGGCCGCGGGGATGGCGTCGTCGTCATCGGCGGCCTGCGCCACAGCTGCTGGGTCGTAGGGGGGTGGTTCCGCGGCGGTGGTCGGCGGCGGCGCCGTCGGCGGTTGCTCGACGAGGCTGGCGCGCATCATCCCAGGCTGCCGCGCCGTCTGGCGGAACCAAGCTGCGATGGCGGGCATGGCGGCGAGCTGGGCGCTGATCTCCCGCAGCGCCGCGCCTTCCGTTTCGCCGGCGCCGAGGTCGGCAGGGAGCGTGACCGGTGGCAACAGAAAAAACGGCGGCGCTTTCTTCGGCGGGCTATCGCCCAACGCCAGCTGCAGCGACACGGTGACGGTGGTGACCGCACCTCGATTGATGGCGATCGCCGCATCCCACCACAGCGGGGGCACGTCGTGGACCGGGTCGGCGCAGAGCTGATCGAGCCGCGTGCCGCCAAAGCCCGCCGCACCGTGATGGCAGATGAGGACGTGCGCCGAGGCGGCGCTGGCGAGCAGCGCCTGCGTCACGGCTTCGCGCCGCTCGCCGCCGCCGGCCTGCCGTCCGGCGGCATCGCTGAACCGCAGCAGAACATAGTCAGGCGGGCCAGCGGATGCGACAGTTGCGGTGCCGCCCGGATTGGCGGGCGATACCGCCGCCATCGGCCGTGATGCCCCCAAGGCGATCAGACCGAGCAGCACAGCGGCGAATGGATTCCGATCTTTGGTCATGGGCTGATCCTTGTCAGTCGGGCGCCGTCTTGACGCATCGGTGCGCTGCCGCTTCCGGAAGCATCCGCTTCCGGTTCAGCTCGCTCTTCACCTCATCGCCGTGATGGGTGAAATGGGCAATCGCGTCGCAGTCGCTCGCCAGCTGCTCGAGCTCACTTTGCATCCATGGCCGCTCCGCCTCCGGCGCGTCCTTGACGAAGGTCTGGAGGCGGGTGTAGGCCGGATCGTTCACCGAGCAGGTCTCCTGCATCGAATCCTCGAAGCAGGCGCGCAGCTCCTCGAACTGGGCCCGGGCGGAAGCTGGCTGGGCATCGACAGCTGCGGGGCCCGGCTCAACCGGCGCTGTTTCACCCTGGTTGATGATCAGCGGGAGACCGACTACTGCCGCCAAAAGCATCGCCATGCCGCCGCCGATCGCCAGCCAGACTCCGCTCCGCCAGGGCTGCCTGGGCGGT
>DASXJP010000409.1:0-5814 GCA_036497345.1 Thermoanaerobaculia bacterium
TGGCGCCTCCTGATCGGCGGTGCCCTCTCTCCCCAGGCCATCCAGGCCATGCAGGCGGCGACCGACGGCTGGTACCGGCCGCTCCGCCTGGCGTTCGAAGCGACCGGCGGCCTGGGGCTGGAGAAGGCGGGGCCGGAGGCGCTGTTGGAGATCTCCGCCGTGCGCTCGTTCCTCCGTCACGAGGTGCTGGACACCTTCTCCAGCGACGAGCGCGACCTCCTGCTCGACGCGCCGGACGCCCGGCCCGCGGCCGGGGACGCCGGAGAGGAGGCCTGGGAGCTGCTGGAGGACCGCGGCCTGTGGATCGAGGGGCCGGAGCGGGATTGCCTGCCGCGGCTCCTCGCCGCCGCGCTGGAGCGCGAGCGCCGCCGGCGCCGGCGGCCGCCGCGCGCTCACGTCCCGCCGGCCTCTCCCGAGGGGCACCCCGCCACCCCGTCGATCACCTACATCCTGGGGCTCCTGGGCAGCCCGGTCGCCCGGCAGCGGGACGAGGAGGGGGAGCGGGACCTCGACTGGCGGCTCCGGCGCTCCTTCCAGGTGCTGGCCTTCCTCGCCTCCTCGCCCGGCCTCCAGGCGGGGCGGGAAGAGGTGATCGAGGCGGTCTGGCCCACCGAGGGGGAGCGCACGATCGAGCGCAACTTCCATCCCACGCTGAGCCATCTCCGCCGCGCCCTGGAGGGGGGGAGCCGGGGGAAGGACCGGCCGGCGCCGCTGCTCTTCCGCAACGGCGTCTACAAGCTGAATCCGGAGGTGGGCTGGGAGGTCGACATCCTCGAGCTCAACCGGCTGGCGGACGAGGGCAGGGAGCTCGCCGCGCGCGGCGAATCCGCGGCGGCGGCCGAGGCCTGGCAACGGGCCTGGAAGCTCTACCGCGGCCCCTTCCTCCAGGGCTATTACGAGGGCTGGGTCACCCTCCGCCGGGAGCAGTACCAGCGGCGCTATCTCGAGCTGCTGCGCGACCTCGGCAATCTCCACGTGACCTTGAGCCGCAACGAGGAGGCGATGGACGCCTTCCGCTCCTACCTGATCGAGGACCCGTTCCAGGAGAGCGTCCACGTCGAGGTGATGCGCCTCTACGCCCGGCAGGGACGGCGCGACCTGGTGCGGCGCCAGTACGACCAGCTCTGCCGCATCCTTCTCGAGGACCTGGGCCAGGCCCCGATGGCGGAGACGGCGAAGGAGTACCACGAGCTGATGGGGTAGAGGCGCCGGTGCCCTCGGAGCGTCCTGCCCTCCGAAGCCTCACCCTCGGTCCCTCTCCACTTCGTGGAGAAGGAGGGCCCGCGTAGGAAGATGTTGTTTGAGCTCGGCAGGATTTTGCAGACAGGTTCCCCCTCTCCACGAAGTGGAGAGGGGGCCAGGGGGTGAGGCCTCGCGGGGCAGGCCGCCTCAACGGGCAAACCGGCTTGTCCCCGCCGCCCGCCATCTGCTACCGTCTCGGAGACCCTGGGCCCGTTCCCTAGACTCTTCTTGCCCCTCATCCGTAAAAGACTTTCAGCATGAGATTGCGAGCCCTGCGAGACGCCTGCCTCGGCGGCTTCCTCTATGGCGCGCTCCTCTACGGGGCCGTGCTCTCGCTCGTGCACGTCGTCCACAACCATCTCGGCTCGGCGCGCGACGCGCTGATCGCCTACGTGGGGTTCCTCTTGCTCTACGGCCTCTGGAGCGCGGCGTTCTTCGCGCTGGCGAGCCTCGCGACGATCCCGTTCTCACGGCCGGAGACGCAGGAGCGGCGCGGGCTCTGGCTGGGCCTCCTGGTCTTCAACCTGTTCTTCTGGGAGGTCTTCTTCCTCTACGGGATGACCTATGACCAGGCTCCCCTCCATCCCACGGGCAAATGGGGCATGCTGGGAGTGTTGGCGCTCCTCGCCCTCCCCATCGCCTTCGGCGTGATGCTCGGCTCCTGGCTGCTCTGCCGGTTCTTCGCGGCGCTCCGGTCCGACGGGATGGGGCTCGCGGCCATTGCTCTCTTCGTGATCGGGCTCGCGGTCCACGCCGCGGCGCCGCTCTATGCCGGCGGAGGAGAGCCGCCCCTGAAGCCGAAGGGAGCCGCTCCGGCGATCCCTGTCTTGGACACCGGGTTGAAGGTGATCTTCGTGGGCTTCGACGGCGCGGACTGGCGGGTGGCGCGGCCGCTGATGGCCAAGGGTGAGCTCCCCACCTTCTCCAGGATCGTCCGCGAGGGGACGTCCGGTCCCCTGGCATCGATCCACGACTCGAACTCGGCCGTCATCTGGGCCTCGATCTATACGGGGATGACCCCGGAGCGGCACGGCGCCCTCGACTTCTACCAGATCGCCTTTCCCGGCATGGCGTCGAAGGGGCTCTACCCGGTCCACCGCACCTACTTCAAGGAGCTGTCCGACCTCGTGGCGCCTCTGGGCCTGGCGAGCCAGATCCCGGTCAATCGCTTCTCGCTGGCGGCGCCGCCGTTCTGGGAGATCGCCGACCGGGCGGGGCTCTCGACCGGCGTGGTGGACGGCTACTTCTACTCCTTCCCGGCGCCGCGGCCGTCTAGACCTGAGAGCTGGTTCCTCTCCTACGGGCTCGACGAGATGGCGGAGCGGCCGTCTCCCCAGGTGGCCCTGTTCGTCCAGCCCCCGTCGCTCTTCCGGGACATGCGGGGTTTCCTGAAAGAGGGGGACTTCAACTGGCAGTCGGCGGCGCTCCTCAAGCTCCTGGCCGAGCATTCGCAGCCCAGATTCGTCAATTTCTACACCCACCAGCCGGACAGCGACCAGCACCGGTTCTGGAAGTGGTACCAGCCGGACCGCTTCTTCGGCGTGAAGGCGAAGGACGTCGCGGCCAGGGGGGACATCATTCCGGGGATCTACCGCGGCTTCGACGGCTTCCTCTCCCGCCTCCTCGCCGAAGCCGGGCCGGACACGGTGGTGGTCATCGCCTCCGACCACGGCCACAGCCCCACGATCGTCCACAGCCTCTACACCCAGCACCGTCACGGCCCGCCGGGCATCCTGCTGATGCGGGGCGGACCGGTGCGGCGCGGCCTGGCGGTGCAGGACGCGAGCGTCTTCGATCTGTATCCGACCGTCCTCTACCTCCTGGGGCTGCCGGTGCCCCAGGACGCCGCCGGCAAGGTGCTGACCGGCGCGCTGGACCCCGGCTTCGTCCGCCTGCATCCGGTGCGCACGGTGCCGACCTACCGGGACCTGGGGCTCTCTCCCAACCTGCCCGGCGCCAGCCGCGACGACTCGATGAACCGGGAGGAGATCGAGAAGCTGAAGTCGCTCGGTTACATCTTCTAGAATCATGGGGGAGCCATCTTGAGCAGGCCTACGAAACAAGACGTGCCGGTGGTGATCCTCTGCGGAGGGCAGGGGACTCGCCTGCGCGAGGAGACCGAATACCGTCCGAAGCCGATGGTCGAGATCGGCCCGCAGCCGATCCTCTGGCACATCATGAAGATCTACGGCGCCCACGGCCTCGACCGCTTCGTGCTCTGCCTCGGCTACAAGGGGTGGGAGATCAAGCAGTACTTCCTCCGCTACAAGGAGATGCACTGCGACTTCACCCTCTCGATGGACGGCAGCCGGCCGCTCAAGATCCAAACCCAAGACGGCTACGAGAGCTGGCGGGTCACCTGCGCCGAGACCGGCGCCGACACCGCGACCGGCGCCCGGCTCTGGCGGGTGAGGCGGTACGTGGAGGATTCCCCCACCTTCTGCCTCACCTACGGCGACGCGGTGGGGAACGTGGACATCGACAAGCTGCTCGAGTTCCACTGGGACCAGGGGCGGCTCGCCACCGTGACCGGCGTCCACCCCACCTCGCGCTACGGCGAGATGCGGGTCCAGGGACCCCAGGTGATGGAGTTCGACGAGAAGCCCACCATGGTGGAGGGGGTCGTCAGCGGCGGCTTTTTCGTCTTCCAGCGCGAGGTCTTCGACTATCTCGATGAAGATCCCAACCTCTTCCTGGAGCAGAAGCCCCTGCGGAGCTTGGCCCGCGACGGCCAGCTCTCGGTCTGGCTGCACGAGGGGTTCTGGCATCCCATGGACACTTACCGCGACTACCTCCACCTGAACGACATGTGGAAGCGCGGGGAAAGGCCGTGGAAGATCTGGTGAGTGGGACGGGCCTCTCCTGCCGCTTCTGCGGCGCGCCGCTCTCCGAGGTCTTCGTGGACCTTGGCGCCTCGCCGCTCGCCAACTCCTACCTGGAGCCGGAGGACCTGGCCCGCGCGGAGGCGTTCTATCCGCTCTGCGTCTATGTCTGCGGCGAGTGCCTGCTGGTGCAACTCCCCGAGGAGGAGCGGCCGGAGGCGATCTTCTCCGACTACGCCTACTTCTCCTCCTACTCCGATAGCTGGCTGCGCCACGCGAAGACCTACGCCGAGGCGATGATCGAGCGCTTCGGCTTCGGAGCCGGCACACAGGTGATCGAGATCGCCAGCAACGACGGCTATCTCCTCCGCTGGTTCAAGGAGAGAGGAGTCCCGGTCCTTGGCATCGAGCCGGCCCGCAACGTGGCCGAGGCGGCCGAGGCGGCGGGCATCCCCACGGTGGTCAAGTTTTTCGGCGCGGCGACCGCCCGCGAGCTGGTCGCCGAAGGGAAGCGGGCCGACCTGCTGGTGGGCAACAACGTGCTGGCCCATGTGCCGGGGCTGAACGATTTCGTGGCCGGGCTGAAGATCCTCCTGGCCCCGTCCGGCGTGCTCACCCTGGAGTTTCCCCACCTGCTCCGGCTGATGGCGGAGGACCAGTTCGACACCATCTACCACGAGCACTACTCGTACTTCTCCTTGGCCACGGTGCGAAAGGTCTTCGCGGCGCACGGGCTCACCCTGTTCGACGTCGAGGAGCTCCCCACGCACGGCGGCTCGCTCCGCATCTATTGCCGGCATGCCCGCCACGACGAGGACGCCTCGAAGCCGGTGGGGGAGCGGGTGGCGGACCTGCTCGCCCGCGAGGAGGCGGCCGGTCTGGGAAAGCTGGAGACCTACCGCTCCTTCGGCGAGCGGGTCCAGCGGGTGAAGTGGGGTCTGCTGCGCTTCCTCATCGCGAGCAAGGAGGCGGGGAAGTCGATCGCCGGCTACGGCGCTCCGGCCAAGGGGAACACGCTCCTCAACTACTGCGGCATCCGCACCGACTTCCTCGACTACACGGTGGACCGCAGCCCGCACAAGCAGGGGCGCTATCTGCCGGGCGTGCGCATCCCCATCCACGGGCCGGACCGCCTGCGCGAGACGCGGCCGGACTACGTGCTGATCCTGCCGTGGAACCTCAAGGAGGAGATCGTCGAGCAGATGGCGGACGTCCGCTCCTGGGGCGGCCGCTTCGTGGTGGCGATCCCGGAGGTCGAGATCCTCGAATGATCTTCCGCGAGACCCCGCTCGCCGGCGCCTGGGTCCTGGAGCTGGAACGGATCGCGGACGAGCGGGGTTTCTTCGCCCGGACGTACTGCCGGCGCGACTTCGCGGCGCGGGGCCTCGATCCCACGATCGCCCAGTGCGGCGTCTCCTTCAATCACCGCCGGGGCACCCTGCGCGGCCTCCACTTCCAGGCGGCGCCGCATGAGGAGGTCAAGCTCGTGCGGGTCACCCGCGGCGCGGTGTGGGACGTGATCGTGGACCTGCGGCCGGAATCTCCCACCTACACCAGGCATTTCTCGCTCGTCCTCTCGGCGGAGGATCGTAACGAGCTGTACATTCCGCAAGGGATGGCGCACGGATTCCAGACGCTGGAGGATGGGACCGAGGTCTTCTATCAGATTTCCGAATTCTACGCGCCTGAGTCGGCTGGTGGATATCGCTGGGATGATCCTACTTTCGCGATCCCCTGGCCGGAGCCGGTG
>DASXJP010000410.1:0-3639 GCA_036497345.1 Thermoanaerobaculia bacterium
CTATCTGCAGATTCTCAACCCGCATTGGTAGGCGGCTAAAAAAGCGCCGTAGAGCGTCGGCCCTAGTCTGCTTCCACCGGAGCGCTGATGGCTTTACGGGACCACACGATACGTTCAAGGTAGCTGCGCCGGAAGGATGCATGAAAGCTACTCTTCCTCCTGTCACCAGAAAACCCAAAAGCCGGCGTTGCTGAATCCAGTCATCAGGTACTTCGATGGAGAAGCCATATCTTGAATTGAAGTAAATCATTTTTTATGCGACCAGAGAGCCAGTTCACCTGCACTACCTTGGGCGCTCTCCTATAAACGCAATTGTTGCCGAGTGGTTAGGCCGAATATTTTTGCGCAGTCCGCAAGTTCCTCTACATTGGTTAGGGTAGTTATGCTTTTATCTAGACGCCATAAATTGCCAAATACATAAAGCTATAAAAGAAAGAATACCACCCACCACCAAAAACTTTGCTAGCAGAAAGAGACACCCAATCTCCGGTTCGAGCGGATATCTCCCCCCAGGCATCATCTCCCTGCCTGCGATCAATGCCAGTCCAAGTACCATCCCGAGACAACTGGTTGCAATACCATAAGAAACAATTGCCACAACACTTCTTAAGCCAAACTCCGGCGGGCCTCCTGTTAAGATGGCAAAAACCGAACCGTCACCACCATCGGCCCATACAGCCAACTTTTGGGCGGCAAGGCCCGTCAAGCCGGATGCCATAAGAATAGATAAATATCTCTTCCTGTTTAACATACATACGAAGACCAGTTCCTCAGCCGGGCTGCGGCGCATCCGGTTTCGTACCTACCATTATACTGCCGACTTGGGAGAGAGACAACCCCGACGCCTAAACGAAGTATGTAAAGAGAAATAGAGCTATAAATCTGTCAGGTCCAATCGCGGTCTTCCGACTAATTGTAGCGATCAAGGAGACGGGCACGGGCTTCGTCATGAGGAACGACTCGGCCAGCTTCGATATCCGCCAGCCCTCGTTGAACATCCCTGAGGAGATCGAGCTCATCCAGCAGGGACTGATAGGTCTGGATATCGACGAGAACCGCCGTCCCTTTCCCCTCCTCAGTTAGAACCACGGGGCGTCCCGTATCCCGCACTTTCCTCAGCAGACCCTCCGCCTGGGTTTGAAGGTCCGCGACCGGCTGGATATCTTCGGTCAGGTCAAAAGCGCGTTTTGCCATAATGGAAGCTCCTCGAGACTCTATAATACACCATGTCTACCCCCGCCGCACCGTCCCCTCGATCAACCCATACGGCTCCGTCGTCGCCACGAAGATCTCGTTACGGTTTTCCAGTCCGAAGGGCCTGAGGTCCACCGGGATGTGGTGCCGGTTGGGCATCGCGAGGTGGATCTCCTCGACGTCGAGGGTCCGCACGACCGCCTCGCCCATGGCGTAGAGGGTGTGCTGGACGGAGCGGCTGTCGTGCTCCGCGAAGGTCTCCAGCAGCACGCGCCGCACCTGATGCCAGAGGCCGAAGGGGACGTCCGGCCGCGAATAGCGCCAGGTCGCGCGGACGGCGGTGGCGAGGAGGCGGTCCGCGGTCTCGGGGAGGGTCGTGTAGCGGTCGCGGGGGAAGCCTTCGAAGGCGGATTTGGCGGTCTTCAGTACCACCAGATTCTCAAGGCCGGCTTGTGCCTGAGCTCCTTCCCGGTCACGCGTCACCTGGGCCGTGCGCCGCTCGCTCCCCGGCTGCCGGAATGCGGTTCCGTCAGCTCCGAACGGCTCGCAGGGATGCTCGGTGAGATCGACCTGCACCCGCGCGGCCCGCGGATTGTTGGTCAGAAAATGATCGGTCAGCAGGAGCCCGAAATCCTCGATGTCGTCGAAGGTGTTCCCGGCCGCCAGCGCGTAGACGGTGTTCTTCATCGTGTCGGTGGGCAGGACGCCGCGGTTGTCGCCGTCCGTGTAGGCGGCCGCGAAATCCCCCTCGAAACGGATCGCCACCGTGAGATCCTTCAATTCGTGGCGGTCCGCAAAGCGGCGGACGGTCACCAGATGGACCGCCTGCTTTCCATACGCGTTTTCGGCCAGCGTGACGGACATGCTCAGCTCCCCCGATAGGTCGAGTATCCGTACGGGCTCAGCAGCAGCGGCACGTGGTGATGCTGGTTGGCGTCCCGTACGTGGAAGACGATCGCGGCTTCCGGATAGAAGCCTTCGATCTCAGCTTCCCGGAAATAGGTTTCGATGCCGAAGGTGAGGCGGTAGACCCCCGGCGTCAGCGCGGAGCCCGCGGGCAGGAGCTGGCGGACGCGGCCGTCCCCGTCCGTCAGGGCGCGGCCGATCTCCCGCCAGCCTTCGTCTTCGCGGATCTCCAGGACGACGGGCACGCCGCTCGCCGGCCGGCCCCGCGAGGTGTCCAGGACGTGCGTGGTGATGCCGCTCATGCGAGGAGCTTCTCCAGCCGCAGGTTCGTGATCTTCCGCTGCTCCTCGGCGGCGACGCGGAGCTCGGTCTCGGGATCGTGGTCCAGCCGCGCGCGCAACAGGCCGAGCATTTCCTCCGCGCTCTTGCCCGTGGCGCAGACGATGAAAATGTGATTGAACCGGGATTCGTATTCGCGGTTCGCTGCGGCCAGCGCGGCCAGGGTCTCCGCATCCGCTCCGCGCGCGCCGGCCTGCTCGGCCTCGGACCAGCGGTTTCCCTTCTCGCCGATGCGGGGGTGCGCGGCGAAGGCTTCCAGCCAGTCCTCACGGCCCAGGCTTCGCCAGATTTGATCTGATTGCTGTTTCAGAGCGGCGGCGCTCTGGAAAGGGCGGCCCTCGGCCATCCGGCGCACCCAGGCGCGGGAGCCGCAGCAGGCGAGAAGGGCCGCCTCCAAGGTTGCGGTGGGCACTGCGTTCAGTCGATCGGGAGGGAAGAGGAGCCCGAAAAGCCGCAGCCGCGCGACGCCGCCATCCGGATAGATGTCGAGCCGGGCGTGGGTGAGCGGACCGGCGGCGACGATCTCATCGAACCGGTGCAGCGTATGGGGGTACAAGGGGGTGAGCGGCAGGACCTCCCGCCAGCCCTGTGTTTCGTCATACCCCTCGAGCGAGCAGGAGCCGGGAGCATTGCCCTTGAAATGCGAGGTATCCACTTCCACCCGGTGAAGTTGGCCACGCTCTCCCAGCCTCACGAGCGCCCAGTCGTGGCCGGGGCCGCGGCGGCGCCGCGTCTCCCAGCCGTCGTGCATGCCGAGCGGCGGCCCGGGCAGGATGAGGTTGTGGCGGTTGCCGAAGAACATGTCGCTGCAGGAGAGCACGAGCCCGCCGTTCTCGGCCGCCGCGAGGTCCACCTCGCCACCGCGCCGGGTGAGCCGGCGCCAGTCCGGGGCCACTTCGCCGAAGACCCGCAGCCGGGCGACGCCGCCGTCCGGATAGATGTTGAAGCGCAGGTGGGTTACCCGCCCGGTATCCCCTGCGATCGGGAAACGGTTCTTCGTGTTTCCCTCCAGCGGCGAGCGGGGGAGAGCCTCAGCCCACGCCGCCGTCCTCAGCTCTGCGGGTGTGGGGTGGCCCTCGAAGGCGCAGGCTTCGAGCGAGCAGGATTCGGGATAGTTGCCGCGGAAGTGGGCGGTGTCCACGATCACGCCCCGGAGCATCCCCGGCAGGCCGAGCCGGACGATGCACCAATCGTGGCCGG
>DASXJP010000411.1:0-7672 GCA_036497345.1 Thermoanaerobaculia bacterium
CGGGCGTGGTCAACAACCCGCTCGATCCGGCGGCCGCCCAGGCTTTCGTGGCGATCCGCATGACGTCGCAGGGCCGCTACAGCGTCGGCTTCGACGCCATCCACCTCGACAGCGCCTGCTCGGCTGGCTCGTACACCCTCACTCTGACGGGTGCGAACCACTCCGTGCCGCACTGATCCTGGTGCCTGATCAGGGTGGGTCCGCTCCGCGGGCCCACCCTTTTCTTTCCCTCCGGTCCCTTCGGCTCCTGCAGGCTGTCCCCCCCGGTCGGTGAGATAGCCTGGAAGAGCTGAGCAGCCCTGGCCCCTCGCGGATGTCTCTGAACGCCCTTGCGTCGCGTGAGATTCAGGTCTAGACTTATGCTCAAAGCTCAATCTGGTCATCGGCTGAAGCTCTCGGCCACCCTGGTAGGAGGAGTTTTTCGATGGTGAGCACCCGTCCTTCTAGCCCGCGCGTCCACCTCTTTCTCAGCCGGCTGCTGGCCTGCCTCCTTTTCGCGGCCGTGTTCTTCTGGGTTCGTCCCGTGGCGGCGCAGACGGTATGTGACCGGGCCGGGTGCGGCACCGTCCGCAACAGCAATGGCACGCAGATCATCTGCTTCACGCCCGCCACGGCGCCGCCGGCCTCCCTCTGGAGCAGCGCCCAGCTCCAACCCGCGTACACGGGGGCGCTGCCGTCGGAGCGCGACTCCACGGACTTCAACGAGTTCACCCAGCCCTACAACAGCCGCAACTGGTTCCAGGGGCTCGAGATCCAGAACGGCTACGTCCTGGTGGCGCTCGCCCACGGCATCGGCGTCTGGGACACGCACGCCGACCCGGCCAATCCGGTGATGTTGGCGGCCATCCGGTACCAGTCGTCGGCCACGGGCCAGTTCCCATTCCTCCCCGTGGGCGAGCTGTCCAAGATCGTGTTCGGAGGCATCGCCGCTCCCGACGACTCCGTCGCGGCGATCGCCGGCTACAGCGGCGCCGGCGTCCTGGTCTTCGACCTGACCGACAAGAGCCATCCCCGGCCGGTTTACCAGAACGCCGGCAAGAATTCCGATTCCATCTACGCGGCGAAGATCGTCGGTACCCGGTACGCCTTCCTGGCCGCCGGCGGCCTTTACGTCTACAACCTGGACAATGCCCTCACCGCCGGCGGCTGCCTGGAGACGGACGGCGTGAACCCGGGGAACTGCCCCGGGGTCCTGGTCAAGCAGGTGGCGACCACGTCGCCAGCGGGCTATTTCCTGCACGGCGTCGACAACTTCGTGGGCGTGAGCCTCTCCCTCGGCGGATTCCAGGTGTTCGACATGAGCAATCCGCTGAATCCGGTCTCCAAGCTGATCGGCGCGCAAGACCGGCCGGTGCAGGGGATCGCGATGTGGAAGCAGGGGACGTCCTACTACCTCGCCGCCCGTCTGGGCAAGTCGGCCAGCGTGCGGCTGGCGCAGACGGCGATCTACGACGTGAGCTGCGTCGCCACCGCCAACGGCTGCTCCGGGCTGGGCGCGCCCCTGTCGCTCCTCAACCTGGACTCCGTGAGCGCCACGGAGTACCTCACGTTCTCGCGCAGCAGCGTCACCCCGTTCCTGTACGTGGGCGGCGACGCCTACTGCAACGGCGCGGACGGCCAGCAGCGCGAGTGGCTCCTCGACGTCACCGATCCGACGCAGCCGAAGGACATCACCCCCACGGCCACGACGTCCGTATCCGCCCTGTACAACGGCGTCAGCACCCCGGTGTCGATCGACTACTGGAGCTACTTCTACCGGGGGAGCCCGACCGGCTTCAATCTGATGTCGCCCCGCTCCGGCAAGTTCTCCGGTGATTATTTTTATCGCATGGGCCGTTCCATCATGGACGTCCACAAGTGGATCCACAACGTGGCGCCCACGGCGGACTTCAGCTACAGCCCGACGGAGATCTACGCCAGCTCCGCCACCACGCAGGGCACGCCGGTGACCTTCACCGACCGCTCGGCGGGCGTGCCCACGAGCTGGAGCTGGTCCTTCCAGGACGGGTCGCCCGGCACCTCGACGGCGCAGAGCCTGTCGGGGGTGGTCTTCTCTTCGGCCGGCACCAAGTCGGTCAGCCTGACGGCGTCGAACGCCCAGGGGTCGAATGCCACCACCCCTCCGAGGAGCGTCGTGGTGCTGCCCCCCGCGCCGCAGATCGGGGGGCTCACGGTGAGCCCGCCCAGCCCGCTGGTCTGCCAGCCGGTCACCGTCACGGCCACCGGCGTCACCGGCCTGCCGACGCTCACGTATTCCTGGGCCGTCAAGGACTCCGGCAGCAACCCGGTCCCGGCCTCCAGCTCGACCGGGACGCTCAACTGGTCGACCACCGGCCTCGCGGCCGGCGCCTATACGGCGACCGTGACCGTGAGCAACGGCGCGGGGACGGCCTCGAAGCCGGTGACGATCAACCTCGGCGCGTTGCCGGCGCTGACGGACATCAGCGGCGCGGCTCCGACGGTCGCCATCAACAACAATTCCGTCAAGCTGACGGTCCCCACGAGCCAGGGCGCCACGGCCTGGACCTGGGATTTCGGCGACGGCACGACGCAGACCATCACCGATCCCGTCCAGGGGCCGAGCCCCACCCACGTCTACGCGAGCATCGGGCAGTACAGCGCGACCGTGAAGATCAGCAACTGCGTGCCCAGTGCCGGGTCGTTCACCAGTCAGCCGGTGACCGTCAACGTCATCCAGACGACGCCGCTCAAGGCGGCGTTCCAGGCCCAGCTCGTCACCTGCATCGGGAGCATCTGCTCGGCGAGCACAGGCCAGCAGATCTTCTTCACCGACAGCTCGACCGGCGCCGATTTCTGGGACTATGACTGGGAGCACGCCAGCAGCAGCGCGGCGACCTGCAGCTTCACCGACGCCGGCCACACCGCGCCGGTGACCACGCCGCACGTCTACAACACCCCGGGCGACTACTACCCCTGCCTGCGGGTGCGCCGCGGCGCGAGCGAGCAGGACGTCGCCGTGCACGCCGACCTCAAGATCTCCACCGGCAACGGTGGCGGTGGTGGCGGTGGCGGTGGCGGCACGCCGGCGATCACGATCGTCGGCCCCGGCTCGGGCAACGTGAGCACGCCCTACACCTTCGCGGCCACGGCGTCCAACTGCACGCCGGTGAGCGGCGCGTGGACCTGGAGCGCGGGCGGCGGCACGATCTCGGGGGCCACGAACGGCTCCTCGGTCACCATCACCTGGGCCTCGGCGGGGGCGAAGACCGTCACCGCCAGCAACTCCGGCTGCTCCAACTTCGGCACTCTCAACGTCACCATCTCCGATGGCAACGGCGGCGGCGGCGGTGGCGGTGGTGGCGCGCTCGCGGCCCTGTTCAGCTTCTCGCCGCCCTCGCCCAACCCGGGGGACGCGGTGAGCTTCGACGGCGGCGCCAGCACCGGCTCGCCGACCGGCTACTCGTGGGATTTCGGCGACGGCTCGGGGACGGTGACGGGCAAGACCGCCACCCACTCGTTCGCCGCCGCGGGCTCCTACGCGGTGAAGCTCACGGTGTCGGCGCCGGGGACCGGCTGCCCGTTCGCCCCCTGCCTGGTGAGCGCCTCCACGACCAAGACGGTGGTGGTGAACGGCACGCCGCCGCCTTCCGCCGATTTCACCACCAGCGTCAGCTGCACCAACATCGGCGGTTTTGACCAGTGTCAGGCCGCCACCGGCCAGACGGTGACCTTCACCGCCACCGCCACGGACGTCACCAGCTACCGGTGGGATTTCAGCAACGGCGGCACGGCCACCACCGCCTCGACGACCCACGCGTTCTCGCCGGCCGGCATCTACCTGGTCACTCTCACGGTGACCAAGGGGAGCGCGACGGCCAGCAAGAACGTGCGGATCATCGCCGCCGGCCCGTCGGCCTCCAAGTCGGTGGTGCTGCCCTGGGTCGCGCAGACCCGCGGCGCGCTGGTGCAGACGAGCGACCTCTATATCCACAACCCGAGCGCGAATCCGATGAGCGTCACGCTCGCGTTCCGCAAGCGGGGCCTGCCGGACACCAATCCGCCGCAGGCCTCCAAGACCATCGCGCCGGGAGCGACGCTCTACGTGCCCGACGTGCTGGGCGGGCTGTTCAACCGGGAGAACGTGGCGGGCTTCATCTCGCTGACGGTCGACCAGGGGGACACGGCGCCGGTCATCACCTCGTACAACACCACGTTCCAGGCCGACGGCAAGCAGTTCGGCCAGACCATCTCGGGCATCTCGATGAGCAGCCTCAGCGCCGCGGCGAAGGACGGCTCGGCGGGCCCGACGAAGAACCTGGTCGGCCTGATCAACAACTCCGACCGGCTGGCCTACTTCGGCATCAGCAACCCGAGCGAGACGGCGGTCACCTATCACCTGCGCCTGTACGACAAGGTGGGCAAGCTGATCGGTGAGACGAACCCGGATCTGACGGTGGCGCCGTTCGGCCAGCGGCAGTTCCAGTCGGCCGAGATCGAGAGCACGTTCGGCGTCGTCAACCAGGACGACTACCGGGTGGAGGTCCAGCCGACGGCGGGCGGCGACATGCTCGTCCCCTACGCCTCGAACCTCCGGCTCGCCTCGCAGGACCCGTCGTTCATCGAGGCCGGCTCGTCGAGCAACGCCAAGTCCTACCTGCTCGGCGCGCTGAGCGCCCCGGGGGCGAACGGCACCCTCTGGCAGACCGACCTGCTGCTGTCGAACGTCAACACCCAGCCGGTGAGCGTGGACGTGATCTTCACCGGCATCGGCGTCAACGCCGTGCCCACCAGCCCGGCGCACGTGACGCTGCAGCCGGGCGAGACGCAGCGGCTGCAGAACGTCATCGCCGGCCAGTGGCACATCAGCAACGCCATCGGCCTGCTCACCGTCAAGAGCACCTCGCCGAACGGCATCTTCCCGATCGCGCAGGCCGAGAGCTACGACAACGCCAACCCCGCGAAGCGCTTCGGCCAGTCGATGGCGGCGCTCACCGACGCCGACGCGGCCGGCGCGGGCCAGGGCCAGTACCTCGCCGGTCTGCGGCAGGACGCCAACCACCGCACCACCCTCTGGCTGTACAACCCGGGGACCGCGAACGGCGTCTACGACCTCGTCTACCGCAACCTCGACGGGACGGTGATCACCACCACCGCGAACGTCCAGCTCGCGGGCGGCAAGCTGCGGCAATTCACCCCGGCCCAGCTGCCGCTGCCGGCGGGCGGCGTCCAGAACGGCTTCACCGTCCAGATCGTGGTCAAGTCGGGTCGGGTGTTGAGCGCGGCGCAGGTGGTCAACAACGACACCAACGACCCGTCGTACATCCAGGGTGACGTCCGTTAGCGGAACGGACCCCTCCTGACCCTCTCACGAGGCCGCCGGCATCCTGCCGGTGGCCTTTCGTTCGTCTGGATGGAGAGCAGCTCTTGAGACGCTTCCTCCTCCTCGCGCTCGTCACGCTCCTCGCGCCGCCGGCGGCCTCGCCCGGCGATCCGCCGGCGGGGAAGTGGCATCCGGCCCGCGGCGTCCCGGCCCTTCCAGGCGGCGCGGAGACCCCGGCCGACGTCAAGGCGATCCCCTATCTCCAGGGGTACCGGCCGGCGGAGGACCATCCGCTGGTGAGCGAGCGCGACCCCAGGGCCGCGTACGATGGGCTCAATCTCTACGTCTCCGGCCACGCCGCCGAGGCCGTGCTCATGGACATGCACGGCCGCACCCTCCACCGCTGGCGCTACCCCCTGCGGCGGCTCTGGCCGGACCTGGCGAAGGATCCGGAGATGGCGAAGCTGGAGTACTGGCGCCGCGCCTATCTCTACCCGAACGGCGACCTGCTGGCGATCTACGAGGGGCTGGGGCTGGTCAAGCTCGACGCCCGCTCGCACGTCCTCTGGGCCCACCGCGGCGGCACCCACCACGACCTCTTCGTGACCGCCGACGGCACCATCTACACCCTCGACCGGGAGGGGAAGATCATCCCGCGGCTCAACCCGCGCAAGGGGGTGCTGGAGGACTTCGTCACCGTGCTCGACCCGGGCGGCAAGGTGCTGCGGAAGATCTCCATCCTCCAGGCCTTCGAGCGCTCCCCCTACGCCGGGCTGCTCGAGCGGATGCCGCCCGAGGGGGACATCTTCCACACCAACACGCTGGAGGTGCTCGACGGCCGCTGGGCCGCGCGCGATCCGGCCTTCCGCAAGGGGAACCTGCTGATCTCGGTGCACCGGCTGGACACCATCGCCATCCTCGATCCGGAGCGCCGGACGATCGTCTGGACGCGGACGGGGGAGTGGCGGCGCCAGCACCAGCCGACCTTCGTGGACGGCGGCCGTCTCCTCCTCTTCGACAACACGGGGGCGGGGCCGGAGCGGTCGCGCGTCCTGGAGCTCGATCCACTGACCGGCAAGGTCGTCTGGCGGTACGGCGGCGCCCCCGGCGAGGACCTCTTCTCAAAAACCCTGGGATCGTGCCAGCGGTTACCGAACGGCAACACGTTGATCACCGAATCCGAGAACGGCCGGGCTCTGGAGGTGACACAGGACGGGCGGGTGGTGTGGGAATTCCACAATCCGCACCGGGCGGGGGAGCATGGCGAGCTGGTGGCCGTGCTGTTCGAGGTGGTCCGCCTCCCCCCGGGATTCCCCTTCCGTGGGCTGCCGTCCCCCTCTTCGTAACGCCGGTAAGAAAAAGAGCTGACAAACGCCGCCAAAAGTTGTAGAGTCCCTGATGCCGATATTGATCCCTTGAACGGGAGGTGATACCCCTTTTCGCGAAAAGTCTCCCCCCTGTTTGTAGATGCATCTACATCTAACTTAGGAGATTGTCTGTCATGAAAAGAACCATCTCGTGCCTTGCGCTCTTGGGCCTGCTGGCCCTGGGTGGACAGGCACATGCCGTGATCTGCGCGATCGACGAGGTGCCGGCGGCCACGCTGCTGCTGCCCTATTTCGAGGTGTTCGTCGGTCCTGGCGCCGACGGCTCGCAGCAGAACACCCTGTTCTCGGTCAACAACGCCTCGGCCACCGCGGTGTTGGCCCACGTCGTGGTCTGGTCGGATCTGACCGTCCCGGTCCTCGACTTCAACATCTACCTGACCGGGTACGACGTCCAGACCATCAACCTGTACGACATCCTGGGCAGGGGCGTCCTCCCGCAGACCGCGTCCGCGGGTCAGGACCCGGGCGACGCGATCAGCCCGAAGGGCTCCTTCTCGCAGGACATCAACTTCGCGAGCTGCAGCGGCCTGCTGCCGCCGCCGACGTTGCCGTCCGACTTCACCGCCTACCTCCAGGCCGCGCTGACCGGCCAGCCGTCGGCGTTCATCCTCGGCCAGTGCGCCGGCCTGAACCACGGCGACAACATCGCCCGCGGCTACATCACGGTCGATACGGTCAACAACTGCACCCTGCGGTTCCCCTCCGATCCGGGCTACTTCCAGCCGGGCGGCTCGGGCGACGCCACCGACCAGAACGTCCTCTGGGGCGACTACTTCTACCTCAACTCGCAGGCCGCCTTCGCGGACGGCAACCCGCTGGTCCACATCGAGGCTTCGGCCACCAACCCGGAGACCACGACGGTCAACTTCTACACGTTCTACGGCCGCTACACCAAGCCGGCGCCGTGGAGCGCCGCCGACAACCGTGAGCCGTTGGCCACGAACTTCGCCGCCCGCTTCATCAATGGCGGTCCGTTCACCGGTGGCACCGACTTCATCGTCTG
>DASXJP010000412.1:0-4494 GCA_036497345.1 Thermoanaerobaculia bacterium
CGGAGCTCAGGGCGTCCGTGATCGCGGAGATGTTGCCGACCTTGTCCGTGGTGTAGGTCCAGCTCAGGAGGCTTCCCAGGGTGATCGCGGACGGGAAGTAGCGCTGGGTGAAGGCGTGGGTTTCGGTGATGCCGTTGCCGAGGGTCAAGCTCTGGAGCGGACCGTACGGCAGATAGCTCGCCGCGGAGACGAGCGGCTGGTCGGGCTTGCCCGTGCGCTGGGCCAGCAGGCTCGCCGGCCGATCGGCGAAGTCGTAGGTCGTCACCGCCGTCACCCCTCCAGGATATACGAGCGAGGTGGGGTTGCCGTTGGCGTCATAGGCATATGAGAGCTCGCCGTCCTGCGTCAGCCGGCCGAAGCGGTCGTAGCGGTAGTCGATCGTCGAGGTGCCGCGGGCGATGCGGGTGAGCCTGCCTTTCGAGAAGGGGACCGCCGGATCGTCATAGGTATAGCTGACGTTGAGGTCCGGCGTGGGATAGGTCACCGCCGTGGCCCGGTCCAGGGCATCGACGGTGCGGCTCATCGCGATCCCGCGGGCGTCGATCTGCGAGGTCAGCTCTCCGTGCTCGTTGTAGCCATAGGTGGTCGTGCCCGAGGCGGGCGAGACCTGGGCGGTCATCAGGTCCCGGTCGCCATAGGCATAGGTGGTGACGTTCCCCTCGGCGTCGGTGACCTTGTTGAGGTGATCCTGGCTGTCGTAGCCGTAGGAGGTCACGGCGGTGCCGCCTCCGGCGCCGCCCCAGGGCTGGGTCAGCGAGGTCAGGCGGTTCAGGGCGTCGTAGGCGTAGCCTTGGGTCGCGGTGGGGTTCGTCGCTTTCGGATGGTTCGCGTCCCAGACCTGCGAAAGGTTGTTGTCGCAGTCGTAGGCGTACTCGGTGACCGAGCCGTCCGGATAGACCGCTTTGTCCAGGTGGCAGCGGGAGGAGTAGACGTAGCTGGTGAAGGAGGCCGAGACCCAGGCTGAACCGTTCCAGCTCTGCAGATCCTCCTTGGTCCGATGGCCGTAAGAATCGAGCGTGTAGAAGGTCCGGTCGCCGTGCGTCGAGGCGTCCGGCCTCCTTTCGATCGAGAGCAGCCGGCCCGCGGCGTCGTAACCGTATTCGATCAGGTTTCCGCGCGGCAGGGTGGTGCGGAAGAGATCGCCGAAGGTGTTGTAAGAATACGTCGTGACGAGGTCTCCGGCCGGGGTGGCCCCTTTCTGGGTGACGGCGGTGACCCGGTCGAGGTTGTCCCAGGCGGTCACCGTCTGCACGGCGTTGGGATCGGTGACCGAGGTGCGGCGGTTGAAGGGGTCATAGCCGAAGGTGGTCGCTCCGATCAGCGGGTCGGTGCGGGTCAGCGGCAGGAGGTTGCCCCGGGTGGAGTCGTAGGCCGTGGTGGTCACGTCCGCCGATCCGTAGCCCGGCGGATCGACCGTCAGCGGCTGGCCGGCGGTGTTGAAGGTGGTCGTGGTGACGTAGCTGAAGCTGCTCCCCGCCTCAGCCCCCTGGATCGTACGAGACGTGAGATCCCCGGCCGCGTTGTAGGCGAGGACGGTGGTCCGGGTGGCGCTGCCGCCTGAGGTCGAGGGCGCATCGATGCGGGTGGCGAAGGCCGGGAAGGCGCTGTTGCCGTATTGATAGGTGGTGGTGCGGGCCAGCGGCGTGCCGGCGGCCTCGGTTTTCGAGGTCATGCGGCCGTTGGCGTTGTAGGCGAATTGAGTGATGAGCCCCCGGCCGTCGGTGGACTGAGTGGGCAGCAGCGGGTTCGCGGCGTCGCCGTAGGCGAGCACCGTGTTCGGGCCCGTGCCGCAGACCGGGCAGTCGCCGTTGATCTGGGTGATCTTGGGCTTGCTCGAGCCGCTGTCGCGGGAGATCGAATAGGTGGTGGTCTGCCCCAGCGGATCGGTGACCGTGGATTGGCTGGGGAGCGCCGGATTGGTGTAGGCGAAGGTGTATTTTTCCACCGCGTTGGGGCCGGTCGCCGAGGGATCGCCCTTCCAGGTGCGGGCCACGTTGCCCGATGCGTCCAGCTCCCAGGCGGCCTCGACGCGGTGGACGAGATCGGTGCTCACCAGGTCCACGCGGGTCAGGTAGCCGGGGAAGCGGGCGTCGTCGTAATGGAATTCGAGCGCCGTACCGTCCGGCCGGGTGATCTGGGTGAGATCGTCTCCCGTCCAGGTGTAGAGCCAGCTCCGCGTGGTGGTGCCGTCCACGCCGATCTGCCGGATCTCGGAGAGCTTGCCGCTCGCGCCGTAGAAGAAGCCCTCCTGGCGGCCGTCGGGGAGGGTGACCCGGGTCAGCGGACCGGAGCTGTAGTCGGCCACCTGGGCGTTGCCGTCGCGGTCCACGGTCTGAGCCCAGCGGCCGGAGGCGTCGAAGGTCTCGATCATCCCGTCCAGGCTCTTCAGTTGCCAGCCGGTCCCCGTGCGGGTGAGCTGGCGGTGCTCGTCGGTGGGCTTGGCCGTGGCATAGACGCCTGCCGAAAGCCCGGAGAATTCGCGGAAGGTGCCGTAGCGGGTGATCAGCCAGACGTGGGTCTCGTCAGGATCGAGGACGATCCGCTCCGCGTAGGTGTGCGACCAGTAGCGGCCGAGGGTGGGCGTCCAGAATGACGTGCCGGGCCAGGAGGGATTTCCCACCCCGCCCGCCAGATAGTAGAGGAAGGTGTCCGGGCCCGTGCCGGGGCCGCCGAAGCCGGGACCGCCGCCGGCCGGCGAGCTGCCTCCGCCGCCTCCGGCGCCGCCCGGTCCCAGGCAGCAGGTGCCGGCCGGACCGTCCTCCGGGCAGCCGTGGACCGGCGGTTTTTTGCAGAACAGCGCGTTGAGCTGGGTCACCGAGAGGTCCACCGCGGTCGAGCTCTGCCGCTGGCTCGGGGTCTGAGGACAACCGGCGACGCAGACCTGGGCGAGCAAGGTGTAGGAGCCCGCCGTCGAGGCGCCGGCCGAGCAGGTGAAGCCGCCCACCTCGATCCAGGCGCTCCCCTGGTCGACAAAAATCTCGGTGGTGCCCACATAGCCGCAGGAGCCCACTGGGGACGCGGCGGCGTTGCTCCAGTCGAGAAAGGCGCCGCTGCCCGGGGTCTTCAGGCCCTGGCTGTTGCCGGGGAAGTCTACCTCCAGCGTCGCCCGCACGGTGCAGGCCTGCGCCTTGGGATTGCATCCGGCCGGCAGCACCTCGTAGGAGGGGCCGCCCAGGACCGGCGGATAGCACCGGAAGCCGGTCGTGGCGCCCGGGCCGGTGCAGGAACAGTTGCAGCTCTGGGGAAACGCGCCCGAGAGCGGATCGAAGCCCAGATTGACCGGCCCGGTCGCCGCACAATACTGCGCTCCGGCCGGCGCGGCCAGCAGCAGGGCGGCCAGAGCCGCCGTGAACGACATCCTCCTACCAAGCTCGCCAAGCTTCCCCATGAGGATCTCCCCTTCGCCGACTTCTTCAGGGAATTGTAAATCCTTTCGAGCCCGGCGAGCCCTCTAGTCGTCGTGGCAAGCGCAGCACCAGCTCTAAACTCACCGGCTGCCAGACGAGGAAGCAGCGCCCCGCCGGTCCGCCGGTTCCGGGTTTTCGTCTGGCTGGAACGTGACGGTCAGAACGTAATCGACAGCGACAGGCCGGTTTTGGTACGTGGCTGGTCTGAAAGTCCAGCGCCGGACGGCGGCGGCGGCGGCTTCCCCGAGACCGAACGGCTGCCCCTTGAGGACCCGAGCCTGGCGGACGCAGCCCTCGCGATCGATCATCGCCATCATGATCACATTGCCCACCACTCTTGCCTGCCGGGCCTCCGGCGTATATTCGGGTTTCGGTCCGCCGAGGAGCTCGGGCCGCGTAACGTCCTTCCCGACTTTCATCTTGCCGCGAAAGGTTGATCTTCTACGAAACAAAATTACAAAGAAATAGGACGCGGAACCGGCGTTTGGGGCGCGGAGCCGCGCCTCAAGCTCCCGGCGGCCGACCGGATCCGCTCCCATCTCGTTCAGCACGGCTTCTCCACCGTTACTTGAGGAACCTGCTCGGCGAAGGGTGTAGAGACGTCCCAGCCCGTTTCAGCACAACACGGGCAGGCCCCCACCGTCGGGACGTCTCCCTCCCGAGGTCATCCAAACCTGCTACCCGCGCTGGGCGGGTGGGGCGTGCCCCGGCAGGGCGGGATGGCAGCCAGGGCATGCCCTCCGAAGAGACGTCCCTCGCGCCAGGCCAAGCCTGGGAAGGGAGAAAGGAAAATGCAATAGACAGAACCTGAAACCCTTCGTAGCAGACCCAGTAGGCCCGAATCCTACCCGGCAAGGGTTGGCCACCCACCGGAAGCGAGTCTTGCAGTCATGGGGGTAACTCCATGGCGAGAAGCGTAGACAGCAAGTGTGCAGGCCGTGGTAACCAGCCTCGAGAGACTGCATCGAGGAGCCAACGTCGTGGGGTGAGCGGAAGGCAACATCTCTGGCGCCGTATGGCTTGGCGTCGGAGGTCCTCCGGGGTATCAGCCCAGGGCATGTACACAAGGGGGTCCGCCCAGGAACCT
>DASXJP010000413.1:0-1667 GCA_036497345.1 Thermoanaerobaculia bacterium
AAAGAAGGTGTCGTCACCGAGGAGGCGATGGCGGCGGGCGATGACGTCGGCGGCGATGGTGGTGTAGGCGTGGCCGATGTGGGGGCGCGCGTTGACGTAGTAGATCGGGGTCGTGAGATAGAACTTCTTCTGTATGTCGGACATGATGGAGGCCAATTTTCAGTCTAGCAGGGGAGGAAGGAGGTCGACCGGATGGCGCCGCTCGATTGCGCTGAGGCGGAGGAGGATCGAGGACAACAGGTGCAGCGCGTAGTGCTCCGTGTTCTTGTAGAGGGAACACGGAAGAGAGTGGCAAGAAAAGTCTGGTTGCAGGGTGCGAAAGTGGCTGCTGGCCTTTTTAATAAGCGAGCTGAGATTCGAGCTCGTCTGCGGGAGCGGCGATCTGGCTGGGTTCGGGATCGTCTTGCGCCTCAGCGGCCTGGGCGGTGCGGGCGAGGTTGAGATGTTGCTGCATAGCGAGACGGGCCTGGGCGGGATTGTGCGAGCGGATGGCGCGATAGATCTCGCGGTGCATGTCGGCGGATTGCTTGAGGTCCTTGGCGTTTGCGATGGTCTTGCTGCGGTCTTCGTAGAGATTGGCAGTGATGGTCTCCATCAGGGTGGAGAGGATGGGGTTGCCGGCGGCGCGGGCGACGGTGCGATGGAAGCGGAAGTCGTGGACGAGGTAGTCCTGGGGGGCGTCGAGGGAGGCGTAGACCTCGGCCACCTCTTCGGCGAGCTCGGTGAGGTGCTCGTCGGTGGCGCGCTCGGCGGCGAGGGCGGCCAGGTCGGATTCGATGACGAGGCGCGCCTCGAACATCTGCCAGGGAAGGAAGGCATGGAGGACACCGAGGACCGAGAGGGAGCTGGAGTCGAGCGCGGGAGGGCCGGAGGAGACGAAGGTGCCGGCGCCGTGACGGCTTCTAAGCACGCCCATGGCGGAGAGGAAGCCGATGCCAGCGCGAAGGCTGGAACGGCTGATCTGGAGCTCGCGGGCGAGTTCGCGCTCGGGGGGAAGACGGTCGCCGGGGCGAACGACGCCCTGGCTGATGAGGGAGCGGACGTGCTCGACGACCTGCATGGTGAGCTGGCTGTGTCCGGTGGTTTCGCGGGTGGGTTGTTTAAGCGCTTTTCTCAAGCTCAACTGCACTCCTTGGGGCTCGGTGGGAGAAGGGTAACACGAGTGATCGGGACGTCGGATCGGTGACGGAGGAGGGAATTCAAAGGTGGAGACGGGGTGTGGGAGGTTTTTCTCATGGACGGGAGATCAGGCATTGCGAACCTCGCCAAGCCGCGGCACGAGGAGTTGGAAGAAGGCGAGCGCGAGGAGGTACGCGAAGCTGGCCTGAAGGAAGATGAGCATGGGATGAAGCGAGAAGAAGTGGGAGACGACCCAGGTAAAGATTGCTCCGCCGACTGCTCCGACGGCTCCGCCGAGGCCGACGACGGTGGAGACGGCAGTGGAGGGGAACATGTCAGTGGGGGTGGAGAAGAGATTGGCGGACCAGCCCTGGTGGGCGGCGGCGGCCAGCGAGAAGAGCGCGATTGCGGGCCACGCGTTGGCGGGAAAGAGCACATGCATATGGGGCACCAGCATGATGGGCAGGACGGCGACGGTGCAGAGCAGAAGGGCGAGCTTTCGGCCGCTGTTGACCGTGTGGCCGCGCTTCATCCACATGCCGGAGAGC
>DASXJP010000414.1:0-9637 GCA_036497345.1 Thermoanaerobaculia bacterium
CCTCCCTGACGCTCCACCCTGCGTCCAAGCCGCTTCTTTTCACCATCCCCCCGTTGCACTCGAACTCGCCAAGGCTCCCGCCGCCCTGCCAACCTCGCGAATCTACCCCCTGATCTGCGATTCCTTCACAGTCTCTGAGGCGGAATACCCTCCCGCCAGTTTTGGCTTATCCTGAAGCATCTCCACCCTTCGGGGTGGGGATGGCAGCCACCCCGGCGGACGCGCCCTCCCGTTTGTGGAGACGGCGCGCGGCCGGCGGGCGGCTCGTAGAGTGTGCCCATGAAGCTCGACCGCCGGACCCGCATCGCCTTCCTCCTTATCCTGACCCTGTTGGCCGGGCTGCCGGGGGTGCTGTCCGCCGCGTGCGGACCGTGCCCGGCGCGGAACGCGATGCCCTGCTGCCAGTCGAGCGCCACCCCCATGGTCAAGGCGCCTCCGTGCTGCGGCACGGTCAAGACGCCGGCGCCCGTGCCGGCTTCCCGGGCCGTCGAGCCTTTCGCCTCCGCGCCGGTCGCGCTGGCCGCTCCGGTCGTGCTCGCGTTGGAGCCTCGGGTCGAGCGGCCGTTCCGGGCGCCTCACCCCGCTCCCCCTCTCCTCCATGAGGGGGTCGGCCTGTATACGCTGCACGCGGTCTTCCTGATCTAGAGCTCCCCCAGGAGAGGTGTGTCCCGCCGTGCCCTTCAGGGCGCGGCCGCAACCGACCTTTTCCCGTGGAGGAGCCCGATGTTCCGCTCGCTTTCGATCCTGTCGCTCGCCGTCCTGATGGCGATTCCCGCGGCGGCCCAGATGGACGACGACCTCTCGCGCGGGCCGTCGGTCTCCGTCGACGCGCTGGTGGCCGAGGCGCTGGCCAGGTCGCCGGATCTCGCCGCCGCCCGCTCCCGCCAGACCGCGGCGCGGGAGATGGAACGCCCTGCCGCGGCGCTCGCCGATCCCACGGTCGAGCCGCTGGTGCAGATGGCCGACTTCCCCAACTACACGATCGGCACCGAGGACATGTCGATGGCCGGGGTCCAGGTCAGCCAGCCGCTGCCGTACCCCGGCAAGCGACAGGCCCGCGCCGAGGCCGCCCGCGCCGAGACCGCCCAGCGCGCGAGCGAGTCGGTGGACCTCGAGCGCCGCATCGCCCGCGAGGTCCGCTCCCTCTACGCCCGCCTCTACGCCATCGACCAGGAGCAGAAGGCCCTGGAGGCCGGCCGTGAGCTGACCGACCTGCTCAAGGCCACAGCCAAGGCCCGCTACTCCTCCGGCGGCGGCGAGCAGGAGAGCCTGCTCAAGGCCCAGCTCCAGGTGACCCGGCTGGAGGAGCAGTTGGAGGACCACCACGCCGAGCGGCGGTCGATCGTGGCCCAGCTCAACCGTTGGCTCGACCGCTCCGGGGATTCCCCCGTTGGGCCGGTCACCTCCCTGCCGGACGTCACTATCCCATCCACAGCGCCATCCACGGCGGCCGAGTCCACCCGGGTGCGGATGGCGCGGGCGGCGGTGGCCACGGCCGAGCGCCGGCTCGCCTCGGCGCGGCTCGACCTCAAGCCCGACTTCACCCCGTCCGCGGGGCTCGCCATCCGCGGCCCGCGCGGCCCGGTGCTCATGGTCAATGTAGAGATCGAGCTGCCGTTCTGGAAGCGGGAGAAGCAGGAGCCGCGGGTCCGCGCCGCCGAGGCCGCGCTGGAATCCGCCCGCCAGGAGCTGCGCGCCGCCGAGGCCGAGACCCGCGCCGAGGTGGCCCGCCTCGCCTCGGAGCGCAGCCGCGCCGAGCGCCAGATCGTCCGTTACCGGGAGGGAATCGTGCCGCAGAGCAGCGCCACCTTCGACGCCGCCCGCGCCTCCTACCTCGCCGGCCGCGGCGACTTCTCCAATCTGATCGAGGATTTCAACCTCTGGCTGGAGGCCCGGGTGCAGCTCGCCCGCCGCGAGGCGGACCGCTACACCGCCTGGGCCGGGCTGGAGGCGTTGACTGGAGGCCTGCCATGAAGCTCAAGACCCTCCTCCAATCCGCGCTCGTCCTGCTCGTGGCGTTGCTCCTGATCGCTCCGGTCGCCTGTCATCGGGAAGCTCAGGAGGCCGCCCAGCAGTATTACTGCCCCATGCACCCGGACTACCACGCGGACAACCCCGGCGACTGCCCCATCTGCGGCATGCGGCTGGTCAAGATGGAGAAGAACGGGAAGCGGGAAGAGAAGGCCGCCGCCCCGGCGCCGCCCAACGCGATCCCGGAGCATGCGCCGATCGAGGTGGCGGGCGAGGGGGTGCGGCTCGCCGGGGTGCAGACGGTGGTGGCCGCCCGGCGCCCGCTCACCCGCACCACCCGCGCCGCCGGGGTCGTGACGCCGGACGAGACCCGCGTCCGCCGCGTGCAGACCAAGATTTCCGGCTGGGTCGAGAAGCTCTACGTCAATTCGACCGGCCAGCTCGTGCGGGCCGGCCAGCCGCTGCTGTCGCTCTACTCGCCCGAGCTGCTCGCCTCGCAGGAGGAATTCCTGCGGGCGCGGGAGGCCGCGGCGCGCTTTTCCCAGTCCTCCCTGCCCGAGGTGCGCCGGGGGGGTGACGACCTGCTGGCCGCCGCCCGCCGCCGCCTGGAGCTGTTCGACGTACCGCCAAGCACCATCGCCCGCCTGGAGAAGACCGGCACCGCCCAGCGCACGGTCACGCTGACCGCCCCGGTCTCCGGCTACGTCAGCGGCAAGCAGATCTTCGAGGGGCAGCAGGTGCAGCCGGGGATGGACCTGCTCACCGTCACCGACCTCTCGCGGGTCTGGGTGGAGGCCGACTTCTTCGAATACGAGAGCCGCGACCTGCGGCTGGGCGCCAAGGCGTTCGTCGCGCTCCCCTACGACCCCGGCAACCACCTCACCGGCCGGGTGGCGTTCGTCTATCCGACGGTCGATCCCCAGACCCGGACCCTGAAGGCGCGGCTGGAATTCTCCAACCCTGGCCTCGCTCTCAAACCCGGGATGTACGTGGACGTCATCCCCGACCTGGAGACGCGGGATGGGATCGTGATTCCCGATTCGGCGGTGATCGACACCGGCGTCCGCCAAATGGTCTTTGTCCAGAAAGGTGAGACCTTCGAGCCGCGCGCCGTGCGGGTGGGCGAGCGGGCCGGCGGCGAGGCGGTGGTCCTCTCCGGCGTGACCGAGGGGGAACGGGTCGCCGTGCGGGCCAACTTCCTGCTCGATTCCGAGTCCCGGCTGCGGGCGGCGATCCAGGCCCTGCCCGCGGCTCCGGTGGGAGGAGGCGCCCCATGATCCGCAGGATCATCGCCTTCTCGGCCCGCAACCGCGCGCTCGTGCTGCTCGGGGTGGCGGCCCTGGCGCTGGTCGCCGTCTGGGCCCTTCGCCAGATCCGCCTCGACGCCCTGCCCGACCTCTCGGACTCGCAGGTGATCGTCTACTCCAAGTGGGACCGCTCCCCCGACATCGTGGAAGATCAAGTCACCTACCCCATCGTCTCCGCCCTGCTCGGCGCTCCCAGGGTGAAGGCGGTGCGCGGCTACTCCGACTTCGGCTTCTCCTACGTCTACGTGATCTTCCAGGACGGCACCGACCTCTACTGGGCCCGCTCGCGGGTGCTCGAATACCTGTCGAAGATCCAGTCCCGCCTGCCCGAAGGGGTGCGGACCGAGCTGGGCCCGGACGCCACCGGCGTGGGCTGGGTCTATCAGTACGCCCTGGTCGACCGCTCGGGGAAGCACTCGCTGGACGAGCTGCGCTCCTATCAGGACTGGACCCTGCGCTACGCCCTGCAATCGGTGCCCGGCGTGGCCGAGGTGGCGGCGATCGGCGGCTACGTCAAGCAGTACCAGATCACCGTCGATCCCAACCGCCTGGCCTCCTACGGCCTGCCGCTCGATCAGGTGGTGGAGGCCGTCCGCCGCTCGAACAACGAGGTGGGGGGGCGCCTTCTGGAGGCGAGCGGCGCCGAATACATGGTGCGCGGCCGGGGGTACGCCAAGCGCCCGGAGGACCTGGAGCAGATCGTGCTCAAGGTGGGGCCGACCGGCGTCCCCGTGCTGCTGCGCGACGTGGCCCGCGTGGAGCTGGGGCCCGAGATGCGCCGCGGCGTCGCGGACCTCGACGGCCTGGGGGACCACGTGGGCGGCATCGTGGTGATGCGCCACGGCGAGAACGCGCTCAACGTCATCCAGCGGGTGAAGGCCAAGATCGAGGAGATCCAGCCGGGCCTGCCCGAAGGAGTGGAGATCGTCCCCACCTACGACCGCTCCGACCTCATCACCCGCGCCCTCGACACCCTCAAGCACGAGCTGGTGATCGAGATGATCATCGTCTGCCTGGTGATCCTGCTCTTCCTCTGGCACCTCCCGTCGGCCACGGTGCCCATCCTCACCATCCCCATCTCCGTGCTGCTGGCCTTCATCCCCATGTACTTCCTGGGGGTATCGGTCAACATTATGTCGCTGGCGGGCATCGCCATCTCGATCGGCGTGCTGGTGGACGGCGCCATTGTCGAGGTGGAGAACGCCTACAACAAGCTCCACCAGTGGCAGGCCGGGGGGCGCAAGGGGGACTTCCACAAGGTGCGGCTGGAGGCGCTCCAGGAGGTGGGCCCTTCGGTCTTCTTCTCCCTGCTGGTGATCGCGGTCGCCTTCCTGCCCATCTTCGCCCTGGTCGACCAGGAGGGCCGGCTGTTCAAGCCGCTCGCCATCTCGAAGAACCTGGCGATGGCCATCGCCGCGCTGCTGGCGGTCACTCTCGACCCCGCCCTGCGCATGATGTTCACCCGCATGGACCCGTTCACCTTCCGCCCCCGCTGGCTGGCGCGGCTGGCGAGCCGCGTGGCGGTGGGCACCTACCATCCCGAGGAGCGGCACCCCATCAGCCGCGCCATCGCCCGCGTCTACGAGCCGGCCTGCCGCTTCGTGCTCCGGCGGCCATGGGCGGTGATCCTGGGCGCCCTGGCTCTGGTGGCGGTGAGCCTCCCCCTCTACTTCCGGCTCGGCTCGGAATTCATGCCGCCGCTCGACGAGGGGACCATCCTCTACATGCCGATCACCCTCCCGGGGATCTCCGTCACCCAGGCCACCGCGCTCCTGCAGACCCAGGACCGCATCCTCAAGGGGTTCCCCGAGGTCGAGCGGGTCTTCGGCAAGGCCGGCCGCGCCGACACCTCGACCGACCCGGCTCCGTTCTCGATGGTGGAGACCACGGTCGTCCTCAAGCCGGAGAGCGCGTGGCGACCCAAGGCGCGCTGGTACTCCTCCTGGGCTCCGGACTGGATGAAGCCCGCCTTCCGACCGTTCTGGCCCGACCACCTTTCCATGGAGGAGCTGGTCGACGAGATGGACCGGGCGCTGCGCATCCCCGGCGTCAACAACATCTGGACGATGCCGATCAAGAACCGCATCGACATGCTCTCGACGGGCGTGCGCTCGCCGATCGGCATCAAGGTCTTCGGCTCCGACCTCAAGGAGATCGAGCGCACGGGCGAGACCCTGGAGGGATTGCTGCGCAGGATCCCGGGCACCCGCAGCGTCTACGCCGAGCGGGTGGCGGGCGGCTATTTCCTCGATATCGTGCCGCGGCGCGACCAGCTCGCCCGCTATGGCCTGACGATCGAGCAGATGCAGACGGTGATCGCCACCGCCATCGGCGGCGAGAACGTCACCACCACCATCGAGGGGCGGGAGCGCTACCCGGTCAACGTGCGCTACCCCCGGGAGCTGCGCGACGATCCGGCCCGCCTCGCCCGCGTCCTGATCGCCACCCCCACCGGCGCCCAGGTGCCGCTCGCCCAGATCGCCGACCTCCAGATCGCGCGCGGGCCCGCCATGCTGCGCGACGAGAACGGCTTCCTGGCCGGCTACGTCTACGTGGACATCGCCGGCCGCGACATCGGCGGCTGGGTGGAGGAGGCCAAGCGGGTGGTGCGCGACCACGTCTCCCTGCCCACGGGGCAGTCGCTCCAGTGGAGCGGCCAGTACGAGAGCATGGTGCGGGTGCGCGAGCGGCTGAAGATCGTGGTGCCGGTCACCCTGGCGCTGATCTTCGTCCTCCTCTACGCCAACACCCGGTCCCCCTTCAAGGCCCTGGTGGTGATGCTGGCCGTGCCGTTCTCGGCCGTGGGCGCGGTCTGGCTCTTCCACCTCCTCCACTACAACGTCTCGATCGCCGCCTGGGTGGGGATGATCGCCCTGCTGGGCCTCGACGCCGAGACCGGCGTCTTCATGCTCCTCTTCCTCGACCTCTCCTGGGACGAGGCGAGGCGCGCCGGGCGGCTGCGCACCCTGGCCGACGTCGACGAGGCGATCATCCACGGCGCGGTCAAGCGGGCGCGGCCCAAGATGATGACCGTCTGCGCCGCCTTCATGGGCCTGCTCCCCATCCTCTGGTCCACCTCGGCGGGAGCCGACGTGATGAAGCGGATCGCGGCCCCCATGATCGGCGGCCTGGTCACCTCGTTCCTCCTGGAGCTGCTGGTCTACCCCGCGGTCTACAAGGTCTGGAAACGGCGGACGGAGATGCGGGCGGCGGGGGAGGAGCCTTTGGCGGAGGCGGCGTGAGCCCTCACTCCCCAGCCCCTCTGAACAAGGAGCAGGACCTGTAGGGGCGGCCACATAGGGCCGCCCCTACGAGCCTCAGGCTGACCTCTCCCTCTTCTCCCCGGCGGGTGGGTGGAGGGATGGGAGAAGAGGGCCGGGGTGATGAGGGTCCTGTCCCCCACAGAGGACGTTTTTTCCCCCTCCCTGTTTCCGCCTCCTTACGCAACTCCCTGATTCCGTGGTGCTTCTACCTCCTGGCATCCCTTTTGCCCTTATAGGTAAGGGTTCAACAAGGAGGTAACCCCCATGCGACGACATACCACCCACTCCCTGATTCTCACCGCCGCCCTGGCGCTCTCGCTCGTCCCCGCCCTGCAGGCGCAGGGGTATGACAACCGCCGTTCCATCTTCCCGGATACCGGCCACCTCGACCGGGTCTCGGTGGTCGCCCACCAGATCGACGAGACGGCGCTCTCGATCTCCCGGCAGTACGCGCGCAACAACCGCCGGCCGGACCGGGATGAGGCCCGGGCTCTGGAGCGGTTGCGCGACCTCAGCAGCGCGGCCGGCCACTTCCATGACCAGGTCGAGAGCTACCGGCGGGAGCCCCGCCATACCGCCGACGACTTCGCCCGGCTGGAACAGGCCTTCTACGCCGCCGACCGGTCGCTGAGCCGGATCGCGCCCCGGCCCTACGTGGACAGCGGCATGAACCGGATCCACGACCTGATGAACGAGCTCGGGGGCTACTACGGCCGCCACGCGGGCTACTACGGCGCCTGGGGTCACGACCATGATCAGGACCGGGACCACGACCACGACAACGGCTACCGGCCGCCCCACCACCGCTGAGCCGGGCCCACAGTCACGAACCGGGCGGGGATTTTCGTACCGTCCGGTTGCGTTTTGCATAAGTAGAGGACGTGCCGCGCGGCCAGGTGTTGCGCGGCATTTCGCACCAAGGAGCAAGACCATGAACAGAAGCAAGAGTGTGATGGCGCTGATCTTCTCAGCGGCGCTCGCTCTGTCGACCGCCGCTTTCGCTGAAACCCAATTCACCGGCACCCTGGTGGCGCCCGCGGGCACGGCCGTCCGCTCGGGCAGCGCCCCGGTGGTGATCCACATCGACCACTACACCGAGGACGCCCAGGTCCAGCGGCTGCGGGGCATCCTCGGGGGGAAGGGGCCGGACGCCCTGCGCGACACCCTGTGGGACCAGGAGGCCGGCTACATCCGCATCGGCGGCAGCCTCGGCTACCCCATCGCGGTGGCCCGCTCGCACCCGACCCCGGACGGCGGCACGCTCGTCCGCCTCATGATCGACCGGCCGATCGCGCAGTATGAGGTCATCAACAACCTCCGCACCGTCGACTACCCCTTCGCGTACATCGAGCTCAAGCTCGACAGCACGGGCAAGGGGGACGGCGAATTCTACCAGGCCGCCAAGGTGACCCTGGCCGGTAAGGACCAGGTCGACATCGAGAACTACAGTCCGCAGCCGCTGAAGCTGCTGAACGTGCACGCGCGGTAAGAGGGTCTGGAAAGCGATCTGCCCAACGGGCCGGGAGACCCGGCCCAGGGCTGAGGCCGCAAGCTGATGCCTTGGGTAAGAACGGCCCATGGCAAGCTTGCAACGGCTCGTTGCAACCTTGGAATGGGCCGTTGCAAGGTTGCAATGGGCCTTCCAACCTTGTAACGGCCCGTTCTAAGCTTGCAATGAGCCGTTGCAACGTTGAAACGTCCCATTGCAAGCTTGCAACGAGCCTTTGCAACCTTGTGTCGGCTCCTACAGCCTTGCAACGAGCCATACAACCTTGCAACGGGCCATTGCAAGCTTAGAACGCCCCGTTGCAAGCTTGTATCGGCTCTTTCAGCCTTGCAACGGCTCGTTGCAAGCTTGCAATGGCCCGTTCCAACGTTGCAATGAGCCATACAACCTTGCAACGTCCCATTACAAGCTTGCAATGGGGCATTGCAAGGGAAGAATGAGCCGTTGCAACGTTGTAATGGCTCCTACAGCCTTGCAATGGGCCGTTGCAAGCTTGCAACGAGCCGTTGCAGACTTGTCTCTACGTCACGGGGTCGTAGAAGCCGAGGATTTTTTCGCAGGATAGAATGCCAGAGGCCCGCAGGGGCCGCTTTAACTTAGCCCGAGCTTAGCCCCCGGAACGTGGAGGAGCGACCGAGCTCCGGAGGAATCGCCGGTCTTTCCGGGCCGAAGGCCCGGGCTGGCTTAGCCCAGCCCAACGGGGACTTAGCCCAGGGCATCACCCTGGAATGGAGGCGGAAGATCGACCCCTGGGCGCAGGCAGCCAACGGACCTATGCAAGCTGCCTACGCCCATTGCCCTCCCGTTTTCCGGTAGCGTCCTCGGAAGGGGCCGTATTGCCCTCCGGTTTTTCATGCGGCCCTTGCGGAATTTCTGTCGTGCCCTCCAGAGGGGGAGGGGCGGCATTGCCCAACGGAGGGCAAACACGGGAAACCGGTGGGCGCAGCGGGCGAAGTTGGAGAGATATTCGTCGAGAGCAGACTCACCGCAGCCGAATTTGGCGCGGTCATGGTCACGGCGCAACGCTTGGATGCACCAGTCAACCGACATCGGACCGTCGGCAGTTCCGATGGCGCTGTACTAATGCCTCAAGTCGTGGGCGCGGCCGGTCGGAGTCCCAGGCCGCCAGGAAGGCTTCCCAGTCACGAGCGGTTAGGACGACCGGGTGAGCGTCGTCCGACCCTTTCCCTTGTGGCGCCGATGGCCGAGCCGCATCCGACGCATAGGGCTTTGCCACGACAGGGTGGGAGTGGTTATGATTGACCTTGGCCATATCAGACCGCGCTTTTTTCTCCGAATGGGCGCCCTCGGCACAGCCATGTACTGGCGACCGGTGACGATGTTACTCCGCGCATGAGCTGGTGTCTACGCCTTCTGAGACCACCCAGGGCCGCCCCCACCACCCCCTCCCCTCCGCTACAATCCCCCTCCATGCGACCCATCCGCACCCTCTCGACCGTGCTCGAAATGATCAAAATAGAGCACACCTTGTTCGCCCTGCCGTTCGCCTTCCTGGGGATGCTGCTCGCCGCCGGCGGGTGGCCCTCGTGGCGGACGGTCTTGTGGATCGTGGTGGCCATGGTGGGAGC